>QHCA01000161.1 GCA_003244095.1 Pseudonocardiales bacterium | reverse complement strand
CGATGCGAACGAGGTGCGCTACCAGGCTGCGCTACAGCCCCCACTACGGCGCCAAGGTTAGCAGCGGCTGCCGTCAGTCGTTGACCGCGAGGCGGCGCTCCATGGCCTCCAGGCGCCGGTCGAGGTCCTCCTCGGTGGTCAGGCCGACGGTCGACCGCTTGGCTCGCTCGTCGGAGGCGGCCGGGGCTGGCGGCCCGAGCGCGGCGTTGACGTAGGTCGGCACCGGCACCGGCACGGGGATCCAAGAGCCGTCCTCCTGCCGCTCGATCACCAGGGCGTTCGGCGGGGTGACGAGGTGAGCCGGAGGGGGCGCGGCCCGGGCGTACGCCGGCACCGAGGCGGCTGCCGCAGCGGCGAAGCGGGCTCGGGCGGCCGCCCGTGCCCGGCGACTCCGAGCCCGGGCGGCCGCCCGGCGCAGGTGCAGGACGTACAGCATCAGCAGTGCGTCGCAGCCGGCCTGGCCGGCCCAGAGTGGGGTGCTGACGAAGACGGCGAGTGGTACGAGGCCGCTGGCGCCGGCGGCGAGCACGAGCATCACGCGCAGCCGTCGGGCTGCCACGGTCGCGCGGGCGGACGCGACGTCGTGGCCGCCGACCAGCACGTCGGCAGGTGACTCGGCGGGCAGTTCGGGAGACGACTCGGGAGATGACCCGGCGGGCAGCCGCCGACGGTCGTCGTCGGACTCCTCGACCCAGCGACTCGTACCGTTGACCACCACCGAGGGCGAGCGCTCGGGCCGGCGCGGCACGACGACGTAGCGGCCGTCACCGGAGGAAGCAGTACGCCGGGCCAGCACCCGCATGGCCGACGCAAAGCGGTCCACCGAGCGGATCTCGCTGGCCGACTCATGCCGGTTGAGCAGCATGGGCACGAGCACGACGGCCCACGCCGCGACGATCACCAGCAAGATGAGCGAACTCACGAATGCCACGCTAGGCGCGACACGCCTGACGGGCAGGGACGTCAGCCGGTGTGTCGCGACGCAAGCCACCGGGTCAGCAGCCCGCGGGGCACTTCCTCGGTGGTCAGGGCGTACCCGACATGGTCGCGCCAGGCGCCGTCGATGAACAGCAGCCGCTCGTGGAAGCCCTCCTCGCGGAAGCCGAGCTTCTCCACGACCCGGCGGCTCGGGGTGTTCTCGGGCCGGATGTTGACCTCGACCCGGTGCATCCCGGCCGGCCCGAAGCAATGGTCGACGGCCAGCGCCAGGGCGGTCGGCATGATCCCCCGGCCGGCCAGCCGGCCGTCCACCCAGTAGCCGGCATAGCCCGCCTGGAAAGATCCGCGCACGATGTTGCCGATCGTGAGCTGGCCGGCCAGCCGGTCCTCGTAGGTGATCACGAACGGCAGGGTCACGCCGGCCCGCGCCTGGCCGCGCAGCGCGCGCACCATCGAGCCGAAGGCGGCGGGGCTGTTGCGGTCGTGCCAGGTCAGTGGCGACGAGGGCTCCCACGGCAGCAGCCAGCGCTCGTTGGCCAGCCGTACCTCCCGCCAGGCTGCCGAATCCGACCGGCGCAGCGGCCGGATCTCGACCGGACCGTGACGCGCCCGGGCGGGCCACCCTGCCCGTGCCATCGCCGCGCTACCGCCCGGCGCGGGTGAGTACGAGAACGTCGACCTCGGCGTCGGTGGGCACCTGCGTGGTGTCCTCGTCGACGACGATCAGCCCGTTGGCCGCCGCCAGCCCGGCCAGCTGATGCGACCCGGTGTCGCCGGATGGCCGGACCACCCAACCGTCGTCGGACCGGCTCAGCTCTGCGCGGCGATACTGCCGCTTGCCGGCCGGTGCGGAAAGCGGCGACAGCAAGCGGGCCGTCACCACATCCGGCGTGTACGACAGCCGCCCCGCCAGGCGCGCCATGGCCGGGCGGACGAAGACCTCGAAGGCGACCAGGGCGCTCACCGGGTTGCCCGGCAGGCAGAAGATCGGCGTGGAGTCCGGGCCGATCGTGCCGAAGCCCTGCGGCATCCCGGGCTGCATGGCCACCCGCTCGAAGCGCACCGTACCCAGCTTGGCGAGAGCCTTCTTGACCACGTCGCGCTCGCCGACGCTGACTCCGCCGCTGGTGATCACCAGGTCGGCGCGGATCAGGTGGTCGTCGAGGATCGCCACCAGCCGGTCGGCGTCGTCGGACACGATGCCCGCCCGGTAGGCGTCCCCGCCGGCCTCGGCCACCAGCGCGGTCAGCGCGTAGCCGTTGGCGTCGTAGATCTGGCCCGGGCGCGGGGGCTGGCCGGGCTCGACCACCTCGTCGCCGGTGGAGACCACGACGACGCGGGGCTTGGGGTGTACGAGGGCGTGGTCGCGACCCACGGCCGCCAGCAGCGCTAGCCGGGTCGCGTGGACGACGCCGCCGCGCCGGGCGACCACCTCGCCGGCCCGCACGTCCTCGCCGGCCCGCCGGATGTAGTTGCCGGGCGGCGGTGCCCGCCGAATCACCACGTTGGCCAGGCCGCCGTCGGTCCACTCCACGGGTACGACCGCGTCGGCGCCGCCCGGCACCGGAGCGCCGGTCATGATCCGTACGGAGGAGCCGGCGCTGACCCCCTCGGCCTGCCAGGAGCCGGCCATGACGTCGCCCACGACGGCAAGGGACACCGGCTTGTCGGTGGCCGCACCGACGAGGTCGGCGGCCCGCACCGCGTAACCGTCCATCGCCGAGTTGTCGAACGCCGGCAGCGGGGCCGGGGCGTGCACCTCCTCGGCGAGTACGCAGCCGTGCGTCTCGGCGAGTTGCAGGTCGATGGGGCTCAACGCGTGCACCACGGACAGCACGTCGGCCAGGTGCTGGTCGACGGACTTCACGGCAGCGTCCGTACGAAGTCCTTGAGCCAGTCGCGGAACGCCGGCCCCAGGTCCTCGCGGTCGCAGGCCATCTCCACGACCGCCTTGAGATAGTCGCCACGGTCGCCGGTGTCGTAGCGCCGGCCGCCGAACACCACGCCGTGCACCGGCGTGCCAGCGTCCAGCATCGCCGCCATCGCGTCGGTGAGCTGGACCTCCCCACCGGCTCCCGGCCTGGTGTCGCGCAGCACCGCGAATATCTCCCCCGGCAGGACGTAGCGGCCGATCACGGCCAGCGTGCTGGGCGCCTCGCTCGGTTCGGGCTTCTCCACGAGGCCGGTGATGCGGACGACGTCGGCGCGACCGGTGGATTCCACCGAGGCGATCCCGTACCGGTTGACGACCTCCTTGGGCACGTCGGCGAGGAGTACGACGATGCCGCCGTGCTCGGCCTGGATCTCGAGCATCGTGGGGAGTACGGGGGTGCTGGCGTCGATCAGGTCGTCGCCGAGCATCACCGCGAAGGCTTCCAAGCCCACGTGGGCCGACGCGCACAGCACGGCATGGCCGAGCCCGCGGGCGACGGACTGCCGCGACGTGGAGATGTCGGCCAGCTCGCTCGGCCGGCGGACCGCCGCCAGCCGCTCCTCGTCGCCCTTGGCCGACAGGGCCGCCTCGAGCTCGGGCGCCCGGTCGAAGTAGTCGACCATCGCGTACTTGCCGCGGCGGGTGACCAGCAGCACGTCGGTCAGCCCGGCGGCGGCGGCCTCCTCGACGATGTACTGCAGCACCGGCCGGTCGACGATCGGCAGCAACTCCTTGGGCACGGCTTTGGTGGCCGGTAGGAAGCGGGTGCCCAGCCCGGCGGCGGGAATGACCGCCTTGACCGTACGAGGGGCCCGGTTCTGCGTCTCTGCGGGCATGCTTCGGAGCCTAGTCGGGTGAGCATCCGAGCGAAGCTGTGCTGTCAGGCAAGCGAGGAGCGCGATGACGAATAGTCCGGAGTCCCCGATGTCCCACATATCTGGGATGCTGCGGCCCAAACCCTGCGACCTGAGGAGGGCGGCGTTCCTCACTTCGCCAAGGCGCAAATACGCGCCGAGATCCTGGCGCGGCGGCGGCTGCTCAGCAAGGGCACGCTCGTCCTCGCGGCGGCGGCGCTTCGCGAGCACGTCGTGGCCGCGGTCCGTGGGGCCGGTGCTGTCCGGGTCTGTGCGTACGTCCCCTTCGGTGCCGAGCCGGGCTCGCAGATCCTGCTCGACGCGTTGACCGTCGGCGGCGTCGACGTACTCCTCCCGGTGCTGCGCGACGATCTGGATCTGGACTGGGCGATGTACGAGGGGCCGTGGTCGCTGGTGGCCGCCGCCCGCGGCCCGGCCGAGCCCGCGGGTACCCGCCTGGGGGTCGACGCCGTGGCGAGCGCCGGCATCGTGATCGTGCCGGCGCTGGCCGTGGACGCCGCCGGACACCGGCTCGGCCGGGGTGGCGGGTCCTACGACCGCGCGCTGGTGCGGGTGCGGCCCGGCGTGCCGGTCGTGGCGCTGCTGCACGATGGTGAGCGGGTCGCCGCCGTGCCGGTCGACGGCCACGACCGGCCGGTCACGCACACGGTCACCCCCACCGGGGGCTGGCAGCCGGTGGGCGGCTCGGGCGGGCCGGTGGGTGGCTCCGCCGGGCCGCCGGGCGGCTCAGGCGAGGCGCCGGGCCAGCCGGCGCAGGATGCGGACCCGGGGTGACCAGATCGCGGGGCTGGCGGGCGCGCGGCCGGTCGCCTCGCGCTCGGCCTTGTCGAGGGAGTCCTCGATGAGGGCGTCGTGCAACGGCCGGAAGGCCAGGGGCCAGGTGAGCCGGGCCACCCCGTAGGTCCGGCCCTCCGCCAACTGCTCCAGGACGCAGCCGGCGCCCTGTGGGCGGACCTGGTAGCCGTGTGACCCGGTCACGCCAGGCGGCCCGTCGCCGGAGAACCGGAAGACGATCTCCTTCCCGGCCTCGTGGCGCTCCACGGTGTAGCGGACCGGCCCGTGCCCGCCGTGGCTGCCCGCGTTCAGGCCCGCGGTGAAGCGCATGCGCGGCCACGTCTCCCCCGGCCAGAGCCGGTCTTCCGCGGAAGACAACGTGTCGATGAGCCGGCCGACGACGGCCGGATCGGCATCCACGTACCGCCGATGGACGCTACGGAACTTCATCTGCACGGGCCTCCTCTAGGGTGTGCCGAACGACGCGCAACAGCGCCGGCCGGTGTCGGCCCGCATCGCCGCCGGCGAGCAGGTGGCGGCGGACATGGGCGTAGGGCAGGTCGACGACCGCGATCACCACCACCTCGACCGTGCCGCGATCAGCGTGGCCGAAGATCTCCGCCGCCAGCTGGCGCAGCATCCGGATCACGGGCTCGTTGAGGTCTTCGAGCGCGGCGCGCACGGTGGCCGGCAGGCTGGCATCGCGCACGAGCTCCTCGCGGCGGGTCAGGAGCAGCAGCCGCGCGTCGGCCGGCTGGTCGGTCGCGAAGTCGACGGTCCAGGCCGCGGCGGCGACGGCCCGGTCCAGTCCTGGCGGTGCCGCCGTCGCCGCGGCGAAAAGGCCGGCCTGGAAGCGCTTGACCGTACGCAACCAGAGCTCTGCCAACAGCGCGTCCCGGGAGCCGAACCGGTGGTACAGCGAGCCCACCGGCACCGCCGAGCGGGTGCTGAGCGCCGCGGTCGTCGCCCCACCGCCTCCCGCGAGGACGAGGTCGCGCGTGGCGTCGAGCACCGTGTCGTCGGCATGCAGCCGAGGCCTGCCCATGTCGAGTATTAGAGCAGATATTCTAGAATTGTCCATACCTTTGTTCCACTGACCCGCTCCGTTGTGGCAGGCGGGTGACGATCGTGCGGTCGGTTCGGTCGTGGCCCCGCGGCGTGGCACACTGGTTGGCACTCACGTTGAGAGAGTGCTAACCAGGAGGCCACGGGTGCCGAGGTACGACTACGCCTGCACCGCATGCGATCACCGGTTCGAGGCGGTGCAGTCCTTCATCGACGACCCGCTGACCGAGTGCCCCGTCTGCGGCGGTCGCCTCCGCAAGCTGATCTCGCCGGTGGGCGTCGTGTTCAAGGGCTCCGGCTTCTACCGCAACGACAGCCGCCCCAAGGAGTCCGTGGCATCCGCCGACGGCGGCTCCGAGAAGTCGGACAGCAAGGCCGACAGCAAGTCGGACAGCAAGGTGGACGCCAAGAAGGACTCCAAGAGCGACGCCAAGAGCGAGACCAAGTCCGACAGCAACGTTGCGAGCAGGTCCGACAGCCTGACACCCGCCGCTGCCGCGCCCAGCGGATCGTCCACAGCCAGCAAGACCGCCTGAGGTTCTCCACAGCCGATACAGGCGGGCCCTCGACAGGGCGCGTGCCCGGCTAGGGTCGTCGTCCATGGCGAGCGCACAGATCGGCGTGATCGGCGGTTCCGGCTTCTACTCGTTCCTCGACGACGTCACCCAGGTCAGCATCAGCACGCCCTACGGCGCGCCGAGCGACCCGATCGCGCTCGGCGAGGTGGCCGGGCGCCGCGTCGCCTTTCTCCCGCGGCACGGAGCCGACCATCGCTACCCGCCGCACCGGATTCCTTACCGCGCCAACGCATGGGCCCTGCGCTCGCTCGGGGTCCGGCAGATCCTGGCACCGTGTGCCGTCGGATCACTGCAACCGGCCTTGCGCCCCGGTGCCGTCGTGGTGCCCGACCAGCTGGTCGATCGCACCGCCGGCCGGCAGCGGACCTTCCACGACGCCGGCGCGGTGCATGTCTCCTTCGCCGATCCCTACTGCCCTCGGGGCCGCGAGGCCGTCCTGGCCGCGGCGCGGCAGCAGGACGTGGCGGCCGTCGACGGCGGTGCCATGGTGGTGGTCGAGGGCCCCCGGTTCTCCACCCGGGCCGAGTCGCGCTGGTTCGCCGCCCAGGGCTGGTCCCTGGTGAACATGACCGGCCTTCCAGAGGCCGTCCTCGCCCGGGAGCTCGCCGTCTGCTACACGGCGGTGGCCCTGGTCACCGACCTCGACGCCGGGCTGGCCTCGGGCGAGGAGGTCTCGCAGGCCGAGGTGTTCCGGGTGTTCGCCGAGAACACCGAGCGGCTGCGCACCTTGTTGGTCTCCGTCGTGGCCGCCCTCCCGGTGAATCGCGACTGCCCGTGCTCCCACGCCCTCGACGGCATCGCGATCGGATTCGAGCTGCCGTGAGCCGACCCCCTGACGAGCGGCTGCACCGGCCACCGTTGCGCCTGCCGCGGCCGCGCGGCGGGGTGTTCGGCGCCCTGCGCTGGCTGGTCGCCGCCGTCCTGGTCGCCCTGGCGGGACTGCTACTCGCTGCCGGCACCCCGCCGGCCCCGGCTGTGCCGTCGGCCAGCGTCCTGGTCGCGGCACGTGACCTCGCCGCCGGGGTGAGCCTCACAAGGTCGGATCTGCGCATGGCCCAGCTGCCCCGCACCGTGCTCCCGCGCGGTGTCCTGCGTGACGCGGCCGGTGCGGTCGGCCGCGCCCCGGCGGGGCCGGTGCGGGCCGGCGAGCCCCTGACCGACCTGCGGCTGCTCGGCCCGCCACTGCTGCGCGCATCCGGCGGCCCCGCCGCGGTGGCCGCGCCGGTGCGGATCGCCGACCCTGGCGTGGTCAGCCTGTTGCGCCCCGGCGACCGGGTGGACGTCATCGCCGCTGGTGAGCGCGCCCGGGTCGTGGCGAGCGACCTGCCGGTGGTCGCGATCCCCGTACCCGGTGGTGACGGCGCGGCTGAGGGTGCCCTGGTCGTGCTGGCGGCCGCTCCGGATGTCGCCGCGCGGCTGGTCGGGATAGCGTCCACCACGCGCTTGGCACTGACCGTGCACGGCCGCTGACCGCGATCCACCGCACGAGACCCGAGGAGGGACACAGTGAGGGGCTTCCGCGACTTCGTCCTGCGCGGCAACATCGTCGACCTGGCCGTGGCGGTGGTCATCGGCCTGGCCTTCAACGACCTGGTCAAGTCGTTCACGACCAACCTGATCAACCCGCTGGTCGGCGCCATCACCGGCAAGGCCGACCTGAGCGGCTACGCGCTGACGGTCGGCAAGGCGACGTTCAAGTACGGCCAGTTCCTCACCGACGCGCTCAACTTCGTGATCCTCGCGGCGGTCGTGTACTTCTTCATCGTCCTGCCGGTCAGCCGCCTGCTGAGGCGCATCCACCCCGACGAGAAGCCCGCGGCGCCGAAGAAGGAGTGCCCCGAATGCCTCAGCAGCATCCCGGTCGCCGCGGTCCGCTGCTCCTCCTGCACCATCGCGCTGCCGTCCAACGTCTGAGGCCGACCCGTCGCACGGTGCGGGATCAGGGCTCCCAGTGGGGCGGTACGTCTTCTTCGTAGCGCCGGTCGCCGGCGGCGGGGTCGGCCAGCTCGTCGCCCCAACCGACGTCGGTGTCGTCGTCGCTGCGGGCCGGCAGCACCGGCGCGCTGACGTCGTCGGGCTCGGTCAATCGAGGTCTCCATGCTCGATGCGCACGAGGCGGCGGGCCCGCACCAACTCGTCGCTGGCCAGCGTCACCCCGACCGGATCCGGATCCAGGGCAGCCAGCACTCCGATGAGGTCGCGCTGCGACACCACCCCGATCACCCGGCCGTCCTCCACCACCGGCAGGTGCCGGATCCAGCGGGCGGCCATGTGCCGGGCCGCTTCGTGCAGGGACGTGTGCGGCTCGACCGTCAGCACGCCCTTGGTCATGACGTCGCTGACCGGGGTCGTCTCGACGTCATGACCTCGGGCGACCGCCTTCATGATGTCGCGCTCGGTGATGATGCCGATGAGCTCGCCGTCGGCCATGATCAGCAGCGACCCGGTCTGCTGCTCCCACATCCGCCGGGCGGCGGCCCGTAGCGGATCGGCAGCCGAGTCGGTCACACTGGCTTCGGTCATGACCTCCGTGACACGCACCCAGCCACCCTACAAGGGGAGCAGCCGGATGAGTTTCCTGGACAAGGCGAAGGGCGCCTGACCTGATCCTCATCCGATACTGGGCCGCTGCCCGCGCCGCCGCGGGCACCCAGCAGGAGCCGGTCGCCGGCGAGCGCCCGGTCGGCGCGGTGGTGGCCGAGCTGGCCGAGCGCCACGGCGAGCGGCTGGCGAGCGTGCTGGCCCGGTGCAGCTTCCTGCTCGACGGTCAGCAGTTGCCTCGGGACAGCGGCACCGCACTGCCCGCCGACGGCGAGCTCGACGTACTGCCACCCTTCGCCGGGGGCTGACGCGCAGGTCTAGTGGTCGCCACCGTGGAGCTGATCCACCGCATGGGCCAGCAGGGGGCCGAGGACGGCCATCCCGTCGCGTACGCCCCCCGGCGACCCGGGCAGGTTGACCACCAGCATCCGTCCCACCACGCCGGCCAGCCCCCGCGAAAGCGCAGAGGTCGGCACCGCGTTGCGGCTGACCGCCCGGATCGCCTCGGCGATGCCGGGGATCTCCCGCTCGATGATCGACCGCGTGGCCTCGGGCGTGTGATCGGTCGGGGTGAGCCCGGTGCCGCCGGTGGTGACCACGACGTCCGCGCGGGCCTCCCCGGCGGCGAGGATCGCCGCGACGATCTGCGCCGGCTCGTCCGGCACGATGACCGGCAGGCCGACCAGGACGCCGTAGGACCGGAGCAGCTCGACCAGTAACGCACCGGAGGTGTCCTCGCGGGTGCCGGCGAAGGACCGGTTGGAGACGGTGACCGCGACGCCCTTGATCACGCCTCCCGCCGCCAGGTGCCGGAGCGGCCGCCCTCCTTGGCCTCGACCCTGATGTCGCTCAGCACCGCCGACCGGTCGACCGCCTTGACCATGTCGACCAGCGCCAGGCCGGCGACCGCCACAGCGGTCAGCGCCTCCATCTCGACTCCGGTCCGGTCGGCCGTGCGCACCGTCGCCCGGATCGCCACGCCGTCCTCGACCACGTCGAGGTTGACGTCGACGCCGTGCAGCGCGATCGGGTGGCACAGCGGGATCAGGTCGGGGGTCCGCTTGGCGCCCATGATGCCGGCCAGCCGGGCGACGCCGAGCGCGTCGCCCTTGGGCACACCCTCACCGCGCAGGAGGGCCACCACAGCAGGCGTGGTGTGCAGCCGGCCGCTGGCGGTCGCCGACCGTACCGTCACCTGCTTGGCGGTCACGTCGACCATCCGCGCCGCACCGGAGGAGTCGACATGGGTCAGTCGGTCGCTCATGACGGGAGCATAGGCTGCGGCGCCATGCGCGTACTCGTCACCGGAGGAGCCGGCTTCGTCGGCTCGCACATCGCCGATCGACTGGCCGAGCGCGGCCACCAGGTCCGCCTGCTCGACCTGCTGCTGCCCGCGGCGCACCAACGGATGCCGGACTACCTCGGGGACCACGAGTTCATCCCGGGCGACCTGCGCGACCCGGCGGTGGCCGAGCAGGCACTGTCCGGAGTGGAGATGGCCTGCCACCAGTCCGCCATGGTCGGGCTCGGCGTGGACGCGCAGGACGCTCCCGAGTACGTCTCGCACAACGACCTCGCCACCGCCGTCCTCCTGGCCGCGATGGAGCGCTGCGAGGTCGGCCGGCTGGTCATGGCCAGCTCGATGGTGGTCTACGGCGAAGGGGCGTACTCCTGCCGCGAGCACGGGGCCGTCCGGCCCGGACCGCGGGCCGAGGCCGACCTGGCGGCGGGGCTGTACGAGCCGCGCTGCCCTTCCTGCGGGGCGGCGGTCGAGCCGGCGACGGTCGCCGAGGATGCACGGCTCGACCCGCGCAACACCTACGCCGCCACCAAGGTGGCCCAGGAACACCTCGCGTCTGCCTGGGCGCGCACGGGCGGCCGGTCGGTGACTGCGCTGCGCTACCACAACGTCTACGGCCCCCGGATGCCCCGCGACACGCCCTACGCAGGGGTCGCATCGATCTTCCGGTCGTCCTTGGCGTCCGGGAGGTCGCCACACGTGTTCGAGGACGGCGGGCAGCGGCGGGACTTCGTCCACGTACGCGACGTGGCGGCCGCCAACGTGCTGGCCCTGGAGCGGGCCGACCCGCCGGCGTTCCGGGCCTACAACATCGCCTCGGGCACGCCGCACACGGTGGGTGACATGGCTTCCGCTCTGGCGGGGGCCTTCGGTGGGCCGGCACCGGTCGTCACGGGGAAGTATCGCCTGGGCGACGTCCGGCACATCGTCGCCTCGCCGGCGCGGGCCACCGAGGAGTTGGGGTTCCGCGCGGCCGTGCCGTTTGCCGAGGGGATGGCGGAGTTCGCCCACGCGCCGCTGCGCTGACGTCACCAGTTGGTACGGATGAACGTCTGAACGGCCAGTCCCGTGGTCAGTTGCGCCGCGAGCCACCACCGCTGATGCCGTTGAGGTAGCGCGGCCGTCGCGGCGAGCAGCCAGGGCGTGAACGGCAGCCAGATCCGCTCCACCTCCGACTTCGACAGGCCGCTCACGTCGGCCAGGAGGATGCCGGCGAGGGCGGCGGCCGGCAGCCAGAAGGCGGCTGTCCGGCGGCGCAGCCAGGCAACGGCGGCGACGCCGGCCGGCCCGATCGTCAGGCCCAGGACGGCGAGGTCGGCGAACAGGAAGTACAGGTACGGCCGGGCCGAGGCCGATCCCTGCTGGTAGCGGATCCGGGTACGCGACAGCCCGTCGAGCCACCAGAACCCCAGCCCGGCGAAGGCGGCGGCGACCGCGGCGACGGCGACGGCGCCGACCACCAGCGGCCGGATGCGCTTTTGCGCGATGACCACCGCGACGGCGATCGGGGCCAGCAGCACCAGCCCGTACGAGAGGAACAGCGTCAACCCGAGCAGCCCCCCGCCCGCGACCGCCAGCACGTCCGAGCATAACCACGGTTCTCGGAC
>QHCA01000160.1 GCA_003244095.1 Pseudonocardiales bacterium | reverse complement strand
TCGATGTCGCCGATCAGGTCACCGACACTGGTGTCCGGGGTCGCCAGCTTCTCGCCGTACCTTTCGTCGCGGTGCCGCCAGCCGACCGCCATCTGGTCGCCCTGCTCGGCGAGCAGCGTCTGGCAGCGGCGACAGACCGGGAAGTAGGGGTGGTCGTTGATCTCGCAGCCGGCGACCACGGGCGTCCACTCGTCGAGCAGTCCGGTGAGGGTACGGATCAGCCGGGTCTTGCCCTGCCCCCGCTCGCCCAGCAGCACGAGGTCGTGGCCGGCCAGCAGGGCCCGCTCGACCTCGGGCACCACGGTGTCGTCGAAGCCCACGATCCCGGGCAGCGTCCGCTCGCCCGAGGCCAGCCGCAGCAACAGGTTGTCGCGCAACTCGACCTTGACCGGCTTGTAGGTGTGGGCGCTCTCGCGAAGCTCTCGCACGGTGGTCGGGCTCGGTGTCGTCACCTGATTCACGCTACGTCGCACGAGGCCGCACCGCACCCGGCTATCTCCGCGGCAACTGGTCAGCGGGTCATGCGGTGATGGGTGTCCAGGGGTGGCTGTCGGTGAGTTGGGTGAGGGCTTCGTAGAAGTGGATTCGGTGTTTGGCCGCGGTGGCGAGGTAGCTGCGGATGGCGCAGAATTGCGCGGCTCCGGTGAGTGTGCGCAGCCAGAGACTCTCTGCCTCAGTTTGATCATCCTGTTTTCGCGTTCGGCCGCGTTTTTGTCAAACGGTGCCGCCGGGTCGGTAGTGAAGCGCAGGTAGTCGGCTTGGCGGTTGATCAGGCGGCGGGCCCATGATCGACAGTGTGCTGGCTCAAGCAAAGTCGCGAAGCGGCCGATAGGGCCGGAGTGGGTTGGCATCAGGGGGGGAACTTGGAGCAGATCGAGTCCTCCGTGATCGCGAATCACACCGACGTGGACTACCTGCTGCGGTTGTCGGTCGACGGCGTCGTGCAGGCCGCGAGCGGCAACATCGCCGAGGTCCTGGGCTGGGACCTTCCTCGCGCGGCTGAGGAGGGCATATTTGCGGTCATCGGCGACGAGGCGCAGCGGGCCGCCCTCCGCGCGCTCTGGCGGCAGCTGCACGAGAAGGGCAGCGCCAGGGGCACGGTGCAGCTATCCAGCCGGTCAGGTCTGGTCTGGCTGGACATTGCGGCCAAACGGGTCCGCGGCAATGCTGGAAACGAGCAGGTGGTGCACGTCAGCGCACGCGACGTCACCGACGACATGGCCGCGACCTCGCAGCTGACAGCCTCCGAGCGGGAGTGGCGAGTCGCCTTCGAACATTCGCCGATCGGCGGCGCATTGCTCGAGCCCGACGGCTCGGTCCTGCTCGCGAACGACGCGCTGTGCACGATGCTCGGCTGGCGGCATCACGAGCTGTCGAGCATGCGACTTTCCGACTTGCTGGTCGCCGACAGCGCGTTCGCATGGCAGCAGTGGTGGGCGCGTCTGGTCGACGGCAGCCATGCCGGCCAGGTCTTCGATCACCGGCTCAGCACCTCCGACGGCCGGTTGCTCTGGAGCCGGCTGTCGGCGGCCGCCGTTCCGTCGCCGGGGTCCACCGGCCGTGTCATGCTGCAAGTGCAGGACATCACCGAGCGTCGCGATGCCGAACTGCAGCTCGCGAACCGCGCACTGCACGATGGCCTCACCGAACTCCCGAACCGCTTTCTGACCCGGCAATGGCTCGCGAGCGCGCTGGAGGAGAACGAGGGGCAGCGCGTCGGCGTCCTCTACTGCGACCTCGACCGCTTCAAGATCGTCAACGACAGCCTCGGGCACGCCGCTGGCGACCAGCTGCTGAGCCAGGTAGCCGCGCGGCTACGCGCGCTGCTGCGTCCGGAGGACCTGGTCGGGCGGGTCGGCGGCGACGAGTTCGTCATGATCTTGGAGGGCGTGCACGGCGCTGGCGAGCTTGCGGACGTCGCCGCGCGGGTGGCCGAGGCCCTGGACCGTCCGTTCGACCTCGGCGACCACTTGCACGCGATGACGCTCAGCATCGGCGGTGCCCTCGGCGCACACCCGCACACCACCGACGAGCTGCTCATGCGCGCCGACATGGCGCTGCTGCGGGCGAAACGGCTCGGCCGAGCGCGCTTCGAGCTGTACGACCCGTCGGTCGACCACGTCGCGACCCGCGAGGACCTGCAGCTGGAGGACGACCTGCGATTGTCGGTCGCGTCCGGCGAGCTGCGGGCGTATTACCAGCCGATTGTCTCGCTGTCCGACCACTCCGTCGCCGGCCACGAGGCGCTGCTGCGCTGGCAGCACCCCGAGCACGGGCTGCTACCGCCCGCGCACTTCCTGGAACTGGCCGAGAGCAGCGGGCTGATCCGTCCACTCGGCTGGTGGATCCTCACGCAGGCCTGCCGCGATGCGGCCGCGGGGAGGCATGGCCTCGGCAGCTCGCCGAGTTGGGTAGCCGTCAACGCCTCACCGAGCCAGCTCGCCCGCCCGGGGATGGCCAACGACGTCACCCGCGCGCTGGTCGAGTCTGGCCTGCGACCGGAGCGGCTCCACCTCGAGATCACCGAGACGGCGCTCATCACGGCTGGCACGACGCTGCTGCGAGAGCTGCGCCAGCTCACCGAGATGGGAGTCCGGATCGCCCTCGACGACTTCGGCACCGGCTACTCCTCGCTCAGCCTGCTGCGGCAGTTCCCCGTCGACGTGGTCAAGATCGACCGCAGCTTCATCGAGCCGCTGCTCACCGACCGCACCGCGCACGCGATCGTCAAGGCCGTCCTCGGCATGTGCCGGGACATGGGATTGCGTACCGTCGCCGAGGGGATCGAACGCGAGGACCAGCGCGACGTGCTACTGGGCTTGGGCTGCTCGCACGGCCAGGGCTACCTGTTCGGGCATCCCAGGCCGCTGCGCGTACCCGTACCACTCGTGCCGGCCATACGTTCGGCACGAAGCCAGCACAAGGAGGCCCTCGCATGAGCGCAGAAGATATAGAGCACTTCGCTTCACAGGAAGTGATCCGGCCGGCCGCCGTGCTGTCAGAAGCGCACGCTCGCCTCATCATGGTCGGGCTCGCCCAGGACGACGTGACGGCGGGCGGCCACTGGTGGACAAGGGTAGGAACCTGGCGCCGCTACGAGAGGGCCTGGGACCCGGGCACCGACGGGCCCGGCGCCGCGGTCCACCTGGGCACGATCAGCTGTGTATACGACAGCCCGACCCGCTACTGCGTCACGGTCTTCCGAGTCTCCATGACTTCGTACGGGCTGCGCCAGGGCTGGCACACCGCCAGGCTGTGCGACGACGCCTTCCGGCATGCCGGGCTGACGCTCAACGACTGCCCGCGGGCGACGCTGGTCGCGCCGCCCGCTCCCTTCGATAGCAACCGCCGCGACTCGGGACCAGACCGGAGGTATGGCTGACGGGTCCAGCCAGGAAGCTGCAGACAAAGCGACAGCCGAAGTCGCCGGATACACCGCCGCAGCGGATGGCCCAAGACCGCAGGCCATTCCGCTGTCCCGCGCCCGGGCTCAGACCGTCGTCACCTACCTGGTTGGCCGCAGGATGGTGGCCAATCGGCTGCGATCCCGTGGCCACGGCGACCAACACCCGGTCGCCACTGGGGCTGGTCGCCAGCTCAATCGTCGCGTCGTCATCACCTTGCACACGGACTGAAGGTAGGCCGAGATACGCGCGACCCAATGGTCGGCACCGTTCACGCCCGCCACTCGAACCGGAGCACCATCCCGTGCCCAACGAGCACCCGGCTAGACCTCCTGCCCTAGCACGCCATGTCGGCGCTCCTCGGGTACTCCCTGGGCCAAGGTTCCGGGCGATCTGACAAACCGGCTCCACACCCGATGATCTATGAGCCTGGCTGGCATCGCCGGATGCACGCATTCCTTGTTCGAGCAGACGTAGTACCGCGAGACCGGCCGCAGCAGTATGGCGCCCAGAGCGTGGAGAGTGTTGCCTTGGGGTTGCAGCTCGTTCAGCGGCATCGCGGCCGCCGATGTGACGGTTGGGCAGCCAGACCGGCGACGGCATCGGCGCAGCACCGCCGGTCTGGCCAGTATTGGGGGACGGACCTGCCGCCGGGCGGGAACATGGGAGCGCTGAAGCGTCCAACAGCGACGATGGGCGCGGCTCTCCGCGTACCTGCTCCGTGAGTCGCCAGGCGACTCATCCCGCAGGGACATCGGTGGCAGGATCGCGGGCATGGCGCTGTCAACCGAGCTGGTCGGGCTCGCCGACATCCGGGCCGCGCGCGAACTGCTGACCGGTGTCGTCCGGATGACCCCGATGGAGGGGTCGCGGCCGCTCAAGGCACTGGTCGGCGGCCCGGTCTCGCTCAAGTGCGAGAACCTCCAGCGGTCGGGCTCGTTCAAGATCCGGGGCGCGTACGTCCGCATCGCCCGGCTCACCGCCGCCGAGCGGGCCGGGGGCGTCGTGGCCGCCAGTGCCGGCAACCACGCGCAGGGCGTGGCGCTCGCCGCCGACCTGCTCGGCGCGGCGGCGACGGTCTTCATGCCCACCTCGGCTCCACTGCCGAAGGTCGAGGCGACCCGGGCCTACGGCGCGACCGTTCACCTCTTCGGCGACACCGTCGACGAGGCGTTGGTGGCCGCGCACGAGTTCGGGGAACGGACCGGAGCGGTGCTGATCCACCCGTTCGACCATCCGGACGTCATCGCCGGGCAGGGCACCGTCGGCCTGGAAATCGTGGAGCAATGCCCGGAGGTACGCACGATCGTCGTCGCCACCGGCGGCGGCGGGCTGATCTCCGGCATCGCCGTCGCCGCCAAGGCACTGCGCGAGGGCGTCCGGATCGTCGGTGTCCAGGCCGCGAGTGCCGCCGCCTGGCCCGAGTCCCTGGCCGTGGGCCGGCCGGTGCCCGCGGTGTCCATGGCCACCATCGCCGACGGGATCGCGGTCGGCTGCCCGGGCGCGGTGACCTACGCCCACGTCAGCTCGCTGGTCGACGACATCTACACCGTGTCCGAGGAGTCCATCTCACGGGCCGAACTGCTGCTGCTCGAACGCGCCAAGCTGGTCGTCGAGCCGGCCGGCGCGGCCGCCGTCGCCGCGATCGTGGACGACCCAGGGCGCTTTGAGCCGCCGGTCGTGGCGGTGCTCTCCGGCGGCAACATGGACCCGATCCTGCTGCTGCGGGTGATCCAGTACGGCATGGCCGCCGCCGGTCGCTACCTGGGGATCAGGCTCCGGATCAAGGACCGTCCCGGCTCGTTGGCCGGCCTGCTCGCGCTCCTCGCCGAGGTCGGTGCCAACGTGATCGACGTGGAGCACACGCGTACCGGCCCCAAGATGTATTTCGGCGAGGTGGAGGTGGCGGTGTCGGTCGAGACGCGCGGCGTGGAGCACGGCGTCGACGTCATCGCCGCCCTGCGGCAGGCCGGATACCCGATCGTCTCCTGAGTCCTGGTGTGATCAGCCGGTGAAGGGCTTGACCTCGACGATATCGACGGTGATCCGGCGGCCGTTGGGTGCGGCGTAGCTCACGGTCGCTCCGACGTCCTTGCCGGTGATGGCGCGGCCCATCGCCGACTCGGGGGAGTAGACCTGCAGGTCGGGGCCGGCGTCGATCTCTCGGGAGCCGACCAGGAAGGTCTCGGGCTCGTCGTCGCCGTCGAACCGCACGGTGACGATCATGCCGGGGCCGGCGATGGTGCTCTGGGTGGGCGGTTGGCCGACCTTGGCCTCGCCCAGGAGCACCTCGAGCTGGCGGATGCGCGCCTCCTGCTTGCCCTGCTCCTCCTTGGCGGCGTGATAGCCGCCGTTCTCCTTGAGGTCGCCCTCCTCGCGGCGGGCATTGATCTCCTGCGCCACCTGAGGGCGGTTGGTGATCAGCACGTCCAACTCGGCCTTGAGCCGGTCGTAGGCCTCCTGGGTCAACCAGGTGACGGCCGTCTCAGCGTCGGTTGCGGACACGTGTCGCTCCTCAAGAAAGGGTGGGGATCACCCCAAGCTAGCACCGGTGGGCGGCCGGTCACCTGGTCAGTTCTTGACCGGGGAGCAGCCGAACACCTCGCCGGTGATCGGCCGGCCACGCGTCGGCAGGGTATGCGTGACGGTGACCTGGCGCCGGCCGGCCGGCACCTGTACCAGCGCCCGGCCGACCTCCGCTCCCTGCCGGTCCCGGGCCCGGACGAGGCATTGGACCGGCTCACCGCCCGGTCGCGTGACGTCGAAGGTCACCCGCACCTCGGCCGGGCCGACGGCGTAGCTGCGGACCTCCGCCTGCACGGCGCTGCTCTGATTGCGGAAGCCGGTGACGGCCAGCCCCAGAGCCCCGGCCAGCACGGCGCAGAGCAGCGCAGGCACGATCCAGCGGGGAGCGGGACCTCGCTCGCGGCGCCGGCCGTAGCGGCCCAACGGAAATGTCGGTGCGGTCACGCGGGTTTGCACTCCAGAGGTGGTCGTGGCGGGCGGTAGGTCACAATCGTGACAGCATCGTCGGTGATCCGGTCTGCGGACGTAGAGGAGCCTTTCACCGTGGCAGAGCAGTTGCGTCTCATGGCGGTGCACGCCCACCCCGACGACGAGTCCAGCAAGGGTGCGGCGACGATGGCCCGCTACGTCCGGGAAGGCATCGACGTTCTCGTCGTGACCTGCACCGGCGGGGAGCGCGGCTCCATCCTCAACCCGGCGATGGACCGGCCCGACGTGCTGGCCGACATCAGCCGGGTCCGCCGGGCCGAGATGGAGCACGCCCGGGAGATCCTGGGCGTGCGCCAGCGCTGGCTCGGCTTCGTCGACTCAGGACTCCCCGAGGGCGACCCGTTGCCGCCGCTGCCCGAGGGGTGCTTCGCTCTCGCGCCGCTGGAGGAGTCGGTGCGCCGGCTGGTCCGCGAGATCCGTGAGCAGCGCCCGCACGTGATCACGACGTACGACGAGCAGGGTGGCTACCCGCACCCCGACCACATCCGCACCCACGAGATCTCGGTAGCCGCCTTCGACGCCGCCGGCGACCCCGACGCCTATCCCGAGGAGGGTGCGCCGTGGCAGCCGCTGAAGCTCTACTACAACCTCACCTGGCACAAGCCCAGGATGCTGGCGCTGCACGAGGCCATCCTCGCCACGCACGCCGAGTCGCCCTACGCCGAATGGCTGGCCGAGTGGGTCGACAAGCCTGAGGACACCGAGCGGCTCACGACGCAGGTGCCGTGCGGCGACTTCTTCGCCGTCCGCGACCAGGCGCTGATCGCCCATGCCACCCAGGTCGACCCGACCGGGCGGTGGTTCGCCGTGCCGCTCGAGGTGCAGAAGGCGGCCTGGCCCACCGAGGACTTCCAGCTGGCGCGGTCCCTGGTCGACACCACCGTGCCGGAGGACGACCTGTTCGCCGGGATACGTGAGACGGTCGTCGTGTGCTGACCTTCCTCGCCGACAAGGAGCAGCCTGCCCAGGCGGGTCCGCTGGGGCTGTTCGTCATCCTGCTGCTCGGCGTCGCGCTCTTCCTGTTGATCCGGTCGATGAACCGGCATCTTCGCCGGGTGCCGCAGACCTTCGCACCTCCGGCGCCGGCTGACCCGGCCGACGGTGACCCTCCGCCCGCCGACCTGTCCGCGTAGCGCGGCCTCACTCCGAGTCGCGGCCGCCCGAGCGGCCACGCTTGATCTCGCCACGGTGCCGCTTGGTGGTCAGCCGGCGCTCCTTGGCGGTCCGGCTGGGCCGGGTCGGCCGCCGCGGGGGAGGCGGTGGGGCGGCAGCGGCGGCCAGAACGCCGGCGAGGCGGTCGCGGGCCGCCGCCCGGTTGGCCAGCTGCGAGCGATGCTCGGCGGCCACGACGGTGAGCACGCCGCCGACCAGCCGTCCGGCGAGGCGCTCGCGCATCCGCTCCCGCAGCCAGCCCGGGATCGACGGCGATCCGGCCAGGTCGAAGGAGAGCTCCACCCGGCTGTCGCTGGTGTTGACCGACTGGCCGCCCGGGCCGGAGGATCGCGAGAACCGCTCCCGCAGCTCCGCACCCGCGATGGTCACCGTGCTGGTGAGCGGGAGGTCCTCGGCCATACGACAACTATCCCGTGTCGGGCCGTCACAGCAGCGTGAGCTGCCCGTCGTCGTCGGCTGGGGCCGGCCGGGCCGCGGCGGTCTCGCCCCGGCTCGCGGCGCTGTGGTGCCCGGCGATGCCGTAGCGCTCCGCCAGGTCGAACACCTGCCGGGTCACCTGGTCGGTATAGCGCCGGGGCGCGTAGGACCCCCGGCCGTATAGCTCCCGGTAGCGCGGCACCAGCGCCGGGTGGTGCTCAGCGAGCCACGACAGATACCACTCCCGGGCCCCCGGCCGCAGATGCAGCACGAGCGGCACGATGTGGCGGGCGCCGGCCTCGGCGATCGCTCGTACCGTCCGATCGAGATGACCGGCGGAGTCGGTGAGGTAGGGCAGCACGGGCGCCATCAGCACGCCGCAGGGGATCCCCGCGTCGTTCAGCGTGCGGCAGGCCGCCAGCCGCGCCTCGGGCGGGGGCGTGCCGGGCTCGACGCCGCGCCACACGTCATGGTCGAGGAATCCCACGGAGACGTTGGCTCCGACGGAGGTCACCTCGGCGGCCTGCTGGAGCAGGTCGAGGTCGCGCAGGATCAGGGTGCCCTTGGTGAGGATGGAGAACGGGTTGGCCGCGTCGCGCAGGGCCGCCAGGATGCCCCGCATCAACTGGTAGCGGCCCTCCGCCCGCTGGTAGCAGTCGACGTTGGTGCCCATCGCGACGTGCTCGCCCTGCCATGAGGCGCGGGCCAGCTCGCGGCGCAGCAGGTCGGCGGCGTTGACCTTGACCACCACGCGGGAGTCGAAGTCGTGCCCGGCGTCGAGGTCGAGATAGGTGTGCGTCTTGCGGGCGAAGCAGTAGACGCACGCGTGCGAGCAGCCGCGGTAGGGGTTGATCGTCCACCGGAACGCCATCCGGGAGGCCGGCGGCACCTTGTTGAGGATCGACCGCGCGTGCACCTCGTAGAAGGTCATGCCGCGGAACTGCGGCGTGTCGTAGTGACGGACCACCGCCTGCTGGGTGAACAGCGCCGGGGGCAGGCCCCCCTCGGTCAGGGCGCCGCCGGGCTCATCGACCAGCTGCAGGCTCTCCCAGCGCACCGGTCCATTAGAACATACGTTCGAATGCCGGAGGAGCGCGGCGTGACACGATGGAGGCATGACGTTGCCGATGCCGATGCTGGGTGGCCGGCGGTCGGCATTGCGGTTCCGCCTGCTCGGCTTTCCGATCGGCATCGACATCTCCTTCCTCCTCGTGCTGGCCTTCCTCGGGTTCAACACCCTCGACCGCGGCGTCACCTACCTCCTCGTCTGGATTGCCGTTGCCGCCACGTCGGTCCTCGTGCACGAGCTCGGCCATGCGCTCACCGCGCGCGCCGCGGGTGCCCGGCCGAGCATCGAGCTGTACGGCTTCGGCGGCGTGACGACGTTCTCCTTCCCGGCGGGCGGCCTGTCCCGGCTGCGCAGCATCGGGATCAGCGTGGCCGGGCCCGCGACCGGGTTGGCTCTGGGCGCGATCCTGCTGTACGCCCAGCGTGTCTCCGACGTCGATCCCAACTCCCTCACCGGCTACGCGCTGTACGCCGGGACCTTCGTGACGCTGATCTGGGGTGGGCTCAACCTCCTGCCGATCCTGCCGCTGGACGGCGGCAACGTCCTGGTGGAGCTGATGCCCGGGTCCGACGCGCAGCGGCGGCGCCTGGCGGCGGGGATATCCATCGGCGTCGCGGCCGTCGTCGGCGTGCTGGCCCTGCTCGCCGGGCAGATCTACGCCGCCGTGCTGGCCGCCTGGTTCGGCTTCGGCAACATCGCCACCGTGCGCGGGCAGGCGCCGGCTGCAGCGACGCCCCTCACGCCCGAGCAGAGGGAGCAGGTAGCCAGCGACTCCCGAGCGGTGCTGTGGCTGCTCGACCAGGGCCGCCCGGACGAGGCCAGGCACCTGGCAGAGACGGCCCGGACCGGCATCGACCCTGGGGTGGCCGGCATCCTGATCGCCGCCCTCGGCGACGTCCAGGGTGGCCTGGAAGTCGTCGACCAGGCCGCGGCGGCGGCTCCCGACGATCCGCTGCGCCAGGAGTGCCTGCGCCGGGCCCAGGCACTCCGCCCGGTCGATGGCAGCGTCTGAGACCCCGGTGACCACGCTCGTCCTGGCCTCCACCGGTCGCTCGAGCGACGCCGGCCATCTGGCCGCGGCCGACCTCTCCTCGGTCGCCGCCCGGCTCGGCGTCGACTACCGGCTGATCGGCGGCACCGCCGTCACCCTGCTGGTCGCCTGCCACGGGGTGGGCGACCTCGTGCCCCCCCGTGAGACCGCCGATGCCGACTTCGGTGCCGCCGGCGACGTCGTCGCCGACCCGAGACTCCCCGCCGCTCTCACCGACCTCGGCTACCGCCGTACGTCGGGCAATCGCTTCACCCGGCCGCACGCCGACGCCATCGGCGAGCTCGACGTGACGATCGACGTCCTCGCCCCGTCGGCCGTCGGCCGGCTGCGAAGCAACCAGCCGCACGGTGCGCTGCTGGTCGACGAGGTGCCGGGTCTCGCGCTGGCCCTGCGGCGGCCGAGTACCCCGGTCTCCCTCGAGGTACGACTGACCTCGGGTGTCGCCCTCATCGCAGCGCTGGACCTGCCGGACGTCGTCTCCGCGTTGTGCCTGAAGGCCTACGCGTACGCCGGCCGGCAGCAGCCCCGCGATGCCCTCGACATCTGGCGACTGCTGGAGGCGGCCTCGGCCGCCGGGCTCCGGGTGGCCGACTGGCCGGCCGACGAGGCGGCCACCGACGCGGCCCGGATCCTGCTCAGCCACTTCGGCCGACCGATGGCCCGTGGACTCGTCGACGCCACAAGGTCCCGGCCGCACCAGACCCGGATCCGGGCCCTCGTCGCGCGCGTCGTACCCGGCCAGGCCGACGTTGCGACACGACCAGCAGAGCCGACCGAGTGAGTGGAACCGTGACCATCCTGCTCGTACCTACTTGGCGATGGCAGTCTGCGTGTTCTTGACGTACTGCACTCGGGCCTGGATCGCCGCGACGAAGCTCATCCAGTTGAGCTCGACGACAGGCTCCATCGGCGGGACACCCGGGTCGTTGGTGCTCGTCACGAAGCACACCGCGTCGTAGAGCCGCTCGTGCAGCATCCGACTGCTGAGGATCACTCCACGCTTGAGATAGGACGAGCCTTCGAACTCCGAATCAATCCTCCACTTCGAGGGCTGTTCCCGGACCGCGATCCGGGTGTTCGGGGCGTCCTCCATCAAGAACATGAATCCAGCCCACGGCCGGATCGGGCCGAAGCACGCCGTACGGTCGTGTGCCAGCCACAGGTCCGTAGCGTTGCCGATGGCTTCCTCGGTGCGGTTGTTGAAGTTGTTGCCAGCTGAGTTCGCCCCGAGACCCTTGAGCTCCAACGCGGCCACCAAGGTCCCCTTATCCGCGACGATCAGGTCCCAGTTCTTCGTGGATCTGTACCAGCCCGGCACCGTCGCGCGTTGTCCAGTACGACCGGCACGAGGCCTCGAACGCGATTCGCAGCTCCTCGTCCGTTGCCACACCGCTCCTACGAAGGTAGAGCCCCCACCCCGTACAGCCGCAGAGCCACTGCGGTTGCTGCCGCGCTGTCGCGGCTCTCGAAGGCCGTCCTCAACGTAGCGCGGTCCGTCTGACCGATGTCGGAAAATCGCGGGAGGCGGATGCGCCGAAGGTACTGCGCCTGGAAACGCAGGGTGCCTCCCCGCATCCGGACGCAGTAGGTGCTGATGAAGAGCTCACAGATACTGCTCAGCAACAATCCACCGAGAACCTTCAGGTCCCACGTGCTGCTGGTGATCCAGTAGAGATTGTGGTGGGGGTAATAGTTGCCCTCATCGAGGACAGGCCAGATCCGTTCCGACATGTCGGCCAGGAGGAGCTTAGGGGTGCCGGCAAGGCTTTCGATGACTCGGTCGATGGTCCGATGTTCCCTGCCGGGATTCCGCTTGCCGACGCTTCTACCAGCTAGTGCATCCCAGTGCTTACGGTACTAGGCCTTGAGTTTCGGGTAGTCGTCGAGGTCCGCCAGACCGTCCTTGGTCCACGGGTTGACGAGGTAGTGCCCCGAGTAGTCGACGCTGCCGTTCCGCAGATCGCGGCGCATCACCAACGGCAGCATCCGGTCCGGCTCCGCGACCGTGGCGTCCTTGACGACGTAGACCTGGTCAGCACCGGACGCCAGTCCGATGCCAACCTTGCAGCCGACGTTCTCGATCAGGGGGAAGCGCTCTTCGAGCGCGGCGACCAACGCCAGGCTGTCCGGACTACCAGTGGGCCAGCCGGCCGCGGTCGTGAACCAGTGGGGCAGCCAGGCAGCAGACAGGCCCGTGCGGCGCAGCGGCTGCGTATCCCCAGACTGGAACCAGTTCACAAGGTTGGTGGCTGTGTGCTCGTTGAAGTCCTTAGTGGTGTCAGCGATGAGAGCAGGACCTTGCTCACCGGCTCGCAGGATCGTGACGGCCGGGTAAGCGGAGACCGGCTCTTCGAACGCGTCGACATCGTGCATCACGATCGCTGCGTCAACGGCATACTGAGACGCGACGAGCTGCCTCAAGTCCTTGCCGTAGGCATTGCGCATCCAACGGTCGGCGCAGATGAAACCCAGTCGGCCGCCGTCGCGAAGCGCTCGGAGACCGATCTCGTAGAAGCCCACGAAGATGTCGGCCCGCCCCCCATAGTCAGGCAAGCCGCACGGTATCCATTCGAGCGTGCCTCCGGGATCTTCTCCAGCCGCACGTACGGCGGATTTCCGACGACCACATCCGCCGAGTGCGCGGTTTGGTCATGCAGCAGGAAATCGGCCTGGGTTATCCACCGCTCCGCCAGCTTTGTGACGGTGGGCCTCGCCCAACCGTCCGATACGAGCGTTCGTACGACTGCGGCGCGCGCGGCCGCCACGTTCGGCGCCAGCAGGTCATGGGCGCGAAGCGAGCTCCTGGCGTCGCTCATCTTGCGGCCGTGCAGTCGGACAGACTCAGACAGGCGCTTCACCATCGGGACGAGGAAGGCCCCGGTGCCGCAAGCCGGCTCTAGAGCGGCGAGCCCGGCCAAGTCCCGATCCGGCGTGTAGCCGACGAGGTCGAGGATCAACTCTACGACCCAAGGTCGGGTGAAAATTTCGCCGTGATTCTGCTCGGCGGTCGGTTCGAGTGCATCGACTGTCAGGAGGGGCTCCGGGAGCTTAAGCAGTACCAGTTGGGTGTTCAGCTCGACTCTGCGCCCGATGGTAGGCGCCGGTGTCGTACCAGCCCGGCCGGCTCGCGGGCCCCTTATAGAATCGAACATGCGTTCGATTCTATGTCTCGGCCGCCCGCGCGGCGGCAACGCCGCAGTACTGGTGTTCTAGCGTGAGATCTGTGACGAACCGACTATCCGGCTCGACCAGTCCGTACCTGTTGCAGCACGAGGACAACCCGGTCGACTGGTGGGAGTGGGGGACCGAGGCGTTCGCCGAAGCACGGCGACGTGACGTGCCGGTGCTTCTGTCGGTCGGTTATTCCGCCTGCCACTGGTGCCATGTCAT
>QHCA01000159.1 GCA_003244095.1 Pseudonocardiales bacterium | reverse complement strand
GCGACGCCGAGCACGTCGCCCTCACGCCGCTGCTCGAGGTCCAGGTGTGCCAGGGCGAACCCGTCAGCGGTCGCGGCAACCGCGTCCAGCCGTTCCCGGGGCGGCGAACCCTCCGCGGCGTCGGTGACCAGCAGGCACAGGCCCGACGCCGCGCCCCGGCCGATCCGCCCCCGCAGCTGGTGCAGCTGGCTGACACCGAATCGGTCGGCGTCCATCACCACCATGACGGTGGCGTTGGGCACGTCGATGCCGACCTCGATGACGGTAGTGGCCACGAGTACGTCGGCCGCACCTTGCGCGAACCGTCGCATGACCGACTCCTTGTCGTCGGCGGCCATCCTGCCGTGCAGCATCTCGACCCGCAGCCCGGCCAGCGGCCCCTCACGCAGCATCGCGAAGACCGTGGATACGGCCAGCGGGGGCCGGCGGCCGTCCTCGCCGTCGCCGAAGACCGCCGTACCCGTCTCCGGGTCGACCTCGGCCGGCTTGTCCTCGGCACCGATCCGCGGGCAGACGACGAACGCCTGCTGTCCCCTGCCGACTTCCTCGACCACACGTTCCCAGGCCCGGTCGAGCCAGGCCGGCTTCTCCCCGGCCGGCACGACGCGGGAGGAGATCGGCGACCGGCCGGCCGGCAGCTCCCGCAGGGAGGACGTGTCGAGGTCGCCGTAGACGGTCATGGCGACCGTCCGCGGGATCGGCGTGGCGGTCATGACGAGCACGTGCGGCGGGTCGGCCCCCTTGGCGCGCAACGCGTCGCGCTGCTCCACACCGAAGCGGTGCTGCTCGTCGATCACGACCAGCCCGAGGTCTGCGAACCGTACGGTCTCCTGCAGCAGGGCATGCGTGCCGATGACGATGCCCGCCTCGCCGGAGGCCGCCTCGGCCAGGGCGTTGCGGCGGGCCGGCGCGGGGTGCGAGCCGGTGAGCAGGGCGACCCGCGTGGCGACGCCGGCACCATCGAGCTCGCCGGCCCGCCCCAGCGGCCCGAGCAGCGCCCGCAGGGAGGCGGCGTGCTGGGCGGCGAGCACCTCGGTGGGTGCCAGCAGAGCCGCCTGACCGTCGGCGTCGATCACCTGCAGCATCGCGCGCAGCGCGACCACGGTCTTGCCGGAGCCCACCTCGCCCTGCAACAGCCGGTGCATCGGGTGCTCCGTCGCGATCTCCGCAGCGAGCACGGCACCGATCTCGGCCTGCCCGGCCGTGAGCGTGAAGGGCAGCCGCGCGTCGAACTCCGCCAGCAACCCGCCGTCGACGGGTCGGCGGGGAGTGGCCGGATTGGTCGAGGCCGCTGCCCGCCGCTGGGCCAGGGTCACCTGCAGGGCCAACGCCTCGTCCCACTTCAGCCGCTCCTGGGCCGCCCGCACGGCGTCCCACGAGACCGGCCGGTGGATGTCGCTCAGCGCGCTGTTCACGTTGACCAGGCGGTGGCGGGCCCGGACGGCGTCGGGCAGGGGGTCGGGCAGCGCGTCCAGCTGGTCCAGGACGAGGCGGACGCAGCGCTGCACGGTGAACGTGTTGACCTTGGCCGTCGACGGATAGATCGGCACCAGTTGGCCGGCGAACTCCGCGGCGACGATCCCCTCGTCGTCGTCGACCAGCTCGTAGTACGGGTTGGTCAGCTGCCGCTTGCGGTTGAACACCTCGACCGAGCCCTCGAAGAAGGCCCGCCGGCCCGCCCGGAGCTCCCGCTCCCGCCACGGCTGGTTGAAGAACGTCAGGTCCAGCGAGCGCCGGCCGTCGGAGACCACGACATCGGTCTTGTAGAGCTTGGGCCGGATCCGCCTGCCTCTGGCGCTGACGACCTCGGCGAAGACCGTCACGCGCTCACCGACCCGCAGCTCGCTGAGGTCGGTCAGCTCACCGCGCTGCTGGTAGCGGCGGGGATAGTGCCGCAGGAGATCGCCGACGGTGTGCAGGTCCAGACCGTCGGCGAGTGCCTTGGCCGACTTGCCGCCGACGACGCCGCTGAGCTTCGAACCGAGATCGACCATCAGCTCACTCGACTGATTGTCATCTCGCTCCTCGCCTGCTTGACGACACCGCTTCGCTCGATGCTCACTCGACTGATTGTCATCTCGCTCCGCGCGTCGCTTCGCTCGATGCTCACTCGACCCCGATGAGCAGCGGGTAGTGCGGCTGGCCGCCGTCGTACACCACCGTCTCGACCGCCGGGCGGCCCTCGCGCAAGTAGGCCACCAGCTCCTTGCCGAGCGCCGGATCGGCGCCCGCGCCGATCACGAGGGTCACGAGCTCCCCGCCACCGGTCAGCAGCCGGTCGAGCAGTTCCCGGGCCACGGCCGCGACGTCGGCGCCCACGACCGCCACGTCGCCGTCGGCCAACCCGAGCACGTCGCCGGCCCGGCAGGGACCGGCGCTGGTGTCGGCGGCACGCACCGCCACCGTGATCTCGGCCGACCGGCTGGCCCCGGCCGCCTCGGCCATGGCGATCACGTCGTCGGCGAAGCGCCGGTCGGGGTCGCGGACGGCCAGCGCGGCCAGCCCCTGGACCGGCGACCGGGTCGGCACCACGGCGACGGTGCGTCCCTCCGCCCGCGCCTCCTGCGCGGCCGCAGTGGCCACCGCCTGGGTGTTGCGGTCGTTGGGCAGCACGACGACCTGGCCACTGCCGGTACGCCGGATCGCCGCCAGCAGGTCGGCCGTCGACGATGCCCGGCCCGGGCCGCCCGGGGCCACCTGCACGCCCTCGGCGGTGAAGACAGCCGCCAGGCCGGCGCCGTCGGCCACCGCCACTACGCCGCGCTCGCTGGCCGCCGTCCGGTGGGCGTACTGGTCGGCGAAGCGCGTGACCATGATCCGGTAGGGCCGGCCGGCCCGGACGCCCGCCTCGACGGCGGCGCCGACGTCGTCGACATGCACGTGCACGTTCCACACGCCGTCACCGGTGCCGGCCACGAGCAGGGAGTCACCGAGCGGTGCCAGTTCCCCGCGCAGCACGGCGGCGGCGGCGTCGCCGGCTTCGAGCAGGTATTGCACCTCGTAGGCGAAGTCCGGCCCGCTGCCCTCGGGGAGGCCGCACGCCACCGCGGGTAACGGCACCGGCGCCGGGCGGGAGTGCCGGTCGGTGACCCCGGCCAGGGCGGCGACCAGGGCATCGAGCAGCACCACCAGCCCCCTGCCACCCGCGTCGACGACGCCCGCGCGGGCCAGCGCCGGCAACTGCTGCGGGGTCAGCGTGAGTGCCCGGGCGGCCCCCGCCGCGGCGGCCGTGACGACCGCTGCCAGGTCCTCCCCGGCCGCCTGCGCAGCCTCGGCCGCGGCCCGGGCCACCGACAGGATCGTCCCCTCGACCGGGTCGGCCACGGCGGCGTAGGCGGCGTCGGCGGCCTTCCCGAGCGCGGCGGCCACCTCACGCCCTCCCGCGCTCGACGTTGCCGTGAGGGCCTCGGCGGCCCCGCGCAGCACCTGGCTCAGGATGACACCGGAGTTGCCGCGGGCCCCCAACAGCGCCCCCCGGGCCATGCACTGCAGCACGCGCCCCAGGCCCAGCACGCCCGGCTCGGCGTCCAGGGAGTCGGCCGCCGCTGCCATCGTGTGCATCAGATTCGTACCCGTGTCACCGTCGGGCACGGGATAGACGTTGAGGTCGTCGATCTCGGCGCGGGCGGCGGTCAGGGCGGCGAGGGCGCCGAAGCACCACCGGCGCGCGACGACGTCGTCGAGGGCCTGCACCATCCCTGCTGCTCACCTCCCCGCTGCAGGAGTCCAGGAACACGAGTCCGGACGCGACTGCGAGCGTATGGCACCACCCCGGAATCGACGTCGGTTTGCCGCCGGGTGGGGTCGCTGGCTACGCTAGGTCGGTTGCCTGGCGGCCGGGCCGTCCCCGTCAGCCCCCGAACTTCTCGCAAGGAGTGTCTCCCGTGGCTAGCGTGTGCGACGTCTGTGGCAAGAAGCCCGGCTTCGGCATGGCGGTGTCGCACTCCCACCGGCGCACCAACCGTCGCTGGAACCCCAACATCCAGACCGTTCGCGCGATGGTCGGCAACGGCACCCGCAAGCGGCTCAACGTCTGCACGTCCTGCCTGAAGGCCGGCAAGGTCAGCCGCTAGTGTCCTGCCCTCGGGCGGTGAGGACGTCGGCCCAGAAGCGGGCCAGCCGGGCTCATGTCGGCATCTTCGGCAGCTTCGGCATCGCGCTCCTCGCCGGCGAGAGCATCTTGCCCAGGTGGCGCGCCCCGGGCTCCCCGCTGTAGATGCCGAAGGCGGGGACGGACCGGTAACCGTGCGAGGTGTACAGCGCGAAGGCCTCCGGCTGGACGCTGCCGGTCTCCAGGATCACCTCGCGGCAGCCCGATGCCACGGCCCGCCCCTCCAACGCCGCCAGCATGCGCTTGGCGACGCCCATGCCGCGGGCGGCGGGCACCACGTACATCTTCTTGATCTCGACCGTGCCGTCGCCGGGGCCCCCTTCGGAACGTTCGCCGACGGTACGGAAACCCCCGCAGGCCACCGGCTGTCCGTCGAGCCAGGCCACCAGGAACGCTCCGGCCGGCGGCGCGAACTCCGCCGGCCGCACCGGCGTCGCGTCGACGCCGCCGTACCTGATCAGGTACTCCTGCTGGAGCCCGTCGTCGAGTGTCACGGCCTCCGGGGAGTCCAGGGCCGCGGCACGGATCTCAAGGTTCATCCCCGCCAGACTAGATCCCCCTCCCGGTCTCGATCATCCGCATTTGTGCCGGCCGGGCCCACCTGCCATGATGCCGCGCATGTCCTGGGAGCCGCCGCCGCAGCCACCTTCGGGGCCGCCGCAGCCACCTTCGGGGCCGCCGTGGCCGCCCGGGCCGCCGTCGGGGCAGCAGCCGCCGCCGTGGCAGCAGCAGGGTCAGCCCTGGCAGCAGCCGCCGCCACCGCAGCAGGGCGCCGCCTGGCAGCAGCCCCCGCAGGGGCCCGGCTGGCAGCAGGGGGCGACTCCTAGGGCGCCGGCAGGGTCGGACGGTTTCGCCAAGACGGCGCTGGTCCTGGGAGTCCTGCCCATGTGCGGCGGATTCCTCGGCGTGGTGTTCGGCATCATCGCGCTGGCCAGGATCCGTCGCACCGGTGCAGGTGGCCGGGGGATGGCGATCACCGGCATCGTCGGAGGCATCATCTGGCTTCTCGTCACCGTCCTGGTGCTCGCCTTCGCCATTGCCCACCCCACCCGCGACCACAACGGCCGGGTGACCTCCGCACAGACACTCGACATCAAAGAGCTGAAGATCGGCGACTGCGTGGCGGAGCGGCCCACGTCTCCGGTGACGACGGTCAAGGTCGAGCCCTGCACCCGGGGGCACGTCGGCGAGATCTACGACGTCAGCACGATGTCGGGTAGCAGCTATCCCGGCAATGCCGCGGTCGACTCCTACACCACCGAGCGCTGCCGGCGACTGCTGCCCCTATACCTCAGCGCAACACCCGGGCAGAGCGGCTACGACATCTACTACGTCGCGCCGTCGCAGGAGTCGTGGGACGGCGGCCGGAAGATCGTGGTGTGCTTGCTCCTCGGCAAGTCCGGGGAGCTGACCGGCTCGGCGAAGGGCACGGGTCCCGCTCCGAACTGACCGGGCCGGGCGCCGCCTACCCGAAGTGGTCGTGGCCGCCGGCGCCGTACGGCTGCCCGTCGACCGTGACACCCTCGCCGGCCGACACACCGCCGATCACCAGCCAGCCATCGGGCACTCCTCCGCCGAACGTCGCCACCAGCGCGTGGTCGTCACCACCGGTCAACAGCCAGTCGTACGGATCCACGCCGAGCGCGGCCCCGACGTCGACCAGGACCTGGGGCACCTCCAGGCCGGCCCGCCGCAGGCCTATCGACACCGCACTGGCCGCGGCGAGGTGCCCGACATCCTGCACCAGGCCGTCGCTGACGTCGATCATGGCGGTGGCACCCTCCATCGCAGCGCGCGGCCCTTGCGGGTAGGGCGGCTCGGGCCGCCGGTGCGCCGCCACCACTCGTCCGGGCGAGCGGAAGCCCCTGCCGAGGACGGCGAGACCCGCAGCCGCCCAGCCCAGCCGGCCGCAGACGGCCAGCACATCGCCCGGGCGGGCACCGGACCGGGTGACCGGGGCGCGGCCCTGCAGATCACCCAGGGCGGTCACCGCCAGCAGCACCCCCGCCGACCGTACGACGTCGCCACCGACCACCGCGGCGCCGGCCTCGGCGGCCTCGTCCCGCAGTCCGTCGGTCAATTCGTCGACCCACGCCAGCGCGGTGTCCGCCGGGCAGCCCAGGCCGACGAGCAGGCCGGTCGGCACCGCACCCATCGCAGCGATGTCGGCGAGGTTCTGGGCGACCGCCTTGCGCCCGATGTCGTAGGCCGACGACCAGTCGCGGCGGAAGTGGCCGCCTTCCACCAGCAGATCGGTGGTGGCGACCACCCGGCCGTCGGGTGCCGGGACCACGGCCGCGTCGTCGCCCGGTCCCAGCACGGCGGCCCCCGCCGGCCCGAGCCGCGCGACCAGCCGGGCGACGAGCCCGAATTCCCCGGCCTCGTCCACCGTCACGGTGACCTCCTGCGGTAGTTTGGGCGTTCGGTCCGGCCCCGACGACGAAAGGACTCGCCGTGGTCCAGGCGTACATCCTCATCCAGACCGAGGTCGGCAAGGCCGCTGACGTTGCCGTGACGATCAAAGACATCAAGGGCGTGGCCCAGGTCGAAGCCGTCACCGGACCCTACGACGTCATCGTGCTCACGCAAGCCAGCAGTGTCGACGAGCTCGGCAAGCTCGTCGTCAGCAAGGTGCAGAGCGTGCCCGGCATCACCCGCACGCTGACCTGTTCGGTCGTCCACCTCTGAGTTCTCCGGTACGGCGACGCGCGGCGCTACTGGCCACCGTCGTCGCGGTGCCCGTCGCGGTGGTCACCGGGCTGGTCACGGCCCGGCTGACCGCCCCGACCCCCGTCCACGTCCAGGGCACGCCGTTCAGCATCGAGGGCCGGAAGGTCTGCCCCCGGCTGGTCGGCGGCGTACCGGCCCGGCTCGGCCCGCTGGCCGGCCGGCATGTCGAGGGTGGCGCCGGATCGGCCGCCGCCTGGGGCGATCCGCCGGTGGTGCTGCGCTGCGGGGTGCCGCCCCGGGTCACGCCGGCCGGTCAGATCGTGGTCCTCGACGGCGTCGACTGGACCACCGACGTCGACAATGCCGGGGTGACCTGGACGACGGTGGGGCGCCGGGTCAACGTGCAGGTCCGCGTGCCCGGTCGCTACGACTCCCAGGGTCCGCTGCTGTCCCCGCTCTCGCCGGTCATCCGGCGCACCGTCCCCAGGGCCTGAGCACGCTGCTCAACGCAGCCCGGTGCCCCGGGCCAGCGCCGTCTCGACCAGCCGCTGCACCAGCGCCGGGTACGCCACGCCGGTGGCAGCCCACATCCGGGGGAACATCGAGATCGGGGTGAAGCCCGGCATCGTGTTGACCTCGTTGA
>QHCA01000158.1 GCA_003244095.1 Pseudonocardiales bacterium | reverse complement strand
GGGCTGTAACGAGATCCTCAACGCGACCCGGCCGGACGTCGTCCGGGGGGTGCACGAGGCCTACCTGCGGGCCGGTGCCGACGCGGTCGAGACCAACACTTTCGGTGCCAACCTGTCCAACCTCGGCGAGTACGACATCAGCGACCGGATCGGTGAGCTGGCCGAGGCCGGCGCCCGACTGGCGCGCGAGGTGGTCGACGGATTCAGTACGCCGGACCGGCCGCGCTGGGTGATCGGGTCGGTCGGCCCGGGCACCAAGCTGCCGACCCTGGGCCACCTGCCGTTCGCCGTGCTGCGCGACGCCTACCAGCAGCAGGTCGAGGGCATGCTGGCCGGCCGCATCGACGCCGTGCTGGTCGAGACCTGCCAGGACCTCCTGCAGGCCAAGTCGGCCTTGATCGGCGCCCGCCGTGCGATGTCCGCAGCCGGGGTCAGCGTGCCGCTGTTCTGCCACGTCACGGTCGAGACCACCGGGTCGATGCTGCTCGGCTCGGAGATCGGCGCCGCCCTGACCGCCCTGGAGCCGATGGGGATCGACCTCCTCGGGCTGAACTGCGCGACCGGCCCGGCGGAGATGAGCGAGCACCTGCGACACCTGTTCAAGCAGGCCCGGGTGCGTCTCGGGGTGATGCCCAACGCGGGCCTGCCGGAGCTCGGGCCGCGGGGCGCGACCTACCCCTTGTCGCCGGAGGAGCTCGGCACCGCCTTGGCCGGCTTCGTGCGCGACTACGGCACCACGCTGATCGGCGGGTGCTGCGGCACGACGCCGGCGCACATCACCGCGGTCGTGGACGCGGTCGCCGGGGTGCAGCCGGGCCGGCGCAAGCCGCGCCCGGAGCCGGGTGCGGCATCGCTCTACCAGTCGGTGGCCTTCCGCCAGGACACCTCCTACCTGGCCATCGGCGAGCGGACGAACGCCAACGGGTCCAAGGCCTTCCGCGACGCGATGCTGGCCGGCCGCTGGGACGACTGCGTCGAGATCGCCCGGCAGCAGACCCGCGACGGCTCGCACCTGCTCGACCTGTGTGTCGACTACGTCGGCCGCGACGGTGCCGTCGACATGGCAGAGCTGGCCGGGCGGTTCGCCACGGCGTCGACCCTCCCGCTGGTGCTGGACTCGACAGAGCGCAACGTCGTGGAGGCCGGGCTGGAACACCTGGGTGGCCGGGCGGTCATCAACTCGGTCAACTACGAGGACGGGGACGGGCCCGACTCCCGGATCGCCCGGATGATGCCGCTGGTCAGGGAGCACGGCGCGGCGGTGATCGCCCTGTGCATCGACGAGGAGGGCCAGGCCCGGACCAAGGAGTGGAAGGTCCGGGTCGCCGCCCGGCTCATCGACGACCTCACCGGCAACTGGGGGATGCGGGTCGAGGACATTCTCATTGACGCGCTGACCTTCCCGATCTCCACCGGGCAGGAGGAGACCCGGCGCGACGCCCTCGAGACGATCGAGGCGATCGGAGAGATCAAGCGCCGCTACCCCGATGTGCAGACCGTCCTGGGCCTGTCCAACGTCTCCTTCGGCCTCAACCCGGCCGGCCGGCACGTGCTCAACTCGGTGTTCCTGCACGAGTGCGTCAACGCCGGCCTGGACTCAGCGATCGTGCACCCGTCGCGGATCATGCCGATGAGCCGGATCCCGGACCGGCAGCGCGAGATTGCCCTCGACATGGTCTATGACCGACGTCGCGAGGGCTACGACCCGCTGCAGGAGTTCCTCAAGGCCTTCGAGGGCGTCGCGGCGACCGACGCCCGCGCCACGCGCGCGGCCGAGCTAGCCCTGTTGCCGCTCTCGGAGCGCCTGGAGCGGCGGATCGTCGACGGGGAGCGCAACGGCCTGGAGGCCGATCTTGACGAGGCGCTGTCGCGGCGTCCTGCTTTGGAGATCATCAACGACACGCTGCTGGCCGGCATGAAGGTCGTCGGGGAGCTGTTCGGCTCCGGCGAGATGCAACTGCCGTTCGTACTCCAGTCCGCCGAGGTCATGAAGGCCGCCGTCGCGCATCTCGAGCCGCACATCGAGCGGACCGACGAGGACGGCAAGGGTAAGATCGTCCTGGCCACCGTCCGCGGTGACGTGCACGACATCGGCANNAAGAACCTCGTCGACATCATCCTGTCCAACAACGGCTACGACGTGGTCAACCTCGGTATCAAGCAGCCGATCTCGGCGATCATCGACGCCGCCGAGGAGCACCGGGTCGACGTGATCGGGATGTCCGGCCTGCTCGTCAAGTCGACCGTGATCATGAAGGACAACCTGCAGGAGTTGAACTCCCGTGGGGTCGCCGCCCGCTGGCCGGTGCTCCTGGGCGGCGCCGCGCTGACCCGCGCGTACGTCGAACGCGACCTGGCCGAGGTCTACGAGGGTGACGTCCGCTATGCCCGCGACGCCTTCGAGGGGCTGCGGTTGATGGACGCCCTGGTCACCGCCAAGCGCACCGGCACGGTCGCCGAGCTGTCCGCCGAGGAGCAGGACAAGGCCCAGGAGCGCAAGGCCCGGCACGAGCGCTCGCAGCGGATCGCCGAGCAGCGAAGGGCGACCGCGCCCGAGGAGGCCGCGCCCCAGGGTGGCCGATCCGACGTGGCCGTCGACGTCCCCGTACCCACACCGCCGTTCTGGGGCGACCGGGTGGTCCGCGGCATCGCCCTCGCCGACTACGCGGCGATGCTGGACGAGCGGGCGACCTTCATGGGGCAGTGGGGCCTGCGCGGCTCCCGGGGCGGCAAAGGCCCGTCGTACGAGGAACTCGTCGAGACCGAGGGCCGTCCGCGGCTGCGCTACTGGCTGGACCGGTTGCAGGCCGACGGCGTGCTGCAGGCCGGCGTCGCCTACGGCTACTACCCGTGCGTGTCCAAGGGCGAGGACTTGATCATCCTGACCGACGACGGCGCCGAACGCTGCCGGTTCACCTTCCCGCGGCAGCGGCGCGACCGGCGGCTGTGCCTGGCCGACTTCTTCCGGCCCGAGGAGTCGGGGGAGCGCGACGTCATCGCCTTCCAGGTGGTGACGATGGGCGAGGAGATCGCCCGTTACACGGCCACGCTGTTCGAGGCCAACTCCTACCGCGACTACCTCGAGGTGCACGGGCTGTCGGTGCAGCTCACCGAGGCTCTGGCGGAGTACTGGCACAAGCGGGTCCGCGAGGAGCTGCGATTCCCCAGCGGCGACAGCGCTGCCTTCGACGACCCCGACGACGTCGAGGAGTTCTTCAAGCTGGGCTATCGCGGGGCGCGCTACTCCTTCGGCTACGGTGCCTGCCCCAAGATCGAGGACCAGGACAAGATCGTGGACCTGCTGCGGCCGGACCGGATCGGCGTGATCCTGTCCGAGGAGTCCCAGCTGCATCCGGAGCAGTCGACCTCGGCGCTGGTCGTCCACCATCCCGAGGCCAAGTACTTCAACACATGAGTGGCCTTCTCCAGGCCGTCATGTTCGACATGGACGGCTTGCTCGTCGACACCGAACCTGCCTGGTACGACGTCGAGTGCGCCGTCATGGCCCGCCTCGGCGGGCCCTGGACCCCGGCCGACCAGGAGGCACTGCTCGGCGGCTCGATGAGCCGGACGGTGGTCTACCTGCTGGCCCGGGCCGAGCACCCGGTGCCGCCTGCCGTCGTCGAAAGCTGGCTGGTCGAGGGCATGTGCGACCGCCTGCGGCAGGGGATCTCGGTACGCCCGGGTGCCCGCGAACTGCTCGACGGGCTCGCCGCCGCGGGCGTGCCGACCGCCCTGGTCTCGTCGTCCTACCGGGTGCTGGTCGACGCCGTGCTCGCCGAGGTGGGCCACCACCGCTTCGCCTTCTCGGTGTCCGGCGATGAGGTACGCCGACCCAAGCCGCACCCGGAAGGCTACCTGCGAGCCGCCGCGGCCTTGGGTGTCGAGCCTCGGTGGTGCGTGGTCCTCGAGGACTCCGACAACGGTGCCGCCGCCGGCGTGGCTGCGGGTTTCCCGACCGTGTGCGTGCCCTCCGTCGTCCCGATCCCGGCCGGCCCCGGCCGGCTGCCCCGCGAGTCGCTCCTGGCGATCACGCCTGAATGGTTGGCCACTGTGCCCGGCACCGTGCCGGTGCCGGTGCCGGTGCCGCCGGCCGCTTAGGCCACCTGTCGGGCCAGCCTGCCGTCGAGGGGCAGTGCCAGCTGAGGGTGCAGCAACGCCGCCAGTGCCTCGATGCCGTCGACGAGTCGCGGGCCGGGCCGGGCGAAGGAGGCGTTGGCGTCGACCGCCCACACCGGCAGCCCGGCCGGCACGTGGCCGGCCCTCACCAGCTGCTCGGCGAGATCGACCGAGGCCGGCAGGTCGTACCCGCACGGCGCGGCGACCACGATGGCGGGCCCTGCTGCGGCCACGTGCGCCCACGTCGTGCGATAGGACTTCTCGCCGGCGCTGCCCAGGACGGATCGGCCGCCGGCCGCCTCGACCATGTCCGGCACCCAGTGCCCGGGCGCGAACGGCGGGTCGGTCCACTCCAACACCATCACGGGTACCGGTGGCCGTGCGGCCACGGCTCGCTGGACGTCGGAGACCCTCGTACGAAGACCTTCGACAAGGTCCGCCGCACCGTCTTCCCGGCCGGTCGCCCTGCCGAGGGCGAGAATCGAGGCGAAGACCTGGTCGAGCGTGTGCGGGTCCAGGGTGAGCACCTCGGCGCGGCAGCCGAGATAGTCGAGCGCTTCGGTCACGACCGAGACATCGACGGCGCACACCGCGCACAGGTCCTGCGTGACGACGAGGTCGGGGTCGATCTCGGCCAGGGCATGTCCCTGCAGGTGGTAGAGATCCTCGCCGGCGGCCAGTCGAGCGGTCACGGCCGCGTCGATCTGGCTTGCCGTGAGGCCCTCGGGCAACGCGCTGGTGGACACGATGCGGCGGGTCCGCGCCTGCTCGGGGTAGTCGCACTCGAAGGTCACGCCGACAACCTCGGCGCCGGCCCCGAGCCCGAACAGGATCTCGGTGGCCGACGGCAGCAGGGAGACGATTCGCACCGTTGCACGCTAGCGCTTTCGGCGTGTGCCACTCGGCTGTCAGCTAGATGTCACGTCCCTCAGGCCCCAACGTCCTGGGCCCGATGCTTGGGTGGCAGAGCGTGTTCGACGTCGGCGGCGACCTCAGGTTTCACGGTGGCACGCACCATGGGAACAGCCACTCGTCGTCATCTCCTGTTCCTAGTCCCACTTCCGGGAGTCGTCAGCTCCCTGCGCCGGCGAGCTGCCCGGTCGTAGCGTTGATCCGGTTGAAGGCGTTGATGAGGGCGATGTGCAGTACCAGGCTCGCGAGCTGCGGTTCGCTGAACAGCTTGGCCGCGGCGTCGAAGACCTCGGTCGGCACCGGGTCCGACCGATCCGCCAGGCGGGTGGCGTGCTCTGTGAGCGCGAGGGCTGCCCGCTCCTCGTCGGTGAAGTACGGAGCATCCCGCCACGCGGCGACCGCGAAGATCCGGTCGTCGCTCTGGCCGTTCTTCCGCAGGTCGGTCGCGTGCATCTGCACGCATACGCTGCAGCCGTTGATCTGGCTCGCGCGCAGGTGAACGAGGTCGATGGTCGTTTGCGCCAGGCCGCTCGCTCCGGCGGCGGCCGCGAGGGCTAGGAGGGCGTCCAGAGCGCCCGGCACCGAAGTGGCGGGGTTGGGCATGCGTGCGTCCATGGTGCTCCTGTCACGAAGACGACGTGTGTGGTGTCACCTGTTTGACACCGCCCATCACGGTGCTGTGACAGGGAGGAAGCGGGTGGCGGAGATCGACGCGCTGGCTGAGGGGTTCGAGCGGCACAGCCCGCGGCTGCGGGCCGTCGCCTATCGAATGCTCGGTTCGCTCACCGAAGCTGAGGACGTCCTTCAAGAGGCTTGGATCCGCTTCAACGACGCAGGGATCGAAGGTGTCGAGAACGTCGGGAGCTGGCTGACCACAATCGTCGCTCGGCTCTGCCTCAACGCCCTGCGGACCCGCGGGCGCCGCCGTGAGGAGTCGCTGGAGGTCTACGTGCCAGACCTGATCGTCAGCAGTCCCGAGGGCATCGATCCCGAACAAGAGGTCCTGCTCGCGGACGCGGTGGGCGTCGCTCTGGACGTCATCCTGAACACGCTCCAGCCGGCCGAGCGGCTGGTCCTGGTGCTGCACGACATGTTCGACGTCCCCTACGACGACATCGCGACGATGCTCGGTCGAACTCCCGCTGCGACTCGGCAGCTCGCCAGCAGGGCACGGCGTCGGGTGCGAGACGTAGCTCCGTCCCAGGACGCGGACGCGGATCCGGCGCAGAACCGTCGCGTCGTGGACGCGTTCTTCGCGGCCGCCCGCGGCGGCGACCTGCAGCAGCTGATCGCCGTGCTGGACCCCGAGGTGCTCCTGCGCGCACAAGGCGGACCGAAGCGAACGGCGGCCACCGCGCTCGTGCGAGGCGCTAGCGCGGTCGCGAACCGAGCCATGCTTTTTACCCGACCAGACGCGCAGGTCCTGCCGGCGCTCGTCAACGGCGGCGCTGGCGTCGTCGTCCTCACTGGCGGCAAGCGCTTCTCGGTGATGGCCTTCACCGTCGCGGGCGGCCGCATCGTCGAGATCGCCGCTCTCGTCGACCCGGACCGCTTGCACAACCTCGACCTGTCTTCGCTCGGGCTCTAGGTCGTGTGCCGAGGGCGAGGACGGCAGCCTGATAACTCGTCAACCGGATAGCAGGTGCCCGGGCCGGCGATGTCGGGCCGTCTCGCGGACCCATCGGGCAGTCGCGTCGATGTCGACAGAGGTGGCGGTGCCCACCTCGAGCACCGGCCCGACGCCCACCGGCCTCGCGCGCACGGCCCAGTCGTCCCAGGCGTCGAGCCGGCCGGAGTCGAAGTGCACGGGATGGCGGTGCCCCGTACGGGCGACGTAGCGCCGGCGTGTCTCCGCTACCGGGCAGGCGCACCAGATCTCCAGCACCGGGTCGGCGCCGGCCTGAGCCAGGCCGCGGCGTAGTTCGTGGGCGTATGGCGTGAACCAGCCCTCGACGACCGCCCGGCGGACTCGGCCAGGACGGCCCACAGCACCTCCATCGCCGCAGCACCCAGCCGCTTGGACGCTGCCGCATCAGGGCACCCGAGGGCGTCGCTCAGGGCCTCCTTGACGGTGTCCTTGCTGAGCAACGGCAGGTCGAGCGCACCCGTTGACGACGACGGTCAGCACCTCACTCGGCCGCGATCGCCGCGAGCACGTTGAGCCGCGAGCCCCGGCGGGCCGGTAGCCATGCTGCCAGCACGCCGGCCAGCGCGGCGAGCACCAGGAACACCACCATCCGGATGATCGGGAACTGTAGCTCGGTGACGCCTTGACTGACCAGATCGCGTTGGATGGCCACGCCGAAGGCCGAGCCGACCGCGAGCCCGAGCAGGCCGCCGAAGACGGCGATGACGACAGCCTCCACGCGGATCATCCGCTTCACCTGGCGACGGGACATCCCGATCGCCCGGAGCAAGCCCAGCTCGCGGGTCCGCTCGATGACGGAGAGCGCGAGGGTGTTGACGATGCCGAGCACCGCGATGAGCACGGACAGGGCAAGCAGGAGGTACAGGACGTTCACGACCTGGTCGATCTGCCCGGTCGCGGCCTGCACGAAGTCCGATTGGTCCTGGACCATGACGTTGGGGTAGGGCTTGGCCACCGCGGCGATGCCGCGCCGGGCGGCTGCCGTGTCGGTGCCGGGGGCGAGCTTGACAAGGGCAGCCGAGAGGCTCTGGGTGGTGAATTCCCTGGTCACCACGTCATCGAACAGGTAGGCGTCGACGAGCTGGCTGTCGGCGTAGACGCCACCGATCCGGAAGTCGTGGGCGGCACCCTTCGGGAAGCGCACGTGCAGCGTCTGCCCGGGCTTGAAGCGCCCCTTGCTCGCGACCTTGTCGCTGATCAACACCGTCTGCGGGTCGAGGTGCATCAAGCCGGCCTTGCGGTCGAGCTTGATGAGGTGCCCGACGGCTGACGGGGACACTGCCATGACGCCGCTGGAAGTCCTGCCGATCTGGGCCGGCGAGAATCGCAGGCCGGACACCTCCGTGACACCCGGCTGGCTGCGCAGGCTGTCGAGGACCGACGCGGGGAACCCGATGTCGGTCTGGGTGTTCAGGATGAAGTCGGCGCCGATCGCCTGGTCGGCGACCTTGTGCACGCTTGCCTTCAGCGAAGCGCCGAGGATGCTCACCGCGCTCACCAGCGCGAGCCCGATCATCAGCGCTGCCGCGGTCGAGGCGGTGCGCCGGGGGTTGCGCAGCGTGTTGACCCGGCCGAGCCGCCCGGGCAGCTGCCGCTGGAACGGCCTGCCCAGCAGGCCGGCCACCGGGCGGCTGATCACCGGGGAGAGCATGGCCACCCCGACGAAGGCCAGCAGGGTGCCGGCTCCGAGGACCGGTAGGCCTGCGCCGGCCAGCCCCCATCCGACGCCGGCGGCACCCAGGACCAGCACGATGGCGCCGAAGACGGTCTGCCGCCGCAACGGCCGGTCGGGTGTCGCGGCGTCGCGCAGCGCCGCCATCGGTGACACCGCGGAAGCCCGGCGGGCCGGGAACAGCGCGGCCAGCGCGGTCACGAGGATCCCGACGGCGAAGGCCACGGCGACGGTGCGCGGGGCGAAGACCGTCGGCCCGCTGGGCAGGTCGGCGCCGATGAGCTTGAAGACTCCCTTGAGCCCTTGGGCGACCAGCACGCCGAGGCCGAGGCCGAGCGCCGAGGCGACGGTGCCGACGGCGAGCGCCTCGACCAGGACGGAGCGGGTGACCTGCCGCCGGCTGGCACCGAGGGCGCGCAGCAACGCCAGCTCGCGAGTGCGCTGTGCTACCAGCATCGTGAAGGTGTTGAAGATGATGAACGCGCCGACGAACAGTGCCACCGCGGCGAAGACCAGCAGGAAGGTGTTGATGAACCCGATGAAGGAACGCACGCCGGCGGCCTGCTCGTCGGCCAGCTTCTTGCCGGTGATCGCCTCGGTGTGCGCCGGCAGGATCCCCGTCACTCGGCTGCGCAGCGAGTCCGCGCCGACGCCAGAGGCGGCGGCCGCGTCGATCTCGGTGTAGCCCGCCGGAATGCCGAGCACCGCCCGCGCCGTCGGCAGGTCGAAGGCGATGGTGGTCTCGCCACCGAGGGAGGACTTCCCGCCGGGATAGGCGAACACCCCGACGATTCGGTAGGGCCGGATCGGCAGGGCGCTGAGCACCGGTGCCTTGTCACCGACGTGATAGCCGCCCGACGTGGCCATGAACTTGCTGATCGCGATCTCGTCGGGGCCCTTGGGTGCCCGGCCGTTGACCAGGTGTGCGCTGTTCAGGCGCGCGGAGTCCACCCAGTTCAGCCCGAACCGCGGCGGCCCCGAGCCACCGATCAGCTTGCCGTCCTTGCCGACCAGGGCCGCGTTGCCGAGCACGCTGCCCTGGGCCTCGACGACCCCGCGGACCCCGCGGACGCCGTCCAGCGCCGCGGCGGGCACGACGTCACGCCCCGGGTCGGCGCCGTTGGTGCCCTGATCGCCCTGGAAGGTGTGCGTGCCGCGGATAGCAACGGCGACGTTCTGGTTGACCGTGGAGAACAGCGTGTCGAAGGTCCTGCCGAGGGTGTCGGTGAGCACCAGAGCGCCCGAGACGAACGAGACGCCGAGCACGATGGCGACTGCCGCCAGGAGCAGGCGCAGCTTGCGGGCGAGCAGGCTGCGGAAGGTGGCGTGCAGCATCAGACACCTGCCGGCAGGTCGAGGCGCTTCATGCGGTCGAGCACCTTCTCGGCGGTCGGGTCGGCCATCTCGTCGACGATCTTGCCGTCGGCGAGGAAGACCACCCGGTCGGCGTAGCCCGCCGCCACCGGGTCGTGGGTGACCATGACGACGGTCTGCCCCAGGTCGCGCACGGAGTCACGCAGGAACGACAGCACCTGCGCACCGCTCTGCGAGTCGAGGTTGCCGGTCGGTTCGTCGGCGAAGACCACCGCGGGCCGGGACAGCAGGGCGCGCGCACACGCCACCCGCTGCTGCTGCCCGCCGGAGAGCTCCGTCGGCCGGTGGCCGAGCCGGTCGCGCAGGCCGATGGTGTCGACGACCGTGTCGAACCAGTCGGCGTCCGGCTTGCGTCCGGCGATGTCGAGCGGCAGCCGGATGTTCTCCTCGGCGGTCAGGGTGGGCAGCAGGTTGAACTGCTGGAACACGAAGCCGACCCGGTCGCGGCGCAACTGCGTGAGCGCCTTGTCCTTGAGCCTGGTGATCTCGACGTCGGGGATCCAAACGTCGCCGGAGGTCACGTTGTCGAGACCCGCGAGGCAGTGCATCAGCGTGGACTTGCCGGAGCCCGACGGGCCCATGATGGCGCTGAACGCCCCGGCCGGGAAGCTTGCTGTGACGTGGTCGAGCGCGAGCACCATAGTCTCGCCGGAGCCGTACACCTTGGTCAGATCGACCGCTCGGGTCGCGTGCAGGGACGTGGTCGTGGTCGCTGAAGTCATGCCCTGCACGCTATGTGTGTTGCGCACCGTGCTCGTCACCTGCACGAACAATTCACGACTACTCCACCGGACGTACGACGACGTCAGTCGTCTGCCACGGGTGAGACATCTGCCGCGGAATCAGTGTTGTCAAGGGCAGCTGGCGGCAGCGCCGGGAACGGCGGTGGGGGGCCGCCGAAGCTCGGGCACAGGGCCTTGTGCTGGCACCAGTCGCACAGCCGGCTGGGGCTGGACCGGAAGTCCTCGGCCGCGGTGGCCCGGGCGATCGCCGCCCACAGCGCCTCGAGCGTGCGCTCGAACCGGGCCAGCTCACCCTCATCGGGCGCGTAGGTCAGCATGTCGCGGTCGCCGAGGTAGAGCAGGCGCAGCTGTCGTGGCACCACCCCGCGGGTCCGCCAGATGATCAGGGCGTAGAACTTCAACTGGAACAGCGCCTTGCCCTCGAACGCCTCCCGGGGCGCCCCCCCGGTCTTGTAGTCCACCACCCGGATCTCTCCGCTCGGGGCCACGTCGAGCCGGTCGATGTAGCCGCGCAGCCGGAGCCCGGAGGGCAGCAGCACCTCGACGAGTTGCTCCCGCTCGGCCGGCTCGAGCCGGGTCGGGTCCTCGAGCCCGAAGTACGCGGCCAGCAGGGGCCGGGCCGACTCCAGCCACGGCGCCAGCTCGTCGGCGTCGGCGAACATCGCCGCCACGTCGGGCTCGGCCTCCACCAGCCGCTGCCACTCCCGAGCCATGAGCGCCTCGGCGACGGCGAGGGTGCGCTCGTCGGCGGGCAGGTCGAACAACCGCTCCAGGACCGAGTGCACGAGGGTGCCGCGCACTGCGGCCGGGCTCGGCGGGTCCGGCAACCGGTCGATCGAGCGGAGGCGGTAGAGCAGGGGGCAGGTCTTGAAGTCACTGGCCCGGGACGGCGACAGCGATCCGAGCACGGGGACCGGCAGATCGATGACGAGACTTCCTGGAGTGCTGCTCATGAATCCTGACCCTAGGCGAGGGGTACGACAGAACGCCGGCACGGCGCGCCACCGGACCCGGGCGGTACGCCCCCGCCGGCCGTAGCATCGAGGGGTGCCCGAGCCCTCACCCCCGACGAGGAGTGGGTTCGGTGCCGGTTTCCCTGTCGGCCGGGTGCTCGGGGTCCCGGTGTTCGTCTCACCCAGCGCCCTGCTGCTCGTCGCGTTCATCGCGCTGACCTACACCCGGCCGGGCCAGGGCGACACGCCCGGCTGGCCCGGCGGCTATGCGGTCGGGGCCGGCTTCGCCGTACTGCTGCTGCTCTCGGTGTTCCTACACGAATTGGGCCATTGCGTGGTCAGCCAGGCCGTCGGCGTCCCCGTACGGTCGATCACGCTGTTCCTGCTCGGGGGCATCACGAGGACCGACACGGAGGCCCGCGACCCCACCCGCTCCTACCTCATCACCTTCGCCGGTCCGCTCGTCTCGTTGTGCCTCGGCGCATTCAGTGCCCTGGCCGCCGAGGCCTTCGGGCGCGGCGGCCTGGGCGGCGAGCTGTTCGGGCAACTGGCCTGGGTCAACCTGATCGTGGCGGTCTTCAACATGCTTCCCGGCCTGCCGCTCGACGGCGGCCAACTGGTCCGGGCCGGCATCTGGCGGCGGACCGGTAACCGATCCGCGGCCACCCGGGTCGCCGGCTGGTCCGGGCGGGTCGTCTCCCTGCTGGTGTTCGCGGCTGGTTTCCTGCTGACCGTCGCCAACCCCAAGCAGGGTTACGCCAACATGTTCTGGCTGGGCCTGCTGGCGGCTTTCATCTGGGTAGGGGCCACGCAGGCCATGCGCAATGCCGTGGTGCTCGAGCGGTTGCCCCGGCTGCAGGCCGGCTCGATGGCGCGACCCGCGGTCGCCGTCCGGGCCGACCTGCCGCTGTCCGAGGCGCTGCGGCGCCTGGCGGCCGAGCGGGCCGGTGCCATCGTGGTCGTCGACGGGTTGGGCCGGCCGGACGCCGTCGTCAACGAGCAGGCGGTCGCGGCGACCCCTGAGCAGCGCCGGCCCTGGGTCACGGTCGCCACGGTGGCCCGGTCGATCGCCGACGGGCTCACCCTCGCCGCCGACCTGTCCGGCAACGACGTCCTGACCGCGCTGCAGGCGCACCCGGCCACGGAGTACATCGTCGTAGATGCCGATGGGGGCCTGGTCGGGGTGCTGGCCGCCGCCGACCTCGCCTACGTGCTCTCGCCGGTGGCGCGGTGAGCGGCGTGCGGCGCGGGGGACCGTTCGAGGCTGGCGACCGGGTGCAGCTCACCGACCCCAAGGGCCGGCTGCACACCGTCGTCCTCGAGCCCGGCAAGCAGTTCCACACCCACCGGGGGGTGATCGCCCACGACGACCTCATCGGGCGGTCCGAGGGTGTGGTGGTCAACGCGGCGAGCGGCACGGCCTACCTCGCCCTGCGACCGCTGCTGGCCGACTACGTGCTCTCGATGCCCCGCGGGGCACAGGTCGTCTATCCCAAGGACGCCGCCCAGATCGTGCACATGGGCGACGTCTTCCCGGGCGCCCACGTGCTGGAGGCCGGCGCGGGATCCGGCGCGCTCACCTGCTCGCTGCTCAGGGCCGTCGGTGCCGACGGGCGGGTCGTGTCCTACGAGCGCCGCCCGGAGTTCGCAGACGTGGCACGGGCCAACGTCGAGCGGTTCTTCGGCGGCCCGCATCCGGCCTGGGAGCTGGTCGTCGGCGACCTGTCGGATGCCGACCCCGGCGAGTTCGGCACTGTTGACCGCGCAGTCCTCGACCTGCTCGCGCCGTGGGAGCTGCTCGACCCGGTCGCCGCGGCGCTGCAGCCCGGTGGCGTCCTGATCGGGTACGTGGCCACCACGACCCAGCTGTCCCGCCTGGTGGAGGCGCTGAGGGAGCACGGCAGCTTCACCGAGCCCGCGGCCTGGGAGTCGCTGGTCCGCCCGTGGCATGTCGTGGGGCTCGCCGTGCGCCCGGACCACCGGATGGTCGGGCATACGGCCTTCCTGGTCAGCACCCGCCGGCTCAGTGACGGCGTGAGCATGCCGCACCGGCAGCGGCGCCCTGCCAAGTCCGCCGAATCGACCTGAAGCGTGCGGGTGGCTGCCGCGCCGCACCGTCGCGGGTAGGGTGGAAGCATGAGGGGAGGTGGTGCCCATGACGGGTCGAGATGACGCAGGAGGCCATGCCGCGGACCGGGACAAGCAGGCCCACGACCTCACCGCCCAGGTCGCCTTCCTCGAAGAGGAGGTCACCGTCCTCCGCCGCCGGTTGACCGATTCGCCGCGGCATGTCCGCGCCCTCGAGGAGAGACTGACCGAGGCGCAGAACACCGTCTCCGGCCTGTCGGGGCAGAACGACCGGCTGGTCGCCACCCTCAAGGAGGCGCGCGAGCAGATCATCGCGCTCAAGGAGGAGGTCGACCGGCTGGCCCAGCCACCGAGCGGCTTCGGCGTCTTCCTGGGCCGCCACGACGACGGCACGATCGACGTGTTCACCGGCGGCCGCAAGCTGCGGGTCACCGTGTCGCCCGCCGTCGATGTCGAGGCGCTGCGCCGCGGCCAGGAGGTCATGCTCAACGAGGCCCTCAACGTCGTGCGCGCCCTGGAGTTCGAGCGGGCCGGCGACGTGGTCATGCTCAAGGAGATCCTCGAGGGCGGCGACCGCGCGCTGGTCATCTCGCACGCCGACGAGGAGCGCATCGTGCACCTCGCCGACGTGCTCATGGACCAGCCGCTGCGCATCGGCGACTCGCTACTGATCGAGTCGCGATCGTCGTACGCCTACGAGCGGATCCCCAAGTCCGAGGTCGAGGAGCTCGTCCTCGAGGAGGTGCCGGACATCGACTACGAGTCGATCGGTGGCCTGGCCAGCCAGATCGAGCAGATTCGCGACGCCGTCGAGCTGCCCTTCCTGCACGCCGAGCTGTTCCGCGAGCACATGCTGCGCCCGCCCAAGGGCGTGCTGCTCTACGGCCCGCCCGGCTGCGGCAAGACGCTCATCGCCAAGGCGGTCGCCAATTCCCTGGCCAAGAAGATCGCCAGTCAGTCGGGTGCTCAATCGGGGGAGGGCAGCACGAAGTCGTACTTCCTCAACATCAAGGGCCCCGAGCTGCTCAACAAGTACGTCGGCGAGACCGAGCGGCACATCCGCCTCGTGTTCCAGCGCGCCCGGGAGAAGGCGTCGGAAGGAACCCCGGTCATCGTCTTCTTCGACGAGATGGACTCCATCTTCCGCACCCGCGGCTCGGGGGTCTCCAGCGACGTGGAGAACACGATCGT
>QHCA01000157.1 GCA_003244095.1 Pseudonocardiales bacterium | reverse complement strand
TCGGACTCGATCGGGTTCTGCGTCGCGAGGACCAGGAACGGCAGGGGTACGGCGTAAGTGGTGCCACCGATCGAGACGTGCCGCTCGGCCATGACCTCCAGCAGCGCCGACTGCACCTTGGCCGGCGCCCGGTTGATCTCGTCGGCGAGGACGAAGTTGGCGAAGATCGGCCCCAGCTCGACGTCGAAGTTCTCCGACGAGGCCCGGTAGACGCGGGTGCCGACGATGTCGGCCGGGACCAGGTCGGGGGTGAACTGCAGCCGGGCGAACGACCCGCCCACGACGGTGGCCAGCGTCTCCACCGCGAGGGTCTTGGCGACGCCGGGGACGCCCTCGATCAGGCAGTGGCCGCGGGCGAGCAGGCAGACGATCATCCGCTCGACCATGCGGTCCTGGCCGACGATGACCCGCTTGATCTCGAACAGCGCGCGTTCGAGGTGGCTGGCGTCACCGGCCGGCGTCCACACCGTCTCGGGGGTCGAGGTCTCGCTCACTCGGCGGCCGCCATGTCATCACTCGCGTCCTCGATACGGAATCCGACCTTCATCGTCACCTGGAAGTGCTCGACCTGGCCGTCGACGATGTGTCCCCGGATCTGGGTCGCCTCGAACCAGTCGAGGTTGCGCACCGTGCGGCTGGCCCGGGACACGCCGCTGCGGATCGCCTCGGCGATGCCTTCGGTGCTGGTGCCGACGATCTCGGTGACGCCATATGTACGGTCAGACATGGGCGCACCCCCTTCACTGATCACAAGTGTCTCCCACCGTTCCGTGTGGCGGCTGTGAAGCGCCGTATGTAGTCACCTGGTGAATGACCGCTCAGCTGCCCGAGGTGGACTCCGAGTCGGTGTAGCCGCGTACGGCGGGGTCGCCCGACAGGCAGCCGACCAGCGTGGAGCGGCGCTTGAGGTCGAGCCCGGTGATGTCGAACCGCAGGGGATAGCGCCGGTCGACCGCGTTGTCCGGGCCGGCGGGAAGCGCCTTGGCCCCGGCCACGCCGTCGCATGCGGTCCGCACCCGCGCGACATCGGCCGCAGTGTGGTCGGTGACGAAGATCACCACAAGCTCGCGGTGGGACAAGGAGCGGCCCAGTGACCCGCACCCGCCCGCCAGCGCCACGACCGCCACGAGCGTGAGGGCGACCGCGATCCGTTGGGCGATCGGCAGCACGCTGCCAGGCTAGTCGAGCGGGAGCGGGGCGAGATGACAGCCGGCTGACCCCTAGGGTGGTCCGATGGATCCTGCGCTGTTTCCGGCCGATGTCGCCTGGCGCAGGGTGTCACCCCGGCTGATCACCGTGCGGCGCGCCCTTGCCCTGGTCGTCCTCGTGCCCGTCGCTCTCGCCGGCTGCGCCGGGCTCGCCTTCGCGTCGGTGCCCGCGGCGGTGGCCTTGGCCGTCGTGTTCGCGGCGTTGACCGGCTGGCTGTGGTGGTGGATCGGCCGGACCTGCCGCTCGTGGGGGTACGCCGAGCGGGTGGACGACCTCCTCGTCCGGCACGGCCTGCTCGTACAGCGGCTGTCCGTCGTTCCGTACGGCCGGATGCAGTTCATCGACGTCACCGCGGGCCCGATCGACCGGCGCCTGGCGATCGCCACGGTCCACCTGCACACAGCTGCCGCGGCGAGCGACGCGCGGGTCCCCGGCCTACCCTCGGGCGAGGCTGCGCGCCTGCGCGACCGCCTCGCCGCGCTCGGCGAGGCGCGCGCGGCGGGTCTGTGATCGCGATCCCGTGACCACCGAGCACCCGAAAATCACAGAGCCGGCGGCGCAACCGCTGTACCGGCTGCACCCGCTGACCCCCGTCCTGCGGGGATTCAAGTACTTCGGCGCCATCGTCGCCGTCGTGTCCGTACGCGAGGTCGGCCAGCTGGGCGTGCAACGGACGCTGGAGTTCCTGCCCGTGGTCGTCGTGGCCGGCTTCGTCCTCGCCTACCTGTCGTGGCGCTTCACCTGGTACCGGATCGAGGGCCGCGAGTTGCACGTGGAGTCCGGGGTGCTGTTCCGCCGCTCGCGCCGGGTGCCGCTCGAGCGGGTGCAGGCGGTCGATATCGTGCGGCCGCTCATCGGCCGCGCCCTGGGGCTGGCCGAGCTCCGGCTGGAGGTGGTCGGGCAAGGGGCGACCGAGGCACCCCTGGCCTACCTCGGCGACGAGCAGGCGCAACGGCTGCGGGACCGGCTGCTCGCCCTCGCGGCGGGTGTCGACGAGCACGCGCCGGCCCCGGAGGAGACCGTCCTGGCCCGGGTACCCACCCGTGACCTGATCGTGTCGGTGCTCCTGCTCGGCCAGGTGGTCGTCGGCCTGCCGGTTCTGGTCGCCGTGACGGTTGGCCTCCTGATCGTCAACGTGCAGGCGTTCTTCGCCACACTGCCGGCACTCGCCCCGGTCGCGTTCGGCATCTTCCGCACCACCGTGCAACGCGTGCTGGTGGAGTACGGGTTCACCCTGGCGACCTCCGCCGACGGCCTGCGGCTGCGGCACGGGCTGCTGGAGACCCGGCTGCAGACCGTGCCGCCCGGCCGGGTGCAGGCCCTCCGGCTGGTGCAGCCGATCCTGTGGCGCCGCCGTGACTGGGCCCGTCTGGAGATCGACGTGGCCGGCTACGGCGGTGACGAGGGCGAGCAGCTGGCCACCAGGGCGCTGCTCCCGGTGGCCCCTCGGGCGATCTGTGAGCATCTCGTCGACCTGGTCCTCGGTGGAGTCGATCTCACCAGGTTGCCGCGGCGACCGGTTCCTCCGCGGGCGGCCTGGTGCGATCCGCTGCAGTGGCGCCAACTGGGGCTGGCCCTCACCCCCCACGTGCTCGTCGTCTCGCGCGGACGCCTGCGCCGGGTCCTCGACATCGTCCCGCTCGCCAAGGTCCAGAGCGTCCGCGTCGTGCAGGGCCCGCTGCAGCGCTGGCAGCGCCTGGCATCGGTTCACATCGACACGGCAGGACGGCACCTGTCGACCGAGGCCGCCCACCGCGACCGCGACGAGGTACGCGGCCTGGTCGAAGAGCTCAGCGACCTCGCCCGCGCAGAGCGCGTACGCCGCCGCCCTGTGCCAGGCACCTGATCAGTACGGCCGGGTGCCCAAAGGCAGGATTCCGCTGTAGTACATGCTCCGGACGTGTACGGGAATGCCCTGGGTGGGCGCCTCGACGATGGAGCCGCCGCCGATGTACATCGCGACATGGTGGATGCCGCTCGGCGAGCCGTTGAAGGAGTAGAACACCATGTCGCCGGGAATCAGGGCACCCAGCGGAATGTGCCGGCCGGACTGGTATTGATAGCCGCTGAAGTGCGGCAGATAGATGCCGGCGTGCGCATATGACCACAGCATCAGGCCGGAACAGTCATAGGAATTGGGGCCGGCCGCACCCCACACGTAGGGCTTGCCGAGCTGCGACAGGGCGGCGTTGACCGCAATGGCGGCCAGGCTGCCACCGGGCACATGGTGGCCCGAGCCGCCCCGAGGGCCACCCCCACTCCGGCGGGCCGACGCGGCGGCGCGGGCGGCGGCGGCGCGGGCGGCGGCAGCGGCCCTGGCCCGCGCGACGGCGGCCTTGCGGGCGGCGACCAGCAGGCCGGCGTGCGCCTGCGCCGCGGCCAGCTTGGTCTGCAGGTCGGCCTGTTGCGCCGTATACTGCGCGGCGATCCGCTGGCTGTCGGCCTGCGCCCGCTCGGCGGCGTGCTTGGCGGACTCGGCGGCGCGGCGGGCCGCAGCCTGCTTGAGCAGGGCCGCCCGGGCGGTGGACAGGGCGTTGGCCCGGCGGGTGCGCGCCCTGTCCAACTCCTTCAGGCCGTCGACCTGCCGGTTGCCCATCACGGCCAGCAGGCCGGCGTCATGCAGGACGTCGGCGGGATCGTCGGCGGTCACCACCGCGGTCAGCGGCCCGAGGCCGCCGGCGGACTTGTAGTTGCTCGCGGCGACCTTGTCCAGGCGGGCGGTCATCTCCTGTAGCTGGGCCTGCGCGGCGGTGGCCTCCTTGGCCGCGGCAGTGGCGCTGACCGTCGCGATCTGCTCGTCGACCCGAGCCTTGTTGTACTTCTCGGCGGCGACCTCGGCACGCTGCGCGGCCGAGGCGACGTTGGCCTGGGCCCTGACCAGGGCGGCGGTGATCCGGCCCACCTCGGCGGCCCGGTCACTGACCGCCTGCTTGCTCTGCGCAATTTCGGCGTCGGTGGGATTGCGCGGATCGGCGACGGCGGACGGTGCGATAAGCACGGCACCGCAAAGGCCGATGACGAGGGCGGCTATCAGCCGGCCCCTCCGGGCTGAAGAACGCCGTCGTTCGCCAGACCGAATCACAAAGCCACCTCCATTTGCGGTGGCCGTCATAGCCGCCGCCCCTATAGCAAATCACACCAGCATGTATGCAACACGAAGACCGCGCATTGTCGGGGGACGCCGCTATTGAACCCCCGGCGTGTCGTGAATTCAGGTCGCCGAATGGCACGCCGATATGCGCGCCGCCGGGCGGCCCCGCGGTCGGGGCCTGCCGTCGTCACCGGCCACGAGGAGGTGTCAGTTGAGAGCGCAGCGAGGAGCGGAGCGAAAGGACAGTCAGTTGACCTGCCGGTCGCGATCGGACCAGTAGGGCTGGCGGAGCTTGAACTTCTGCACCTTGCCGGTCGCCGTGCGGGGGATCGAGTCGCGGAACTCCACCGACGTCGGCGCCTTGAACCCGGCCAGACGGGCCTTGCAGTGCGCGATGAGTTCGGCCTCGTCGAGGCTGGCACCGTCGGCCAGCACCACCAGGGCGGTCACCGTCTCGCCCCACTTCTCATGGGGTATCCCGATCACCGCCACCTCCGCGACCGAGCGATGCTGGTAGATCACGTCCTCGACCTCGATCGAGGAGACGTTCTCGCCGCCGGTGATGATCACGTCCTTCTTGCGGTCGCGGATCGTCAGGTAGCCCTCGTCGTCGATCTCACCGCCGTCGCCGGTGTGGAACCACCCACCGTCGAAAGCATCGGAGGTGGCGTCCGGATTGTCCCAGTAGCCGGCCATGATGACGTTGGAGGTGGCCAGCACCTCGTTGTCGCCGGCCACCGACAGGCGCACCCCGATCGCGGGGGCACCGGCCCGGGACAGCCGGGCGGCCCGCTCCTCCGGCGGCAGGTCGTCGTCCTCTCGCCGGGCCCGGTTGACCGTCAGCAGCGGCGCGGTCTCGGTCAGACCGTAGATCTGGACGAACTCCCAGCCCAGGTCGGCCTCGACCCGGGCGATGGTCCGGGTAGGTGGCGGCGCGCCGGCGCAGACGATGCGCACCCGCCCCCGCCCCGGAATCTCCCCCGGCCAGTCACCGGCAGCATCGAGCACCGCGTTGACCACCGCGGGAGCCGCGCAGAGCAGCGTCACGCCGTGCTCGGCAACCCGCCGGAGGGATCTCGGCGCCGTCGACCTTGCGCAGCACCACCTGCGGCACGCCGAGGCCGGCCAGCACCCACGGCATCCCCCAGCCGTTGGCATGGAACATCGGCAGGGTGTGCAGGTAGACGTCGCGATCGGTGATCCCGGCGTGCAGCCCGAAGGTCAGCGCGTTGAGGTAGATGTTGCGGTGGGTGAGCTGCACGCCCTTTGGCCGGGCGGTCGTTCCGCTCGTGTAGTTGATGGTCGCGGCGGCGTCCTCGTCGGGGTCGGCCCACGGCCGCGGCTCGCGATCGGGGCGCAGCAGGGCCTCGTCGTACTCCGTGCCCAGCACCAGCCGGTGCGCCGCCTTCACCTGCGACAGCGCTCCGTCGACGTCGGGATCGACCAGCAGCATCGACGCGCCGGAGTGATCGACGATGTAGCTGACCTCGTCGGGCCGCAGCCGGAAGTTCACCGGCACGAGGATCCGGCCGGAGGCCGGCACGGCGTAGAGCAGTTCCAGCAGCCGGGCGGCGTTGTGGCTGACCACGGCGACCCGCTCGCCCACGCCGATCCCCCGCTCGTCGAGCCCGGCGGACAGGGCACGGGCGCGGCCGGCCACCTCGCCCAAGGTCAGCCGGCCGAGCGAGGCGGCCGGCTGATCGGGTTCGTCGATGACCGCGGTGCGATCGGCGTACACGGTGGCACCGCGGTCGAGAAAGTCACTGGTGAGCAGCGGAACACGCATCGAATCCCTCCGGAGTGCGCCGTCGATCCGGATGACTGACGTTAGACGGGACTCGCGACCTCGGCACGTAGTTCAGGCGGCGAATCGGCGACCCTGCCGCGCCCGGCCCACCATCGCTCGGCCAGCTCGACCATCACCAAGGCCGCGATCGCGACCGCCCAACCGGCCAGGATGTCGATCAGGTAGTGCTCGGAGAAGTACATCAGGACCAGCCCCATGGCCAGCGGGTAAGCCAGCAGGAGCAGGGTCCACAGCTTGCGGATCCGCAGGATGAAGAACAGCACCACGAACAGCGCGAAGGCCGAGTGAAGCGACGGCATGGCGGCCACCGGGTTGACCACGCCCTGGCCCTTGGTGACCAGCCGGCCGGCCGAATGCAGCCCGATGGCGTCCCAGCCGCAGTTGGTGA
>QHCA01000156.1 GCA_003244095.1 Pseudonocardiales bacterium | reverse complement strand
CGTCGAGGTAGATCTTGTCCTCGGCCCGCAGCCACGGGACCCCACGAACCCACTGCAGCCGTCGCTCCTTGCCGGCCAGCAGCATGGCCGAGCGCAACTCGGCCGGTCGGAAGGACATCTCCAGATCCTGGAAGGGCCGGCCGATGTCGCGGTCGTTCAGAGAGAACATCTGCCCGGCGGCCAGGTTGCTCAGGGCCAGGCGACCCTCGGCGTCGATCACCACCTGGGGCAGCGGGGCGGACTGCAGCGCCACGATATGCAGCCCGCTGTCGTCCCGACCGGTGGCCGGGCTGTCGACGCGCCGGAGATCGGCAAACGCGTCCCGGGCGTTGCCATGGCCAAGGGCGACCTTGCGAAAGAACCGCCGCTTGGCGTCGACCGGCGTGAACAGCCCGCCCGCGGTGAGCAGCGTTTCGGCCTTGCCGAGGAACAACACGCCGCCCGTCGTCAGGGCGAAGTGCATGCGCTGGAGGATTCGGGCCTGCGTGTCGGAATTGAAATACATCAGCGTGTTGCGGCAGGACAGCAGATCGATGCGGGAGATGGGGGCGTCCTGGACCAGGTCGTTGCGGCCGAAGATCACGCTGCGGCGCAGGTCCTTGGTGAATCCGAAGCGCCCGTCGTCCCCTTGCTCGAACCACTGGCGCACCACGTCCGGGCCCAGCCCCTCGAGCTCCCGCTGGGAGTAGCTCGCCGAGCGCGCCTGCATGAGCGCCTCGTCGTCGACGTCGGTGGCGTAGATCTTCACCCGCCGCCGGAACGCGTCCAGGCCCATGACGTCGGACAGGAGCATCGCCAGGCTGTACGCCTCCTGCCCCGCCGCGCAGCCGGCGCTCCACAGGCGGATCGGCTCGTCGCCCTTGCGGGCGAGCAGGTCCGGGACCACCTGGGTGCGCAACTGCTCCCACGCCTCGGCATCGCGGAAGAAGCTCGTGACGTTGATCAGGATCGTGTTGAACAGCGGGGTGAATTCCCTGGGGTGGACCTGCAGGTAGTCGAGGTAGTCGTCGTAGCCCGCGACGTGGATCTCCTGCATCCGCCGGTCGACCCGGCGCATGACACTGCTGCGCTTGTAGCCGGTGAAGTCGAATCCCCTGGCTTCGCGCAGATAGCGCAGCAAGGCGTCGAAATTCGGGTCGGGCTCGGTCACGATCCGAATTTACTCTGCCGCGGTCTCCGGAGAGCCATCGCCGGCGTTGCTACAGGTGTGCTTGGCGGGCGGCGGCTCGCCGGTGGGCGTGCCGAGCAGCCGGATGTCGACCCGGCTCAGCAGGTCGTGGATCAGCCCCGCGGCACCCGCGGCCTCCTCGCTCATGACGTGGAACCGCTCGGCGGACAGCGTCGTCCCCCGGCCGCGGGCCGTCTCGGCCAGCTGCCGGCCCAGGGCGGCCTTCTCCTCCAGGCTGCGCATCGCCATCCACAAGGCGCTCTCGAACGCGAGGCCCTGCTCCACGGCCAGGCTCTCGGCCGACCACGCGTGACCGACCCGGCACCGGAAGCGCAGCAAGTCTCCGGCCTCCATCTCGTACAGGGTGCCGGCGCAGTCCGGGCAGGTCAGTCCGGACGGCCCGCCGGTGGGCCCTTCGCTGGTGACCGTACCCCGGTCCATCTCCGCCATGGCGCTCTCCAGGCGCAGTTGCGAGCGCACCGATGGCACGGCCGAAATATCGACCGTCTCGCGGCAGCGCTGGGCGAGCAGCGACCCGATGGCACCGGCCGACAGGACGTGGTCCGGCGCGACGTGGTCGACCACGCTGCGCGGCATCGCCGGGTACAGCGCCTCATGCAGGTCCTGGGCGACGGTCACGCCGCCGCGTGCGGCGATGGCGAGCATCCCGGACGTTCCGTCGTCGAGCGCCCCGGACAGCACCACGCCGATCACCCGCGGGCCCATGGACTGGGCCGCCGTACGGAACAGCACGTCGACGGCCGGCCGGTGCCCGTTCTCCCGTGGGCCGCGGGTCAGGGCCAGCTTGCCGCCGACGACGGCAAGGTGAAAATCGGGCGGGGCGACGTAGATGCGGCCCCGTTGGATCGACTCGCCGTCCTGGGCCGCCCGTGCGGGCAGCGCCCCCGCACGGCTGAGGATCGCCGGCAGTGCACTGCCACCCTGGGCCGGCAGGTGCAGCACCACGAGAACCGCGGCCGGCAGTTTCGCGGGGAGGACCGAGACCAGGTCACGCAGGGCCTGGACACCGCCGGCGGACGCACCTACGACAACGAGGTCGCGCTGCGCCGGTGCCGGCAGCGATGACGGTGACGACTGAGCTACGGCCCCCATGCTGGTGTGCCTTTCCACCCTCGACCCCGCGTGAACCCCCCGGAATAGTCAACGTAGCGCTATCGCGTGCGAACTGGGAGTGATTCGCGCAGGGTGGGTGGAGGGAGATCCGGACCTTACTGGTTGCCCTCGGGCCACCTCTGCTGCGAGGGCGGCTGCTGCTGCGGGGCCTGCGGCGGCGGCCAACCCGAGGGCTGCTGCGCCGAAGGGGGCGGCGGTGCCGCCGGCTGCTCCCAGATCGGCGGGGGCGACTCGTAGGCCGGGGATTGCTGCGGCTGCTGGGGTGGCTGCTCGTAGGACGGCTGCTCGTAGGCCGGGGACTGCTGCGGCTGCTGGGGCGACTGCTCGTAGGACGGCGCGCCTTGCTGCGTGGGCTGGTCGTAGGCCTGCTGCTCGTAGGCCTGCTGCTGGTAGGGCGGCTGGGAGTCGTACTGCCCCTGCGGCTGGTAGCCGTAGGGCGGCTGGGCCTGCTGCTGGTAGCCGCCGTAACCCTGCGGCGCGCCTTGGTACTGCCCGTAGGCAGGCTGCGGCTTGGCCACCGGCCGGAGCTCCGGGGAGGACAGCATCCCCAGGAGTACCAGCGCTGCCACGACGTAGAGCGCCAGGAGCACCAGCAGGGTCAAGGCGGTCTCGGTCTTGAGCCGGCCGCCGAAGGTCGTGCCGTCGGCGAACAGGCCGACCACGAGGGTGATGAAGCCCAGCACGGCACCGGCGGCGACGACGCCCAGCGCGGCGATGATGACCGGGCGGGCCAGCTTGGACCGCTCGCCGACCACGGTCGCCATGGCAACCGCCGCGGCGACGACGCCCAGGACGACGATGCTGAGGAAGCTACCGCTGAGGAAACTGATGTCGATCTCGAAGGCCCGGTCGGCGAACTTCGATTCCGTGCCGAGAAGGCTCTTGCCCCCGAAGAGGTGCCCGAGGGTCACGAGGTACTGCAGGACCAGGTAGCCCAGCAGCAGAAAGGCGAGGAGGTCAGCGTACTTGCGTAGGGCGGCGACGATCCCTGACGGGGCGGCGGGCTCTGTGGCGCTCTGGCTCATAATGGGCTCTCCGTGGACCGAACCGGTGGGCGGTTGCATGCCATGCGACGCCAAGCGTAGCGAGGCCGCATGACCGTACCCTCTCCCAGCCCCCGTTCCCAATTGGCGGGACACCGCACTCGCGCTGCGGGCAGGACGGACTACCCCGCCCGGTGATGCACCCTGGTGACCGCGTCGGCAATCGTCTCAGGCGCCTCGGCGGCCAGCAGGTGGCCGCCGTCGACCTCGACCAGCTCGGCGTTGGGCAACCGTTCGGCAAGGCTGCGCTGGCTGGCCGGGGGCACCCGCTTGTCCTGGCGGCCGACCAGCACCACGACAGGGCTCTGCACCCGGGCCAGCTGTGCCTCGATGACCGGCAGCTCGGCGATCATCGAGCGCTGCTCGTGGGCGACGCTGCGCGCGGTGCGGGCGTTGCTCCACGCTGCCGCGATCGTCTCGAGCCGATCGTACGACAGGCCGTCGAACTCCGGGGCGATCCGCCGCCGGATGCGTTCGCGGGGCAGGCCGAACGCCACCGCCCGCAGCCCGGCACTGAATGCCAGCGGCCCGAGCACCGGAGCGGCCAGGATCCGGTCGGCGACGCTGACCGACCGCTCGCCGCCGATCGAGCCCTGCAGTACCAGCCCGCGGACCCGCTCGGGTTGCTGCAGGGCCATCGCCAGCGCCACCGCGCCGCTCCACGAATGGCCGACGACCGTGACCGCGCCGACGCCGAGGGTGTCGAGGAGCTCGAAGGCCAGCCGGGCGTTGCGCGCGAATCCCACCGCCCGCCCGCCGGTGCGGCCGTACCCCGGCCGGTCGACCGCGATCGCCCGCACACCGGCGCCGGCCAGCGCGGGCTGCACCCGGAACCACACGCCGGCTCCCCCGGGCTGGCCGTGCAACAGCAGGACCGCCGGCCCGGTGCCCCGGCTGGTGAAGCTCAGCGAAGCAAGGTCAGGCACGCGACACCTCCGGGACCACCGTCGTGGCTCCTAACCCTCCGCAGCGTCGGGCAACCCGCCGCCATTCCGACTTCCGTACGGCGCTGGCCGGCCTGTCTGGCCGGGTACTGCTAGCTCAGCTCCATCCGCGCACCCGGGCGCAACCGCCGCGGATCGACCTCACGCTCGGGGTGGCGGCGCAGGTATTCGTCCTCGAGCTCGGACGTCCGCGCGGTGTGGGTCACAAGCGAGTCGGCGCTGCCGTGCAGGAAGGTGTCGTTCCTGGTCTTGTGCAGGTGCCTGAGCTCGCGAAGCAGGTCTTCCTCGGCGAGGTCGCTTCCCGGGATGCCTTGACTCATGCGCTCAATCTAGCCGCAGGGGCGTCCCTTCCGGGACGCCCCTGCAGTCGACTGCTCGATCTAGAAGGGTGCCAGGCTCGCGTTCGGGGTGCCGTTGCCGGTCGGCCCGTCATAGCCGGTGCCGCCGGTGCACAGGTACTGGGTGCCGCGCGAGCAGCTACCGTTGTTGCCACTGGTCACGTCGAACAGCGACGCCCGGCTGGTGTATGCCAGCTGGGCCGGAACCCCGGCGGTGTCGCTGCCGGTCAGGGCGTAGATCGCACCGATGATGGGCGCCGCCACACTGGTGCCTCCGAAGACGAGCCAGTTGAGACCGCCGGAGCTGCCGAAGGTGTCGTAGATCGACACGCCCGTTGCGGGGTCGGCGTCCGCGGCGACGTCAGCAATCGTTCGTCGGGAGCAGCCACTGTCGGTCTGCCAGGACGGCTTGCTGATATACCGCGAACAGCCGCTGCCGGCGCCGCTCCACACGGTCTCGCTCTTTCGCGTGCTGTCGGTGTTGAGGGTCAGCGTTGTGCCGCCAACGGCGGTGACGGTTTTGAAGGCGGCAGGTATCTGGGCACCGAAGCCGCTGTCACCGGAACTCGCCGTGATCGCGATGCCGGGGTGGTTGTAGGCCGACGCGAGCGTGATCTCGGTGAAGAACTCGCTGCCCCCGTAGGAGTTGGAGATGACCTGAGCGCCCTGAGCAGCCCCCTGGTTGACCGCGGCCGCGAGATCGGTGAAGGAGTTGGACTTGGAGCCTATGTAGAGCAGCGGGCAGCCGGGGCAGATCGCCGAGGCCATGTCGAGGTCGAGCATCTCCTCGTGGCCCCAGCCCACGTCACCGCTCACTGTCGTGATGGGGCCGCCGGTCTGGTTCACCTGGGTGAAGCTTGCCGTGCCGAGGCCGAATTGGCTGCGATACGCGGCCAGGTCGCTTGCGGCATTGGGGCTCGCGAACGCATCGACGATCGCGATCTTGGCGGTGCCCGTGAAGCCGGTCAGCCCGTAGGCGGTATTGAGCTGGGCCGGGGAGTATCCGGTGGGGCCGGCGGTCGCCAGCGGCCGCAGGCTCTTGGCGCTGCTGGTGACGACCCGGGCTTGGCACGCGGCGAAGCCGGCCGGTGCGTTGGCACAGACCCGCTTGCTGGAGTGCGGGGTGCCCGGCGTGGCGGCCGTCGTGGCTGCCGCGGCGGTAGCCGTCGCGGTCGTGAGCGCGAGCAGCGTTGCAGCCGCGGTGGCGGCCGCCAGAACGTGGCGGTGTCGCATGGAGCCTCCATGTCACTCGACGATTGCCGGGCCCGCGCCTGAGCCTTATGGGCCAGTTGTCCAGATCGGAATCCCGCTGTATCGCCGGGCTGTAGTCGTACGATGACGTAGCGTAGCTAGAGACTACCTCTTGGCTCAGTGGTCCCAGTAGTTCGCGGTGAGTCCCATCTGCCGTACGCCGCGGGCCTGCACGCGCCGCGCCCGGCGCGCCCGCTTGGCGGAGAACATCTGCTGCTCGGCCGCCAGCCAGGCCGCTGACAGTCCACCCCCGGGCTCGCGAACCGCCCAGCCGAGGGAGGCGCGGACCCGGGCACTGCGCAGCAGCATGCGCAGCCGGCGGACCTGTCCGGCGAGATCGTCGTGGTCGGCCTCCACGGCGAGGATCGCGAACTCGTCGCGGCCGGTGCGGCCCACGGTGTGCCAGGCACGGCTGCCGCGGCGGAGCACGCCGGCCGTACGCAGGAGCAGGTCGTCGCCGGCGGCCGGCCCGAGACTGTCCGTGACCCGGCGAAGCTCGTCGACGTCGACGACGATGACACCGCTGGACCGGCCGTATCTCGCGCAGCGCCCGTCCTCGGCCGACAACCGCTGCTGCCAGCCGGCCCGGTTGGCCAGGCCGCTCAGGTCGTCGATCCCAGGGTCCCGTTCGCCGGCGGACACCTGCGGCTCGTAGAGCTCACCGAGCAGGGCGGCCGCGGCATGTACGACCGGGGCGGCCTGCAGGAGATCGTCGGTGCGGTCGCCGCGATCGAGGCCGTACAGCCCGCCGAGCACCCGGTCGTGGGAAACCATCGGCGCGGCGATCATCGACTGGGCCTCGGCGGCCACCACCACCGGCGAGCCGGCATAGATGGGCACGCTCGACACTCGGGGTGCGACGCTGGGGGTGATACCGGCCAGTTGGGAGGTGACCGGGGACTGCGCCCAGGCCCACTGCCGGTCGCCCACGACCTTTGGGCTGGCGCCGTGGTGCTCCACCAGTACCTCGTCGGAGCCGATCCGGGCCGTGACCAGCCAGGTGCGCAGGCCGTACGTGCTGCACAGGGCCGGGAGGATCTCATGGCAGGCCCGGGAGAATCCGTCGCTTAGGCGCGTACTGCCCATGGGCACCTCATCAGGGGGAATCTGGAGGAGTCCGCTCAACCGGAGCGAAGCATACCCTCACCGTGCGATCTCAACCGCTTACTGTCCGCTATCGGGCATTTCGCGCGGAATTGCGTTGTAAACGTCAGCCCGCGAGCTCCTCAGCCGGTCGAGGTAGTCGCGGGTCATCGAGCCTGCCCACGAGAACACTGTCTCGCACATGTCACCCTCGCGCCGTTAAGTACCTACGAATCGGTCAGCGGCCGATGCGGGGAGGTCACCTGATCGGGCCTCATTCAGGAAACGGCCGGACAGGCCGGTGGACGTGGGTGAAGCTGTGACAGCTGACGGTGTGGTGGCGGGGGGTGGGGATGCCACTGCACGGCACCGCCGCTTCTGGCGTCGGTCCCTCAGCCCACCGAGGAGACGACGATGACTGACGGATTCGACCCGCTGGTGCGGCGCCCTGGGGTCGCGATGAGCCGACACCTGATCGTCACGGATGCCGTACTTTTGCCCGACGCCGTCGCCGCCGTCCGCGACTCCGGCCTGCGCCCGCAGCCGGGCTTCACCCTGCCCGACCGCCCGTGGGACGTGTCCTCCTCCGGGCTGGCCTGCTGCGGCGAGGTACGCGACGCCGACGAGGCCTCGGCCGCCCTGCTCTGCGCGGCCCGCGGCGCGGCGGTCGTCGTCGCGGCGCGCGACCCGGCGATGCTCGGACGCATGTACGGCGACCTGCGCCGGCTCGGCACGGTCGAGGAGTACGACGGGTCGGAGCCTGCGCCGCAGCCCGAGCAGCCCGAGCAGCCCGAGCAGCCGGAGCAGCCGGGGTCGGAGCCGGTGCTGGCCGACGACCAGGTCGCCCTGTTGCGGCTGCTGGCGGCCGGCCACTCCGTACCCGAAGCCGCCTCCCGGCTGTACCTCTCCCAGCGCACCGCCGAACGCCGGCTCGCCGCCGCCCGCTCCGAACTCGGCGTCACGAGCACCGCCGAGGCCCTCCTCGCCTTCCGCGAAGAGCAGCCCTGATGGACGACCGCGGTTGTCAGGTCACCACGACCCACAGCGGCGCCTCCGCGCCGGTCAGCGCTTGGTCTCCGCGCGGATGGCCGACAGGGGTGAGGCGACGTCCTCCAGGGACTGCTGCGCGGCCTCCACCCCGAGGAAGACTTCGACGATCCCGCCGATGATCATGACGACCGCGCCTATCAGGTAGCCGATGAACAGCTTGCCGGTGTCCGGGTGCTTGATGTTGCCGATGAGGTGGCCGTAGAAGATCGGCCCGATGGCGCCGAAGCCTTGCGCGATGGCGAAGAACAGCGCGATGGCCTTCGCGCGCACCTCGAGCGGGAAGATCTCGCTCACGGTCAGGTAGGCGGCGCTGGCACCGGCCGAGGCGAAGAAGAAGATCACCGACCAGGCGATGGTCTGCGTCGTGGCGTTGAGGATCCCGGCGTCGAACAGCACGGCCGAGATCGCCAGCAGGACGCCGGACAGGATGTAGGTGCCGGAGATCATCCGCTTGCGGCCGATGGTGTCGAACAGGCGGCCGATGGTCAGCGGGCCGGCCAGGTTGCCGATCGCGAAGGCCACCAGATAGAACGGCGCGGACTTCTCGTTGACGTGGTAGAAGGTCGTCAGGACCAGCGTGTACGTGAAGAAGATCGCGTTGTAGAGGAACGATTGGCTGATCATCAGCGACGCGCCGAGGATCGACCGGGAGGTGTAGTGCTTGAACAGCACCTTCGCCAGGACGATGAAACCGATCTGCTCGGTCGGCCGGATCTCCAGTGCCTTGTCGTCGTCGACGGGCGCGAGGTCGATGCCGGCCGAGGTGACCTGCTCCTCGATGAACTCGATGCTCCGCTCGGCCTCTTCCTCGCGGCCGCGCATGATGAGCCAGCGCGGGCTCTCCGGGAGGTGCCTGCGCAGGCCCCAGATCGCCGCGCCGAGCAGCGGGCCGATGAGGAAGCCGATCCGCCAGCCGATGCCGAGCGAGACCTGGTTGACCAGGATGTAGGTCCCCAGGGTGCCGATCACCGCACCGGCCCAGTACGTGCCGTTGACGGCCAGGTCGGCCTGGCCGCGGTACTTGGCGGGGATCATCTCGTCGATCGCGGAGTTGATCGCGGCGTACTCACCACCGATACCCGAGCCCGCGACCAGCCGCGTCGTGTAGAGGAAGACCAGCGCGACGGTGGTGTTGTCCCAGGTCAGGGCGGTCGCGGCATTGCCGACGAGGTAGACGCCCAGCGTGATGACGAACAGCTTCCGTCGGCCGAGCGCGTCGGAGAGCCGGCCGAAGAACAGCGCACCGAACACCTCGCCGATCAGGTAGACCGTCGCGATGGCGGTGACTTCCGTTGCGGTCAGGCCGAGGGTGGCCTTGTCGGTGAGAACGGGGGCGATCGCCCCGGCTACGGTGATCTCGATGCCGTCGAGCACCCAGGCGACGCCGAGCGCGACGATCAACCGGGTGTGGAACGGCGACCAGGAGAGGCGGTCGATCCGCGCAGGTATCAGGCTGCGGATGACCCCAGGCTCCCGGACGTCGTGGGCGGATGTCGACACGGTGCCCTCCAGCGGTTGACGGACGGTCGATACCCCCGATGGCAACTGTGTCCCCAAGGTGAATTCACCGGAAACCTCGTCTTGACCACGCCCTGACTGGGTAGGGAGCACGCCACAGCACACTCTCGGGAGGCACTCATGGCAGACGTCAAAGCCATCAAATCCGACACTCGCCCGCGCCCGGGCGGACCACTGGCGGGAGCACTCGGCTTCGCGCTGCTCGGCGCCGCCGTGCTCGGATTGTGGCGCAAGTGGCGCAATCGCTGACCAGCGGCTACCAGCCCGCGACGATGCCGCGCACGCCCGGCCGGATGGAACTGCGGACCACGCGTGCGCACGCGCCACTGCTGACCTGGCAGCGGACGAGGGCGGTCTGCCCGTCCCAGCTGGCGACGGCGATGTAGGCCGACGAGGTCTCCCACTGCACCGGCTGGACGGCGCGGTTCGTACCGGTGATCGCCGCCATCGAGCCCGTGGACAGCACCGCGCCTGACGCGACTGTCAACGCCACCAGGCGCCCGCCGCGCACGGCCACCGCAGTCGTACCGTCGAAGGAGAGCAACGGCGGCCCAGACTCCGGGTGGCACACCGTGGTGCCTGTAGCCGTCGGGGCGCTCACGGTAACCAGCGCGGAGCAGCCGCCACCGAGTGGCCGCCACAGCCAGCCCGGCGACCGGCGCTGCGCGACCGTGTAGTCCGCCGTACCGAGCACCGTCGTGGCACCCGTCGCCGGGTCCCAGATCTCGTGCTGCCTGGGGTCGGCCATGTTGGAGACCGTGATCAGCACCTCGCCGCCGACTGCTTTGACATCACCGAACCCGCCGATCGGGTGCCGGGCCACGATGCGGCCGGTGAACGTGTCGACCACCTGGGCCTCGCCCTGGCCGGCCTTCAACAGCTGCCCGGCGAGCGTGGCGTCCGCAGGAAGGTCGGTACCGCCGAACACATGCCAGGCGGAGGTCGGGCCGATCATCCCGGCCGGCCCCACGAAGTCGGCGACTCCGATGGTGAACACGGAGGTGAGGACGTTGCCGTGGTAGGGCTGCACGCGCACCAGGCTCGACTGCGGAAGAGCCGGGACGACGTACGACCGACCCCCGTAGAAGATCTTCATCCCGATCGCGTACGGGATGGTCGTCGGCGCCGGCCCTGCGGGGAGCAGGTCGAAGGGCGGCGTGACGGCCGCCGAGGCAGGCGCGCCGGTCGACAGCATGACGAGCGAGAGCGCGGCAGAGAGCAGAACGGCCAGCGAACGCGTAGGGATCTTCATACCTGTACGGACGCGCGAGACCGTCACACGGTTTACAGCCCGCCCGCGACGCGCAGGATCGCGCCCGTGACGTAGGACGCCTCGTCACCCAGGAGCCACGCGATCGCGGGGGCGATCTCCGTCGGCTCCCCGGCCCGGCCGAGCGGAATCCGCCCAGCGGCCCGGCCGGCCCGGTCGGGGTCACCGGCTGCGGCATGGATCCCGGTACGGACGACGCCCGGGGCGACGGCGTTGACCCGGACCCCCTCGGCGGCGAGCTCCTTGGCCAGCCCTACGGTGAGCGCCTCGACGCCGGCCTTGGCGGCGGCGTAGTGCACGTACTCGTGCGCCGAGCCCAGGGTGGCCGCGGCCGAGGAGATGTTGACGATGGCGCCGCCGGTCCCCCCGCGGCTGGTGGACATCAGCTGGGCGGCGCGGCGGGCGCACAGGACGGTGGCGAGCAGGTTGAGGTCGAGCACCTGTCGGACCACGTCGACGGGGGTGTCCGCGAGGTCGGCGATGAGCGCTGTCGTCCCGGCGTTGTTCACCAGCCCGGTCACCGGCCCGAACGTCTCCCGCGCGACGGCGAACAGGTGCTCCACCTGCTCGTGCTCGGTGACGTCGGCCTGCACCGGGACCGCGCGGCCGCCTTCCGCGGCGACGGCTACGACGACCTGCTCGGCCGCCGTGCCGTCGTGACCGAAGTTCACCACCACGTGGTGGCCGGCCCGGGCCAGGTGCAGCGCCGTGGCCGCCCCGATGCCCCGGCTCGCACCGGTGACGATCGTGACCGGATGATCCATGGCCCGATCATGGCCGAGGGCCGGACCTTCGCCGGCGCCGGGGGCTTCGTAGCCCGAACGAGCGTGAGCGAAAGGTAAACCGGATGGGCCCGGCGCGCGTCCAGTTGGCGAACCCGACCGGATCCACCAGGAGGCACATCGTGCGCTCATATCATCCCCGCAAGCTCGCAACCGCGGTACTCGTACTCGCGTCTCTGTTGTCCACCCTGGCCGTCTCCGCGCCGGCGACCGCCAACGTTGCCCTTGCCACCGTGCCGCCGTTCGACCTGATCCCTGCCGGGCCGGCCCCGACAACCGTGCCCTATGGCATCGGCACCCGGGTGTTCTACGGCGGCACCGTCTCCGACATCGCCTCGTCGTTCACGGCCGACAACGCCGGCGAGCGGGAGTTCGACCGGGTCGCGGGCAGCCTCGGAATCACCTACACCCAGTTCTTCGCCTACGGCGCCGACTGCCTGCCCATCATCGGGCGGATCGCTCCGGCCGTCCCGTGGCGCCGCGTGGTGGAGGGCCTGGGCGGCTGCAAGGTGTTCGACGTGTCCACCGGCGGGCTGGTCGGAGTCCCCGACGACGTCGCGGCCTACCGGAGCACCGGCACGTTGTACGCGAACTACCCCCGCGTGAACCCGCGCGAGCTGCCCGGCGCCGGCAGCGACGACGTCTACGCGGCGGGTGAGCGCTTCGTCGTCGATGAGTGGGGGGCGGCCCGGTTGCAGGGCGTCTTCCTCTGGTACCCCGGCGGCACCCCGCAGAAGCTGCCGAACAACTACTCCGCCGTCGGCCGCCTCGGCGTCGGCTGGCTCGGCGCCAGGCAGGGCAGCACCTCGTGCTGGAAGACCGCACCCGCCGACCACCCCTACCGCCTGCGGCCACCCATCCTGTGCTCGCAGGCCAAGCCGCTGCTCAGCGCCGACGGCACCCGCGCCGTGCTCGTGCAGTCCGGCCGGGTCGTGGTCCTCGACGCCCGCACCGGCACGCTAGTCAGTACGGCGACGCTGCCGGCGATCACCGGCTGGTTGCCGGGCACCCGCGAAGCCGTACCCGCCGCATGGGAAAGCACCGACAGCTACCTGATCGAAGCCCGGTACGACGGCGCCCTGGCCCTCGTCCGCTGCTCGGCGGCCACCGGCACCTGCAACCGGGGCGTCCGCAGCTTCGTCCGCACCGGGGTCAGCCGGATCGTCACCGAACGCGGCTCCGCCGACGCGGTGGCGGCCGCTAACTGATCCGGACGAAGCGGCGCCGCTCGGCGGGGCGGGCGAGGCGGGCGGGGCGGGCGGCGGCCAGTAGGCCGGCGAGCTCACCAGGGCCACCTGCGCCGTGCCGCCGAAGGTGTTCACGAACAGCGCGAGCAGCCAGATGCCGTCCGTTGCCACGAGCGCCGACGAGCCGGCGTTGAGGTCGTACAGGAAGAGGATCGCGGCAATCAGGCCGAGGTAGCCGGCCGCCGAGAGACCCAGGGCGAGGCTGCGGCGGCGGCCCGCATAGGCCCCGACCACGATCCAGGTCAGGAAGCCGAAGCTCACCAGCGGCACGGCGACGGCGAGGCACCGCGCCCACCGTGCCCAAGCGCCGCGTTTCGGTGGCGCGCTGCCGGCCGGGGAGTCCGCCGGCGGGTGGGGGTCGAGGCTGACGAGGGCGGTGTGCGTCGCGCCGCCGAGCATGGCCACGAACAAGGCGATCATCTCGATCGCCTCGAGCGGCTGCAGTGTCGCCGACTCCGGGCCGCTTGCCGCCGCGGCGAAGAGGACGATCGCCAGGAGCACGAAGTACCCGGCCGCGGCGGCGGCCAGGCTCCAACTGCGCCGCCGCCCGGCCAGATAGGCGACCACCGCCCAGCTGGCCAACCCGAAACTCATGATCGGCACGCCGACCGCGAGCAGGCGTCCTGCCCAGTGCCGCACACCGGGGCGAGCGGCGGGAATCTGAGCGGGTATGCGCGGCCACCCCGGGACCGGCGCCCAGGCAGTTGCCGCCGGCGGATAGCCGGGGACCAGCGGACCCCGGAGGTCGGGAGGCGGCACATCGGGAGGTGGCGCGCTGTGGTCGCGCCACTCCAGAGTCGGATCGATGTGCAGCATCCGCTGGTGCAACTGCTGTAGTTCCGTACCAGGCTCGACCCCGAACTGCTCGACCAGGAAGCTCCGGGCGTCCCGGTAGGCGGTGTGCGCTTCGGCCTGCCGCCCGCACCGGTACAGCGCGAGCATGTGCAGGCAGCGCAGCCGCTCGCGCATCGGGTGCTCCACGACGAGCCGGACCAGGTCGGGCACGAGGCGGTTGTGGTGCCCGACTTCAAGCTCGACCTCCGCCCATTCCTCCAGGGCGGCCAGCCGCATCTCGTCAAGGGAGTTGCGCAGCGTCTCCAGGCCCGCCTCGGACAGCCCCGCCATGGCCTCGGCCCGCCACAGCGCGTTGGCCTGGCTCAGCAGGCGGCCGGCTCCGGCGAGGTCGCCACCCGCCCGGACCTCCCGGGCCGTGCCGACCAGGCCGCGGAACACCTCGACGTCGAGACACCCCGGCTCGATCCGCAGCAGGTAGCCGGCGTTGGTCAGGGTCAGCAGCTGGCCGGGAGTCCGCGGGGGACGATGCGGCTCCAGGACGCGGCGCAGCCCGGAGACGTACTTCTGGACGACGTTGGCGCCGTTCTCGGGCTGATCCTGACCCCACACGTTCTCGACGATGCGAGCCGTGTGCACCGGCTTGTTGGCGTTGGTCAGCAGCACCGCCAGCACCGCCCGCTGCTTGGCCGGCCCGACGTCCAGCTCCTCGGCGCCCCACCAGGCGCGCAACGGCCCGAGAATCTCAAAACGCAGCGCCACGTCGCCCGCGCGAGCGTCTACCACAAAACCTCCCATAAGGGGCTCAGCAGCCTAACACCTGACTTGACTCACGATCTCGTGACCTCCGTTTTACGATGCCCTCTATGACAGGGTTTCCTCGGGAGAGTCTTCTCACTGCGGTCCGGGACTATGCCTCTGACGCGGTGGGCTGCTCTGCTGAGCGCATCACGGCGGTGACCCGGTTCGACGACGGCAACCGCCACGCTGTCCACAGGGTCTCCTATCTTGATGCAGCAGGCGTCACCCGAGACGTCGTAGTTAGGGTCTCCTACGGTGGCGACGCGGCTGATTGCGCTCAAGCTGAGCGAGAGGCTGCAGTCCTCAAGAAGGTTGGGGGCATGGCTGCCCCTTTGCTGTACGACTTCCGCTGCACGAGCCGCTGGTTCGACACACCAGCGATGTGCATGCAGTTCTTTCCGGGACGCCGACGAGACCTGAACTCGGCAAGCCTTCAGGAGATCGAGCGACTCGCTTCGATTGTGGCCTGGGTTCATGATCGGCCTGCCAGCGATCTCGTCGAACCGCTTGCAGCGACGGGCAACGTCGCGTCCTATGCGCAAGGCCGGCTGCAGTCGATCATGTCCACGCTCGCTTGGGCTCGCGATCCGCTACCGCCAGCGCTCCAAGCTCGGCTGATGCATGCCGCCGATTCACTCGCCACAAGCTTCGAAGCCTCGCAAGACGCCCAGAGTTTCAGAACGGGCGAGACCCTCGCGCTCCTGCACGGTGATATCGGTCCTGGGAACATCTTGTGGGGCCCTGACCCTGCACTGATCGATTGGGAATACACGCGGCTGGGAGATCCTGCCGACGAGATCGCGCATCTGTTCGACCAGAACGCTCTCACGGAACCCCAACGGCAGGCATTCTGGGACGGATATCAACAGAACGTGAGCACTCAGTTGCGGCTAGCCCACGTCATTGATCGCGTCGATTGGTGGGAGCCGGTGACCCTGCTGGGTTCCGCACTCTGGTGGGTCGAGCGGTGGGTGCGGCGCACTGAAGTTGATACCGCCGGCGCGTTCGATCCCGCTGTACCGAGGGAGCCGGGCTACTACCTCGACCATGTCATTCGCCGCCTGGTTCGGTTGGAGAAGCGGGTAGCCCCTGCGTGAGCAACGACCGCGTTGGGTTTGCGTGCCACCGCGTCCGTATCGGGCCGCCGACATCCAACACGACGAGGCGGGTCACGGCGAGGCAGCGAAGACGGTGCTGAGGTGGGCCAGGACCCAGCCGGCTCGCCGCAGACCCCCTAGCACGCGACCTCCGCGACCTCCGCGACGTCCTCGCGCTCATCGACTGACCCGACGTTGCACACCAATGTGAGCCAACCCAGGTCCACGACAAGACCTCCCATAAGGGCTCGGCAGCATAACGGCAGCGGGTCGGCAGCGGCTCCCGGCAGCATCGTCCCGGCGCCGCCCATCAGGGCCGGGCGCCAGGAGACCGCGCCATGCGGATCCGGCATTCGCCGGGCTGCGGCGCGCCACGATCAAGGAGTCCTTGGATGCGTTCGGTTAGCCCCTACGGAGCCAGCGTTGCCCGGCATTCGATGCTGGGTGCGGTCACAATTTCACTCGCCCTTGCCCTGACCGGCTGCGGCGCGCTCGACAGTGTCGGACATGGCGGCGTCAGCAAGTCCCAGATCGTCAAGGGCCTGAACAAGGAATTCGACAGCGACCCGGACCTGAAGAACGCGCTACCCGCCGACAAGAAGAAGAAGTACATCGACTGCCTTGCCGATGTCGTGTTGAAGAAGGGCAACAAGGAGGACGTCAAGGCATGGCAGGACGGGGCGATCAAGTTCAAGGACGTCCGCCCGTTCACCGGCGATCAGACGAAGAACAAGGACGTCGCCGCCTGTGGCAAGTACGCCAGATAGGCACTCTGCGGCGCCGGGCGCGCTCGGAGGGGTGCGCGCCCGCATGCAGTATTGCCGCCGATCTGTCACCTGCCAGGCAGGCGACAGAGCCGTCACGTGGCGGATAATGCGTTCCGGGGGGGCTCCGGCGAGCCGGAGTGACTGTGCGACTGGGCGCGTAGGAGGGGTACGTACCCGCGGTGCAGGATTGTCCGGGCGCACAGTGATGAAGGTTCTACTACCAAAGGGTCATGGACCTTGAGCGGCAGTGGGCAGACGGCGAGTGTGCCGTCTGGGCACGGGGCGTCAACCGCGCCCCGCGCCGCCGCTGGAGGTGGATCCGTTCGATGACGTGGCTCACACGGAGCCAGGAAGCCTCTTCTCGACTCAAGCCGCCTCGCCGCACCGTGTCACCAACCTCCCCGGGTGGAACAGCTAACGCTTGACACGGTTGCGAAGGGACAGGATGGTCAGGCCCAGGAGCAGCGGCCCAAGCAGCCGTAACACGGCTTCAGCGCCCTTGCCCGCGTAGGTCATTGGGCGCGGCTGGGTCGGCTGAAGCAGGGAAGTGGAGGATCTGATGCTGTACTCCACGGCGGCGCCGAAGCCCAGGCGTGCGCCAGGCTGCTGCACCCGGCCGTAGACAACCTCGCCGGTTGTCGGCAGAACGCGAACTATGCCGATGGCGAGCTGCGGGCTGCGGTCAAATCCCGACTCGTTGAACACGATGGCGCCGAGAACGAGGGCGATCACGAATGCGGCGAGGGCTCGAGACGCTCGAAGCCCGTAGCCCGCAACGAGCCAATACGCGGTGAGTAGTGCGCGTTCGATTGGGCTTCGGGTGCCAAGGCGACGCATTTCCATTTCGCCGTAGTAGAAGTCGGCCGCACCTGGCTCGTCCTTACTGTCTTCCTTGCTCTTGCGCAATGCACGGTATAGCTGCGCGACCTGGCGAGCTCGTGAGCGCGCCTCAACAGCGCGCCCGCGACGGGGCTCGTTGGCCCGTTGGGGCTCCTCGTGATCCTGGGGAAGATACTGTGCTGGAAACCAGCCGCGGGAGCGGATCGCGCCGCTGTATTGCCTGCGCCACATCCGCTCGTCGGTCAAGACCCGGCGCCGCGTCCACAGCGGCAGCCCTGGGGTCCCACCGAAAGTCTCCGCCCCGTCCAGCCGCAGTTTGTCGATGTTGTAGCTTCCGGCGAAGTTGCATGGTCGGAGGTCTGCATTGCAGAGGACAAGGTTCGCGAGGTCCGTTCCTTGCACCGTGAGGATCCGGGGCCGCGCGGTGCGCTGCTCAGGCAGACCGCTCGGCCGCGATCTCGGCGCCTGTGCCAGTGCCGAGACCACTGTCGAGCCGTCGAGAACAAGCCGACTTAGCTCGAGCTCCGCCCAACCGACTTCGACGAGGGCGCCTTCGGCCAACTCAAGCCCGGACATGTCGATCTGCGGACCAAGCAGTGTCATCCGTGGGGCTTGGCCGAACCGCGCATTCTTGAAGCTCACCGGGCCGCCGGCCGAAATGTGATCCAGCCAAGCTCGTTCGCCAAACTCAGCATTTTCAAAGCTGATCAGCTCATCGATCTCCAGACGAAACAGCGCGCGCGGGCCAAAGGTAGCCGAACGGAAGTTGCTCTCACCACCAACCGTTCCGGTAATCCTGCAATCGCTGCCAAATCTGGCGTTGGTAAAGTAGGCGGCGTCCTTGGCCTCGACCCCGGTGAGCGATGCTCGATCTGAGAAAGTGGCGTGACTGAAGCTGACCTGCGACCAGAAAGTCGCTTGATCGAAGTCCGCCCCATCGTCGAAGTCTGCATCTCGGAATGAGGTGGTCGCTTCGAATTGGCTGCCCACGAAACCAGCGCTCGGACCGAACGTCGCATAGCTGAAATTTGCGCCGCACATAAAAACGCTTTGTGTGAATGTGACGCCTTCACCGAAAGTGGCAGCCTCGAAAGGGGCCTCCCCGGCGAAACGAGCATCCTGGAAAGTAGCTCCGTCTCGGAACTGTGCTCGGACGAAACTCGAATCGGCCCCGAACGTCCAGTCTTTGAAACCAGCTCCGGTAGGAAGGGAAGCCCCGTCGAACAGCCAGCTCGTCCAGTCCCGGTGGTCGGAGCTCGGCGCAATGCTGAGGGGTTTGAGCATCGCAAGCCGCTCAACAGACACCCGGCACCCCCGTACGTCCACAAGCCGGAGATGGGCTAGGCGCTCCACAACTGGCCCGATATCTTCGAGCTCGATGCACGCCAGGCACCTGCCGCACGATGACGCTGACAGGCCAGCACCTCGACAGTCGCCGGCCGTACATCGGCGCCAGTCGGGAGACGGGCCCGGTGTCATCTAGTAAGCAGAAACAGGGTCAGCGACGGATCTCATCGGCGCGAGAAGATCGTCCCCGACGACCGGCCCTATGGGCAGCCAGTTTTTCGGCCGGGCGGTGAAGTGACTCACGGCTACCACAGCCGCGGCCCGAGGCAAGATGAAGTCATTGAGATCCCGCCCGACCACGTCATGTTTGTCTGAACCTGACCGGTTGAGGCGTTCTGAAATTGCACCCATGAAGCTCCGCGCGGAATCGTGGGTTGGGATGTCGACCAGTTCCCGCGGGCCATAGATCACGATGCGCGCGGGATCCGTGAGAGCAATCATGGGCGAGAGTACGTCGCCGATTGCGTTCCCCGCGCGGACCAATGCCGTCAGAGTAGAAGTGTCGCCCGACTGAGCCAGCGCTGCAGCGTGCTTGAGGTCAAACCCTGATCCGCGTCGGCTGGCCGCCAGTCGCTGTTCAGGGTGCGAGATGGAGTCGAGGATCGCCGCAGTGCTCGCCACGCTCTCAAGGCACCCCCTATGGCGGCCGCTCCGACAGGCGGGCCCGCTGGGATCGACGATGAGGTGCCCGATTTCGCCTGCTACACTATCGTGGCCGTGCACAACGGTGCCATTCGCGATCAGGGCTGCACCGATACCTCGGCCGCTCTCCCCCATCAGCAGGACCACCACACCACCGGGATCGCCGCTAATCAGGTGCTCTCGAGTGGCGAGAGCGTTGACATCGTTCTCCACGACAGTTGTGAATCCGGTGGTGGTCTCGATCGCGTCCTCGAGGTCGAAATCGACCCAAGGGTTGTGCAGCCGATCCCGGAAGTCCGCTGCAAAACGAACGACTCCTGTTTCCCTGTCGACGACACCTGCCATCTCGACTCCCACACCGAGAATTTCCTGACCGGGTACTGCCGCGCTACGGAGCTGACTCACGATCTCTGCGACGACGGCCACAGCCCCCTCGGGAGCTGTCGTTGCATGCGCTATACGCCGAAAATCAATGACTTGCGAAGTTCGTAGGTTTGTGAGGACCCCCACCACATGATCGTGCCGAATGCTTACGCCAATAACGAGGGCACGCTGATCGTTGAGGCGGAAAGCCGCCGGCCCGTCTGTCAAGGCGGTGATCCAATGATGTCGGGTAAGCACCGAGATCGCATGAGTGATCAGCCGCTCGGGCAACTGAAGCTTGTTCGCAAGGTCATCGACGGTCAATCGATCGAAGGGCAGCATGCTCGACAAGATCAGCCCGAGGCCGCGCTCCTCGGCCTCCCGTCGCACGTCCGGCCCGGCATCATCGACAAGGCGCACGTCGAGGCGCCGGCTTACGGCTCGTGCGTATCGCTGCAGCGTCGACAACCGTGGCTCGGCGCGACCCGTCTCCAAGTCGGAGATCGCCGACTGCGACGTGCCCATCGCGTCCGCTACCGCGTGCTGGTTGAGCCCACTCTCTTGGCGCGACGAAGCCATGGACGCCAAGAGCCCATCACGCTGCAATGCGTCCTGGTAAGCGGCCTCAGCACCGGGCCGAGACCCGACCAGCTCGCGAAGCACGTCAAGGTCGTCTGGCTTGCGCATCGATGCCACGGTGCCCCCTCGCAGTCGCTCGTCGCCCCAAAGCTACCGGGAGAGTGCATTGAGGTTATCGGGATTAACCGATAATAGCAAGCAGTGGCCGACGGACCGCGCCAACCACACTCCGTCAGGCCTGCGCAGTCGGCCCGTTCTCCGTGTCGACGAGGCGCACGTGTAGACGCAGACCAAGCGCCCTGGCATACCTCTGGAGACTCGATAGCCGAGGATCGGACCGCCCGGTCTCCAGGTCCGACACCGCCGACTGTGTAGTACCCATGGACCGAGCAACGGCCCGCTGGGTCAACGCGCGGTTGTCACGGGCAGAAACCATCGTGGCCAGTAGCGCCTCCCGGCGAACCGCGTCTTGGTAGGCAACTAATGCGCGTGGTCGTGACTGAACGATCTGACGCAGGTGATCAAGGTCATCGGGCCCGCTCGTCGGGGTCATTCACAGCTCTCTTCAACTGGGGCGCAGTGATCGCCAGAACCGATAATTCTCTCAAATATCGGCACCGCTCGGACAGCGCTTAAGCGCGGCTACAACCCCATGTCATCGAGGCGGCCTTGCGCCTCGTCGAAGTCTTCCTCGGTGACCTGGTCCGTCTCGCGTCGGCATGCGTACAGGCCCAGGACTACCTCTCCATCAGCTTCGACCACCGAGAAAAACATGCAGACGACGTGGCTCTCGGCCGCCACCGGAAGCGTACGTATGCGGCCTCGTCGGCGCCCTTCGCGCGGCGATTGTCCACGGTGCACCAATTGCTCGAGAGCCCTGAACAGTTCGCCGAGCAGAGTGTCCGGAAGACCCTCGATCTCACCGTTTGCCAGCTCATGTAGTCGCAAACAGCGTTCAGGCCCCACGGCACCCCCTTGCCCGAAACATGCCGCTGGATACCACCGCTGATAACGGGCGGGCACCTAGTAGTGACGTTGAGTAAGTGACTCTAGCGGAGGCAGCCGGCATTCGACGTGCGATAGCCGCGGATGGGTCGGGGCAGTTGGCATGTGAGCCTGGACCTCTCCTGAGCCGGGAATGCTGCGTCCCCGGGTTTTGGCATTGGCGCCATCACCCTGAGGAAGGTGCCGCAGACACCACTGTTGTGACCCGTTGGCATCTTGCGGGGCGAAACCCCGGGACAGGCGTCTCGCCGCTCGAGTTTTGCCAAATCGACTACGACGTAACGTCGCTGACGTCACACTCTCCGTAGCGCCGAGGCCGAGAGGCCGGCCCGGCTCTCTGGCGAAAAGCGGTGGCCAACGTGAGCAATGACTCCTTCGATGACCGCGCCTTCGGCCACGTCGTGGAACTCCGCGTCCACGGTGTGACCGGCACTGTGCCGGAGAAGATGCTCGGCGACCCCCATCCGATTCAGGTCAGCGGCGACGACGAGGGCCGCGTGCTGCGAGCACGCGAGCTGGCCGGGTCGCCGCTGTCACCGAGGGGCGCCAACGACGGCCGGGTGGTCGAGGCCTTCCACTGGGGCCGGTTCACCGCAGGCTCGGCGACTCGGGCGCTCTGGCTCCTGCTGCTGCCCTTCGCCCTGCTCAACCTGGCGCGGTTCGCGCTGCTGCTCCCGCACAAGGACGCCGACCGCCGGTGGACGCACCACGTCAGCGAGATGGTCCTGCGGTACCTCGGTCTGACCCTGACGCTGAACGTGGTCACGACCGCCTGCTACATGGGCTTCGACATCTTGGCCGTGCGGTGCGGTGGCAACGCGGGCGCGTGCAAGCGCAGTGCGCCGGACCTGGGCTGGTATCTTGCGCTGCCGTCGGATGTGAAGTTCCTGACCGCCGCCCTGCTCCCCGTTGCCGTCTTGCTGCTCGTGTCCCTGTTCGGCCGGGCGAACTTCATGTACCCGCCGCCGGGCCCTCGGGCGGACTGGTCGACGCAGACCGGCTCCTTCGACGACCCCGCGTTCTGGCAGGGCGCGCGCAACGCGCCCACCCAGCGCGCCGCGCACGTCATGGCCGGTACGGCCGTCCTGGCCCTGCTGGCGCTGACCGCACTGGGCACCCCGGCCGATGTGTTCGACAGCGGCGGGTGGCTCGTGCACTCCTTGTACGTCGTCCTCGGAGCAGCGAGCATCCTTGCCCTGACCACGGCCATCGTCTCCGTCGGCCTGGAGGTCGGCCCCCGGGCGGACGACCCAGACCCGCAACCGAGGGCACCCAGGCGATGGGTCCACGTCAGCCGGATCGTCACCGTCGGCGTTGCCGCCGGCAGCGTGGTGCTGGTGGCCCGGCAGTTGCTCGTCCGCCATCCCGCGGCGGCACCCGGCCTGGCCATGGCCGCGAACATCGAGTCGGTGCTGATGGCGCTGTTCCTGTCGGTCTTGTTCGTCCTGTCGCTGCAGGCCCGCTACAGCGAGGCGGGCAAGCGGCTGCGCGGGACCGACGGCTCGGTGCCGCACTCGTTCCGGCCGTTCTGGGGCGGGCTGGGCGGATGGATGCTGGCCGCCCTGGCCGCCGTCCTCGCGTCGGGCTTCAGCACCGCGTGGGTGTACGGGCTTGCCGAGGCGATCGGCACGCCGGCGTTCCCTGCGGCGGACCGGGCCGCCGAGACCAAGTCCGGCCGACTCCTGGTCGACGTGGCCGAGGGCTACTGGATCGGCGCCCTGCTCTGGGCGGCACTCACCATCGCCGCCGCGCTGATCCTGCTACCCATGGTGTGCTGGTTGATGGGCAAGCTCGGGTACGCACTGCTGTCCTTCGTACTGGTGCTGGGAGCAGGCGGGATCGCCTTCTGGATCATCCGGAACGCCCACGGCCGCAACCTGATCGACAAGCACTTCTGGGCGCTGTCCATCCCGGCCGGCCTGGTACTCGTCGCGCTGCTGCTGTGCGTGCTCGCAGCCGTGTCCAAAGACTTCGCCGCGAAGGCCGCCCAGGACTACGCCAAGGACGGCGAGGACGCCGAGACCGTGCGGCGGCTGACGAAGCCCATCGCCCGGATGTGGCGCGTCGCCGAAGCTCGCTACCGCTATCATCACGCGCTGGGCGCACTGGTGGGGGTCGGAGCCTTCCTCGTCATCGGCGGTGGGATCGTCGCCGTCCTCGCCTCGTCGGACCAGAAGTCATATCTGGCCGGTCCGGCTCAAGGGCCGGTCGGCAAGCTGGGTGTTGTCGTCGTCTGCGGGATCGCGTCCGGCCTGATCACCCTCGGCGTGGCGACCTGGCGCAGGCCTGCGTTGCGTACGACGGTGGGCATCCTTTGGGACCTGGTGTCCTTCTGGCCACGTCTGGCACACCCGCTGTGCCCGCCGCCCTACGGCGGACGGGCCGTGCTCGGCGTCGTCAACCGGGTCGAAGAGTTGCGCAGGCTGGGAGCCACGGCGGTCGTGCTGTCGGGGCACAGCCAGGGCTCGGTCATCACCCTGGGTGCGACGGCCGTCATCGAACACGGGGCCTCCGGCGGGCAGGCGGTGTCGGTCGAGCAGCGCGATGCCGATCCTGATCTCGCCCTGCTGGCCATGATCACCTACGGCTCGCAGTTACAGTTCATCTACGCCCGGCTGTTCCCGACCTACGTCGGCTTCCGACGGCTGCACTGGACGTACGGCCACACTCTCGCGGGACGGTGGCAGCACCTGTACCGGTGGACCGACCCGCTGGGCGGGCCGGTGCTGAGCTGGCCGGAGCGGTCGCCGTCGCAGACGCGCTACGGCCCCGACGTCACCGAGTGGACGACCATGTCCTTCGCGCCTCCGGCCGGCTGCGTCACCCGGGAGCCGGCTACCTGCCGTGGCTATCGGCGCTCCGACCACCTCCCCACGGCACGGCCATACCCAGGTCCTCCACCGCGCTGGGAGGACGGCAAGGACAACAACGGCGTCTACTGGAGGTGGCAGCGCACCGGACCGGATATCCGGCTGCGCGACCCCGATCTGATCAAGGACAACGCCCACTATCCCCGCTCGCCGCTGCGCGGGCACGGCGGCTATCCCGACGATCCCGTGCTCGCCCGCGTGGTGCTGGAGCTCGCCGGTCAGGTTCCGGGCAGGCCGGGTCCGGCAGGCCAGGTGATCGTGCTTCCCCCTGATCTGGTGCCCGCGCAGCCGGGAGCACCCGCGGAGGCAGTTCACTAACCGCCGGCGGTTTACGCGGTCGCAGGGCTTGCCGCGGGGCTACTCCACGCCGAGCTACCGGTGCGCGTCGGGCCGTACGAGGAGGTCCCGTCCGGCACCGGAGTGGCGAGGAGTTCGGCGATGGCCTTCGCCGGCGCCGGGTGGGCCACGTAGTGGCCCTGGATGTGGTCGCAGTTGAGCACCTTCAGCCGCTCGTACTGCTCGCCGGTCTCGACGCCCTCGGCGATGGTGTCCAGGCCGAGCGCCTGGCCGAGCAGCTGGTGGCCGAGGCAGATCCCGAGGGTCGGGACGCCCGAGCCGGCGCCAAGACGGATCAGCTCCTTGGTTGCCGAGAGCCAGGGGTATGCGTCGTCGTCGTTCGCGCCCATGTGACCGCCCAGCACGAGCAGTCCCGCATGGTCAGCGAGGTCCTCGGGGAGCCGCTGCCCGGCATACGGGTGCCGCACGTCAAGCACGACCCCTTGGTCGGTGAGCCACTCGCCGACCAAGCCGGGCGGGCACCTGGCCTCGTGCTGCACGACGAGCACGGGCGGCCATCCCATGCCTGCCATGTCCCGCACACTATGTGATCTGCTGGGGCGCATGCCGCAGACCGTCACCGGAGTGATCGCCAGGTCCAAGGGAGCGCCGGTCGAGCTGGCCGACATCGTCGTCCCCGACCCAGGCCCGGGTGAGGCGGTGGTCAGGGTCGAGACGTGCGGGGTGTGCCACACCGACCTGCACTACCGCGAGGGCGGGATCAACGACGAGTTCCCGTTCCTGCTCGG
>QHCA01000155.1:1662-2784 GCA_003244095.1 Pseudonocardiales bacterium | reverse complement strand
AGCTTCCGGTTCGAGCCGGTCGAGAGCCAGCGCCACCTGCGGGAATTCCTGGCGTTCACCAGTCAGGTGTACGAGTCCGAACCGCGATACATCCCCGTCGTGCGACAGCAGGTGCGCGGCTGGTTCCGCGGCGATGTTCCCGGTGTACGGCTCTTCGTGCTGCGGGACGGGTCCGGCGAGGCCGTCGCTCGTACGACGCTGCACACCGACCCGAAATTCGACGCCAAGCTGGGCCGGCCCCTGCAGCTGTTCGGCCTCACCGAGTTCGCCGGCGAGGACGCAGTGAGCGAGGCGCTGTTCGAGGCGATCTGCGCTGCCGGACGGGACAACGGTAAGGAGAGCGCGTTCGGCCCGGTGTCGCTGCTGCCCAACCAGGCCGGCGGGGTCATCACCGCTGGCTACGACGACCGCGGCTTCATCGACAGCGCCTGGAATTACCCGTACTACCCGGTCGCCTACGAGCGGTTCGGCTTCGTCCGGCGCTTCGAGGCCGACACCTGGATCTGCCCGGTCGCCGCAGGAAACCCGGACCACACCTTCGTCTTCGACGACGCCCGGATGGCTGTCGAAGACCTCGTGGTGCACCGCGGCGACAAGCGGCGGATCGGCGAGCAGCTCCCGATCCTGCGCGGCATGCTCAACGCCAGCTTCGCCCAGCTGGGCTACTACACCGAAATCTCCGCCGAACAGCTCACCCGGCAGACCGACGGACTGGCGTACCTGATGGACGAGTCGCTATTGCTGTATGTGACGAAGGCGGGCCGACCGATCGCGTTCGTGTTGTGCCTCCCCGACATTTCCGAGTTCGTCGCATCGGTACGCGGGAACCTGAGCCTGCCAAACCAGCTGCGGCTACTGCTGACGCGGTCCAGGTATCGCCGCGAGGCCGTACTCATCATCAAGGGCACGGTCCCGGACGAGCAGGGTCACGGTTACCTGCGGCTGCTCTCGCGGGAGTTGCTGCGCAACCTGGGCGGCAACGGCTATCAGGCGATGCGCAGCACGTACGTGGAGCGCAGCAACACCGGTTCGGCGGCGCAGTACATCGCGATGGGCGGGCGGCCGCTGCACGCGTACACCTTCTACCAGAAGGATCTGGCATGAGCGGCGACGACGCACTCT
>QHCA01000155.1:0-1514 GCA_003244095.1 Pseudonocardiales bacterium | reverse complement strand
TTCGCCGCGGAGGAGCCATGAGCCTGGACGTGCTGCGCCAGCTCGAGCCCGACTTCTGGCGGGCGCCGAGCGCGCACAACACCCAGCCCTGGGTGCTGCGCTACCAGGAGACCACGGTCGAGATCGGCTGGGATCCGGCGTGCGCGCTCCCGGCTGGTGACCCGACCGGCCGGGACCTGCGGCTGAGTCTGGGGGCATTCACCGAGACCTGCCTGATCGTCTGCGCCGATGCCGGGCTGGCCGTGACCTTCCACCCCGACTTCAGCGAGCCGGACCGGCGGATCGGCCACCTGGTTTCCGCGGCAACGTCATACGTCACCCCGTTCACGACTGACGATGTACGTCGCCGGATGTCGGCCCGGGTCGCTTATCAACCGGGGCGGTTGGATGACGAGGTGGTCGGCCAACTTGACGAGCTGGCCGGCGCCGGCGAGTTGCGACGGTTGCCCTGCCGCGTCCTGATCCGGCCGCTGTACGAGGCGGACCGCTATCTCTTCGGCACCCCGCCCGTCGCCCGGGAGTTGCGGGACTGGCTGCGCCTCACGCCGCGTGACCCGCGATACGACACCGACGGGCTCACCGACCGAGCCCTCGACCTGAGCCGATGGGAGGCGCTCGGCCTGCGTGCCGTCCTTGCCCGTCAGGTGTACCCGGCGCTGCGCCGCCTCGGGTTACCCCGGATCCTGGCCACCTCCTCGTCGGGGCTCCTCGACAAAGACGGCGAGGTGCTCGTGCTCGTCGCACCGCCGACGTGTGACCGCCAGGGGCAGGTCGCGATGGGGCGGGTACTCATGCGCCACTGGCTCCTGCTGTCTCGGCTGGGGTACGCCACCCACCCGCTCAGCCAGATCATCGACGCCGCCCACACCCGGGGCGTCCTGGCCCGAGCCCTCGGGATCGACGACCCGGACCGCCTGCTGAACGTGGCGCGGGTGGGCCGCCCCGCCACGCCGGTCGCCCGCTCGGCTCGGCGCATCACACCGGCCTGAACACCGACTGGCTGCGAAGATCCTCATCAGCCGGACGGGCGGTTGCACCGACCGGCGGGCCGAGACATACCGGGTGGTTGTTGAGGGCGGGTGGTGATGACATGTTTTGTCACCTAACCGCGAAGAATTTGTCGTTGACGAGGCCCGATCGCCGTGCGGGATGGCGGTTGTACAGTCCTTTGGTCCAGAGGCATGCGAGCAGTGCGATGCCGGCCCCACCTCGCCGCCCTGCACGCCGCCTGGCAAGCCACCATCGGCGACCTAGCCGAGCTGTTCTCCGTCTCCCGCGCCACCGTGTACCGCGAGCTCGCCCGCAGCCGAGCCCTCGTGGCGACCTAGCTTCCCACTCACGAGGCTGGGCTTGTCTTCGTCCCCGTGGCGCGCCACTAACGCTACTGTTAGTCCCGGCTCGCCGCGGTGATGTGCAGCTGGCGGAAGGTGTGCAAAGTCAATCGAGTCTTGCACCAACTTGCCGTCGCCCCCTCCTGCGCGGCGCCGACTGGGGGCGTGAGGAACATCTTCGCG
>QHCA01000154.1 GCA_003244095.1 Pseudonocardiales bacterium | reverse complement strand
GCGTTGTCGACACTGTTGCGGTCTGCGGAGGGGCGGTGAAAGCCGCCCCGCCGCGCAGTGCGGTCGCTGAACCAGCGCAGCCCGGCGGACAGGCTGAACACGCCGATCCCAAGCAATCGCGTTGACTAGCAGCCGATGACAGCCGTAGCTGGCGCGGCGACCACAGATCGTTCGCGGCCATTCCCAGGCTCGTCGCTTGTTTGCATGATCAGTGTCTGTGCTCGGTGCAACGAACCCGACCGCCGGGCGGCGTGCCTGCGGCGACACGATGACCGTCGCTTCGTTCGGGTCATTGCTGGCCGGAAGGCCTGGGTAGTCCAGCGCTCACGACGGAAGCGGCTTGGACGTCGGCTGCTGCGACCCACGCTGCGTAGTGCCGCAGGGTCGTCGTGCCGTCACCGTGCCCGAGACGGCCCGCAACCGTCCGGAGGTCAACTCCTGCGGTTAGCAACTCCGTCGCCGAGTAGTGCCGCAGCTCGTGCAGGTGCGTGTCGATCCCAAGATGCTTGACCATGCGCTGATAGCGACGGGTCATCGCGCTCGGATCGCGTGGTTGGCTGCGATCCGGACTCGCCGAGAACAGATAGCCGTCGTCGGCGAGGACGAGGCCGAGCAGCCCGAGAACCTGGCCGCACGAGGCTCGATGAGCACGCAGGACTTCGATGGTTGGCGCGTCGATAGACAGCCGGCGCATCTGGTGGCTCTTGGTGTCCTTGTCGTGTCCCTCGCCGTTGGCCCGGACGTAATTGCGGCGCACGGTCAGCACCTCGCCGGCCAGATCGACGTGTCGCCATCGCAGCGCGAGCAGCTCGCCGCGGCGCGCGCCAGTCACGATGGCGAGCCAGACGTGCACTCCCCACTCCACATCCCGCCGCCACGCCTCCTGGACGATGCGAGCTGCCTCGCTGACGGTAGGCTCCGGTTGTGGCCTCGTCTTGGCCGGCGTTCGCGCGGTCTCGGCGGGATTGAAGGGCAGCCATCCCCAACGCACGGCCGCGCTCAGCGCGCCACTGATGATGGCGTGGATCTGACGGACGCTCGATGCGGCCAGAGGTCGGCAGACGTGCGGCGCGCACTTCGAGGTCGCGCAGTCATGCACACCTTGGACGCGATGCTCACAAATGGGCGCCGGTCACAGCGCCGGCTGCAGCGTCTGAGGTCGCCGTACAGACCCTCCAGGATCTCGGCAGCCCCCCGATGCAGCTTGGCGAGCGGCAGAGGGCCAAGCGCCGGGCGGATGTGGTTGCGGATGAGGCTCTCGTAGGTCGCCCGCGTGCTAACCCCCACGTCGTGCCTGGGAAGCCAACGGTCGAGCAGAACGCCGAAGCTGGCCTTGGTGCGCGCCGACTTCAAAGCATCGGCCTCAGCGAGCAACCGGATCAACGCCCGCTCAGCCTCGCGCCGGGACGCGACCGTGTCGCACAGGACGATGCGTTCACCCGTCGACGGGTCGACGCCGGCAGTCACACGAACCTGAAAGTTGGTGCCATGCGCGCGAATACTGCCGCGCCGTCGCGCCGCAGGTCCGCCTTGCTCTCCACTCATGAAGCGCAGGGTACGACGCTTGGTGGCCAATACCGTGGCCAGAGATCGTCTATGACGATCTACCGAGCGATCTCCCGCGTCGCACCTAGCCTCTGATCTGGGGTTTCGCTGGTGCGCTCGGAGGGACTCGAACCCCNNACCCCCAACCTCTTGATCCGTAGGGAAGTCGAGGCCAGCGACTCAGCCATCCGTACGCGGCTCTGACCGCAGCATGGCCATCGCCAGCACGCACAAATCGCACCAGTTGACGGAATCTCGCACCACGAATGATGCCACGAGGCGCTGCCGTTCTGACCTGATACGGACCGCTCGTGCCGAAGTTCACTCCATTTACCCCCCGCCCGGTTGGCTGGCTCGGGCATAGTGGCGGCAGAGACGGCGGTCTGTGATGGATGGGGGAACAGTGCGTCACTTGGTGGCTGTTGTCCCGGGGATCGGGGGCAGCGTGCTTGCCGCGGATGACCCGAGGGAACCAGTCATTTGGGATGCCTCGCTCGGGGGTTCGGGTCGGGTGCTTGTCGATCCGACCAGGCTGAGTCTCGCTGAGTATCCGGAGCTGCGCCCGACTGGTTTGGTCCGGGGCGTGACGGTGTTGGGTCGGGTCACGGTGCTGCCGGGGTACGCGGAGCTGGTGAGGTCGCTCGGCAATGATCTTGGTGCTTCGTCGGCTGTGCTGACGCCCGAGAGACTCCCTGATCCGTCGGCTGAGATTCTCATGTTTCCTTACGACTTCCGGCTCGGGGTCGCCGCTGCGGCGGAGCGGCTGGCCGGGGCGTTGCATCCTCTGGTAACTGCTCCGGATGCGCTTTGGCCCGGGCGCCCGGTGTTGCTGGTGGCACATTCGATGGGTGGGCTGGTGGCGCGGTATTGGATCGGTGCGTTGGGGGGATGGCGGCACTGTGCAGGCTTGGTGACGTTGGGGACGCCGCATCGGGGGGCGCCGAAGGCATTGGACTGGCTGGTCAACGGGGTGCGTGTGGGCAGGGCGTGGCAGCGGGCGACGAATGTGGTGCGTGGCTGGCCGGGTGCCTGGGATTTGATTCCCCACTATCCGGCGATCTGGGACGTCGCCGCCGGCAAGCCGGTTCGCCCAGAAAATCTTCCTTTCGACTGCGTGCAGGCTGGGGGGTTGCTTGCAGACACTGCCGGCTCGATTCCGGCCGCGCTGGCGGCGGGGGCGGACACTCATGCGGACATTGCGGCGGGTGGGGGAGACATTCCCGCCGGTCGGGCGCCTGCGGTGCATGTGGTGTTCGCCCGGGGCCACAGGACAGTTTCGAAGGCCGTGCTCGATGGAGGGCAGCTGCTGGTTACGAGGGAGGATCCGGCCTGGCTTCCCGTGCACGGGTGGGATGGCGGGGACGGGACGGTGCCGGCAGTGTCGGCGGTGCCGGTGGAGTTGGCCGACGACCGGCGGGTGCGAGTTCCGGTGTGGCAGCGGCATGGTCCGATGGGGTGTAGCCCGGAGGCGACTCGGATTGCGAAGGAGTATGAGGCGGAGTCGACCGCGTGGGCACGAGGGGACGGCGATCCGGGCATCACGTTGGACCTTGACGAGTTCCCGGCGCTCGGCAGCAGGGTGGCTGCGACGCTGCACCATGCCGACACGGGTCCGGAGACCGTGTTGACCCTCCGGGCCCGTCCTGCCGGTCTCTCCCCGGGTCCGGCACGACGTTGGGTTGATACGCCGATGAATCGGATGGACGAGGCGACGTGGGAGACGGAGCTGCCGATTTCGGTGGCCGGAACCTATGAGGTATGCGTGAGCGCGGCAGGGGTGCCGCGGGTGTCACCTGTGCCGGTCACCGATGTGATCGAGGTTCTCACCGAGGCTGAGACCGCCGCCGGTGGCGCTGTCGGGGCTGGGGTTGACCGGTGAGCCGGTGGCCGGTGTGGTCGCTTGCGGCGGAGCCGGGTGCGCTGCTGCGGTATGTCAGGCCCAACCTCGTGGCCGCGCTCATCCCGGAGTTGCCGGAGCCGTCGCCGGCCGAGCCGATGCAGGTGCTGCGGCAGATTTTCGAGCTGATCGCCGCACGAGCGGTGCGCTATCAGCACGAGCCGGCCGACAGCGGTCCGGGCGGGCAGCGGCTGCGGTCCCCGGATGAGGTGCTCGCCCGTCCCCGTCATGGCACATGTCTGGACCTGGCGGTGGTGTTCGCTGGCGCCTGCGAGCGGGCCGGGCTGGGCTCGGCCATCGTGATTGTCAGCGGCGCCAACGCGACGGCCGATCATGCGTTCCTGGTCGTGCGCGCCGATGCCGGCATTCCGTCGCGGCGCCCGCGTCTTGCCGTGTTGGGCCAGCCGACAGAGGCGATGCGGGACGGGAACGTGCGACGTACGGCGAAGGACGGTGCGGGCACGATCGTGGCTGTTGACGTGACATTAGCGGCCGCGGGCCGGCCGGACGGGGCCGATCCGGGGTCCTTCGACGACGCGGTCCTGGCCGGAGCCGCGCTGGTGAACGATGTGGCTGCTGGTCGGAGGGTGTGGCGGGTCGGGATCGATGTCGAGGCCGGCTGGGCGGCCGACCGTGTCGAAGACCCGGGTCCCGTGCCGATGCTGGATGTCATCACCGCCCCGTACCACCCGGACCCGGATCTGCGGGGCGCGTTGGCACAGTTGAAGGCGCGTAACGGACGTGTGCCGTTCCTCGCCCGCGGCGAACTGGACACCCTGCGGGCGTGGTGTGCGGCCGAGTCGCACGGCGCGATGGTGGTCTACGGCGCCGGGGGATCGGGCAAGACCCACCTGGCGGCCGAATTGTGCAGGCGACTCGACGACGAAGGTTGGTACACCGGCTTCCTCTCCGACCTGGCCCGATCCGAGGACGTCGAGTGGCTCGCCGGTGTGGTGTCGCCGGTCCTGGTCGTCGTCGACTACGCGGAGGACTCCACACCCGACGAGCTCGCCCGGCTCGTCCGGTTGATGCAGCAGCGGCCGGCAGCCAGCCCCGGCTGGGTAATGTTCACCGCCCGCGCGCACAACAGCGGCGGCTGGCAGGACCAACTCAACAGGACACTGGAACACCATGGCGCCCCATCGGTGCAGCTGCAACAGACGCTTCCGCTACGCCACCCGAACGCCGCACGCGTATTCCGGCGCGCATTCTCCACATTCGCCGGCCAACCCGCACCGGAGGACCGGGACCCGCTCGGTAGCACACGGTGGACGACATTGGACATCGTCATGCGGGCATACCTGGCCGCGCACCGGGACGGCGCGCTTCCTACGACCCGAGTCGAGCTCTACGACGAGATCCTCGATCGGCACGAGCTGCCGTACTGGCAGGACGTGGCCAGCGAACGGTACAACCTCACTCTGCACTTGCCGGATCTTGCGCAGGCCGGCGCCGCGATCAACCTGTTCGCGCCGCCGGTTCACCGCGCCTCCACCGTGCTGAAAGGCGTCAAGGCTGTTGCCGACGCCGGTCACCGCGCCAGTCTGGTCGCCATGCTCGCTGAACTCCTCATGGGCAAGGGTGAGAATCGGCTAGCCGTGCGGCCTGACCTTGTTGGTGATCACCTCGTGCTCCGGGAGTTCGCCCACAAAGACGGCGGGAGTGCGGCGTATGCGCGGACCGTGGCAGCGGTCCTGACCCGCGACGACGGAGAAGCCGACGACGACTACCAGAATCGCGCTATGGGCGAGATCCAGGTCGCCTACGACAACCTGGCTCGCGCGACGGCAAACGACAGGACCCTCGCCCAGTGGTTGGCCGACTTCGCCCTCCGCTTTCAGCCGGCGACCTGGCCGGCGGCGTTGTTCACCTCGCTGCGGCAGGGCGGCCCGTTCGTGGGCCCCCTGGAGGCTCTCGCCGGGCTTGAGGACTCACCGATACCAGCCTCTGCCGTCGCGGCAGCGATCCCCACCGGCCACGGCGCCCTTCGGACCCTCGCCCTGTACTTGACCCAGCAATCCGTTCCAGCGGCAACGGAGGGCGATCTCGCCGACGAACATGTACAGGTGGCCGCCGGCGGGCGGGCAGGCGCGCTGAACAACCTCGCCGTCCGCCAGGCCGAGGTCGGGCAGCGCGATCAGGCCCTGGNNNNCCGAAGCCGTCACCTCCTACCGGCAGCTCGCCGAAGCCAACCCGGCCGCATTCCTGCCCAACCTGGCCGGCTCGCTGAACAACCTCGCTGTCCGCCAGTCCGATGCCGGGCAGCGCGATCAGGCCCTGGCCACCGCCACCGAAGCCGTCACCTCCTACCAGCAGCTCGCCGAAGCCAACCCGGCCGCATTCCTGCCCAACCTGGCCGGCTCGCTGAACAACCTCGCTGTCCGCCAGTCCGAGGCCGGGCAGCGGGCACAG
>QHCA01000153.1 GCA_003244095.1 Pseudonocardiales bacterium | reverse complement strand
TCGAGTGAGCATCGAGCGGAGCGCGACGACAACTAGGGTCGCTGTCATGACCGACATCGAACTGGTGGCCCACGACGAGTTGCCGCGCGAGCCCTGGCTCGGCACCTGGGTGCGCTGCTATCCCGACCGCGTGCCGACGATCGTGGCCGCCCTGGACCGGGCCGCCCGGCTGTTTCCGGACCACGCGGCGATCGAGACCGCCGAGGGCGCGGTCACCTACGCGGACTTCGCCGAGCTGGTCGAGGGCGCGGTGTCGACGCTCCTGGGCTTGGGGTTCCGCCCCGGTGACCGGCTGGCCGTCGCGCTGCCCAACGGGCTGGACGCCGCTGTGGCGATCTGGGCCTGCGCCCGCGCCGGCCTGGTCTTCGTGGGCCTGTCCACCCGGCTGCAGCCGGCCCAGTGGGCCTACCTGCTCGAACACTCGGGGAGCCGGCTGGCGCTCGCGGCCCCGGAGCACCTCGCCGGACTGCGCGAGGCCGCCGAGCTGGCCGGGCTGGCCGCCGACACGGTGGCGCCGGTGGGCACGCTGCTGACCGGCGTACGGCGGCCGTGGCGGGGCGACCGTCCCGGCCTGCCGTTCCCGGCGCAGGATTCGGTGTACGCGATCGTCTACACCTCCGGCACCACCGGCCGGCCCAAGGCCAGCCAGCTGGTGCACCGGGCGACGATGCACTCGGCGATCGCCTACATCCGGATCCTCAGCCTGATCGAGGGCGACCGTACCGCTGTGGTGTTCCCGATGTACTACGTCACCGCCCACGTCGCGCAGATCACGCCGATGATGCTGGTGGGCGGCACGAGCGTCATGGTCAGCGAGTTCTCCGCGGGCGCGTTCGTCGCGCTGATCCGCGACCACCGGATCACCTACCTGATGGTCGTGCCCTCGATCTGGGGGCTGCTGCTGCGCTGCGAGGACTTCCGCTGGCCCGACCTCGACCACGTGCGCATCGGCGCGTTCGGCGGGTCGCCCGTCCCGTTGTCGACCATCGAGGCGCTGCGGGCGCGGATGCCGCAGTTGCGGCTCTACGACGCCTACGGCCTGACCGAGACCCACTCCCCCGCGACCTGCCTGATCGACGCGGAGTTCCGTCGCAAGCCGGGGTCGGTCGGGCGCCCGGTGCCCTGCGCCGAGGTCCGCGTGGTCGACGAGTCCGGGGTCGACCTGGCGGCCGGCGAGGCCGGTGAGCTGTGGGTGCGGGGGCCGATGATCACCCCCGGCTACTACGGCGACCCCGACGCCACGGCCCGCGCGATCACCGACGGATGGCTGCACACGGGTGACCTGGCCCGGCTCGACGACGAGGGCTATGTCTACATCCTCGACCGGATGAAGGACATGATCATGCGCGGCGGCAACAAGATCTACTCCGTCGAGCTCGAGTACGTCCTGGTCAGCCACCCGGCCATTGCCGAGGCGGCGGTCTTCGGGATCCCGGACCCGGTGGCCTACGAGGCCGTCGCGGCCTACGTCGTCGCGGCCGCCGGTGCGGCCGTCGACCCGGTCGAGGTGCGCCGCTGGGTGGCGACCCGGATGGCCGACTACGCGGTGCCCCGGCACGTCCGGGTCGTCGAGGCGATACCTCGCAACCGTACGGGCAAGATCGACAAGATCGGCCTGCGCGACGAGCTGATCGCCGAGCGCGCGAGCAGCAGCTAAACCGGCAGCAGCACCAGCGATCCGTTGTGGCCGCCGAAGCCGAACGAGTTGGACAGCACAGGCCCCGGCGACCAACGGCGCTGCTCCAGGACGACATCGATCTCCACCTCCGGGTCGACCCGGGTCGTCCCGAGCGTCGGCGGCAGCAGGCCGTGCCGCACCGACAGAGCCACGGCGACCGCCTCGATCGCACCGGCCGCGCCCAGGGCGTGACCCAGTACGCCCTTGACCGAGGTGACCGGCGGCCGGTCGCGGTCGGGGCTATGGAGGACCGCCGCGATCGCGCGGGACTCGGCGACGTCGTTGAGCTGGGTCGAGGTGCCGTGCGCGTTGACGTGCACGATGTCGGCCGGCGCCAGGCCGGCGTCGGCGATCGCCAGGCGCATGCTGTCGATGGCCCCCACCCCCTCGGGATGCGGCGCCGTGATGTGGTGGGCATCGCAGGTGCTCGAGGTGCCGGCCACCTCCAGCAGGATCGGCGCGCCGCGGGCGAGGGCCGCAGAGCGTTCCTCGAGCACGAGCAGGCCGGCCCCCTCCGCGGCGCAGAACCCGTCCCGGTCGATGTCAAAGGGCCGGGAGATCCCCGTCCGCGACAGGGCCCGCACCGCGCCGAACGACGCAAGGTTGACGTCGGTGAGGCACGCCTCGGAGCCCCCGGCCACCATCAGGTCACACTCCCCGGCCGCCACCATCCGCGCCGCCCGGCCGATCGCATGGGTGCCCGACGCGCAGGCCGTGGACAGCGCCTCGCTCGGCCCGCGCAGCCCCCAGCGCAACGAGACGGCCGCGGCCGCCGCGTTGGGCATGACCATCGGCCCGGTGTACGGCGAGACCCGCCGGGCGCCCTGCGCGTCGAGGACCCGGACCGCGCGTTCGAAGGCTCCGGCCCCGCCGATGCCGGTGCCGATCAGGGAGCCGCACCGGACGGCGTCGTACGGGAGGGGTCCGTCGGAGATGCCGGCTTCGGACAGGGCCTGGCCGGCCGCGGCCACCCCGAACTCCGCGAACCGGTCGAGCCGGCGCGACTCGACCGGCTTGAGCCATTCCTCGACGCCGAACGTCCCCTCGACCCGCCGCTCGACCAACGGCGCGGGCAGCCGGTGCAGCCCGGCCCAGAAATCGGCCACCCCGACCCCACAGGGCGCCACCACGCCCAGGCCCGTGACGACCACCCTGCGGTCGGCCGTGCGCTGTTGCTTCATGCCATGAGGGTAGGCGGACGCCGGACCCTGTCCCGACGAGTGGGAGCCATCGGCTCAGAAGCCCAGCGGGAAGTCCGGATCCGGTACATCGACTCGAGCGATCTCCGCACCGAGGCCACGCAGGTGGTCGACGAAGCTGGGGTAGCCGCGGTCGATGTGGGAGACGTCGGAGACCTCGGAGACCCCGTCGGCACACAGCGCGGCGAGGACCAGCCCGGCGCCGGCCCGGATGTCGGTGGCCCGCACCGGCGCCCCGGAGAGCCGCTCCCTGCCCCGGATGACCGCGTGGTGACCGTCGGTGCGCACGTCGGCACCGAGCCGGGTCAACTCGTTGACGAACATGAACCGGGCGTCGAAGACGTTCTCCGTCACCATCGAGGCGCCGTCGGCCACCGATGCCAGCGCGATCGCCATGGGCAGCAGGTCGGTCGGGAAGCCGGGATAGGGCAGCGTGACCATGTCGATCGCACGCGGTCGCTGCTCCATCGCGACCCGGAAGCCCAGGCTGCCCAGCAGCGGCTCCACCGCCGCGCCCGCAGTCACCAGCTTGTCCAGCGTGATCTCCAGGTGCCTCCAGTCGGCACCGCGTACGGTCACGTCCCCGCGCGTCATCACCGCCCCGATGGCCCAGGTGCCCGCCACGATCCGGTCCGCCACCGGCCGATGCTGCACGGGCTCGAGCTCCTCGACGCCCTCGACCTCGATCGTCGAGCTGCCGGCCCCGCCGATCCGCGCGCCCATCGAGGTCAGCATCGTGCAGATGTCGATGATCTCGGGCTCACGGGCGGCGTTGTCGATCACCGTCGTGCCCTTGGCGAGCACCGACGCCATAAGGATCTGCTCGGTGGCACCCACACTGGGGAAGTCCAGCCAGACCGTGGCCCCGTGCAGGCTGGTGCCTCGGGCCATCACGAATCCGTGCTCGCTGGTCACCTCGGCGCCCAGGCGGGTCAACCCGGCGATGTGCATGTCCAGGCCACGGGAGCCGATGGCGTCACCGCCGGGCAGCGCCACCTTGGCCGCACCGGTGCGGGCGAGCAGCGGGCCCAGCACGCAGATGGCGGCCCGCATCCGGCGGACCAGGTCGTAGTCGGCCTCGGAGCCGGGCCGCGCCGGGCAGTCGATCGTGATCGCGCCGTCGGCGATCGTCACCGCGCACCCGAGCCGGCGCAGCACCTCGCCCATGATCGCCACGTCGAGGATCTGCGGTGTGTGGGTGAGCACCGTCCGGCCCTCGGCCAGCAACGCGGCAGCCATGAGCTTCAGGACGCTGTTCTTGGCTCCGCTGACGGGTACGTCACCCACCAGTCGGGCGCCGCCGGTGATCCGGAAGAGTTCCACGTGGGGCATCGTAGGACCGACCGCGAGGCCACCCCGGCCCGACCACCCCCGCCCCGCGTTTTCCCGGATAACGCTGCTTTGGCGGCCCGGAAAAGCAGCGTCTTCCGGGAAGACGCGGGAATGGGAGCGGCTAGGCTCGGGACCATGACCGTGCACCTCACCCGCATCTACACCAAGACCGGCGATGCCGGCACCACCGCTCTGGGCGACATGAGCCGGGTCGCCAAGACCGACCCCCGCATCGCCGCGTACGCCGATGTCGACGAGGCGAATGCCGCGGTCGGCGTCGCGCTTGCCCTGGGCGACCTCCAGGAGGACGTTGCCGCCGTCCTGCGCCAGGTGCAGAACGACCTGTTCGACGTCGGCGCCGATCTGTGTACGCCGGTGGCCGACGATCCGGCCTACCCTCCGCTGCGGGTCACAGACGCCTACGTCGAGCGGCTCGAGCGCGCCTGCGACGAGCACAACGAGCGGCTGGACAAGCTGGCCAGCTTCATCCTGCCCGGCGGCACGCCTGGCGCCGCACTGCTGCAGGTGGCCCGCACGGTCGTGCGCCGCGCCGAGCGGAGCACCTGGGCGCTGCTCGAAGCCGACCCCGAACGCACGAACAGCACGCCGGTGATCTACCTCAACCGGCTCTCGGACCTGCTCTTCATCCTGGCGAGAGTGGCCAACCCGGGCGGCGACGTCCTCTGGCGCCCCGGTGGGGGCGCTGCCGGCTAGAGCCGCCTCGCTACTCGGGCAGCGAGGCGCCCGGCGCAGCCGACTCCAGCCAGGACAGGAAGCCGGTCAGTGCCCGCTCCCCTATGGCGAGCTCCACCGGGCCGCTCCCGCTCGCGCATTCGAGCACGATCATCCCGGGCTGCAGCGTCATTCTCTCCGGCCGGGTCGGGCTGCGCCGCCGGACGACGGCGAAATCGCGCCGGCTGAACCGCCGCCGAGGACTCGGCGCCAGGCTGAAGACCCGGAACCACTGCAGGTCGTCGCCGACGTAGCGGCCCGTGCCGAGCACCCAGCCGCGACCGTGCGACCTGCTGTGCAGGCGGAGGCTCATCTCGACCATGCCGCCGCTACGGGCGAGCAGCGCCCTCCGCAGGGTCAGCGCCGCGAAACCGCCGATCGGGACGAGCGCCACCGCCGCGACGGCCCCGACCTGGCCGTAGACACCCATGGGCCCCCGCCCCGGCCCGCGGGCTCAGACCGTCTCGCCCGCGGCACGCAGGCGACTCATCGCGCGCTGCCGCGCGGCCTGGGCGGCCTCGTCGTCACCGTCAGCCCCCGACGTGTCGTCGTAGGCCTTGCGGGCCCGGTCGACGTCGACGTCGTCTGCCAGCTCGGCCACCTCGGCGAGGATGGACACACCCTCGTCGGTCACCGACAGGAAGCCGCCGTGCACGGCGGCAACCAGCTCCTCACCGTCCGCCTGCTGGATGCGGACGACCCAGCCCTCCGCCAGCTCCCCCAGCAGCGATGCGTGCCCTGGCAGGATGCCGAGCTCGCCCTCGGTGGTCCGGGCGAGCACCATGGTCGCCTCGCCGGACCACAGGGGGCGCTCGACGGACACCAGCTCGACGTGTAGCGGGTCTGCCACCAGCAGCTCCCTTCGACTGGACGGATAGGGGCCAGTCTATCGGGGAGGGCTCGGTCGCCGGGCAGCAGACACACGCCACGCCCGCCAACATGATCAGCGGTGGGCGACGCCGCCGTACTCGGCCATCGCATGGGCGACGTGACCGGCCAGCATGTCCCAATCGTCGGCCGGCAGCGGAGGAAGGACGTCGAGCCAGTCGGGCAGGCACGAGCCGCGGAGCTGGAGCACCCCGGCCGGCCGCGCGATGAACCACACGTGCAGGTGAGCGCCGCCGTCACCCCACTTGTTCACGTGCACCCGCCCCACTCCGGGAACGGCGGACAGAATCCGGTCGAGCCGCACGATCAACACCCCCAGCTCGGCGGCCAGGTCATCGGGCAGGTCGGCGAGATCGTGGTGCGCGCGGGGCATGAGCAGGTACGCGGGCACGCCGGCCGGCTCCGCGAGGCCGCCCAGCCGCCAGTGTTCGTCGGTCCAGAGGTAGCTGTCGTCCGCGCGTTCACGGCAGTCGCAGGTGGCCGGGTTCTCACCGTGCCGGGGTGGTTCGGGCAGCACCGGGTCGGCGAGCTGCTTGACCAGCAGATCGCCCTCGAACGGGAAGATGTCCCACTCGGTCAGCGGTGGCAGCGCCAGCCGGCCGTCCGGACCGTACGCGGCCCGCACCCGTTCGGTGAACCGTGCGGCGTCCAACCCCGCGCCCGGGGCCGGGTCAGGCCTGGTCACCGAGCTTCTCGGCGTTCGCCTCGACGTCCTCGATGCCGCCACACAGGAAGAAGGCCTGCTCCGGCAGGTGGTCGTAATCGCCGTCGGCCAGCTTCCTGAAGCTCTTGACGGTGTCCTCCCGCGATACGAACGAGCCCGGCTGGTTGGTGAACTGCTCGGCGACGAACAGGTTCTGCGACAGGAAGCGCTGGATCCGCCTCGCCCGGCCGACCAGCACCTTGTCCTCCTCGGCGAGCTCGTCGATGCCGAGGATCGCGATGATGTCCTGCAGGTCCTTGTAGCGCTGCAGGATCCGCTTGACCTCCTGGGCCACGTTGTAGTGCTCCTCGCCGACGTAGCGGGCATCGAGGATCCGCGAGGTCGAGTCGAGGGGATCGACGGCGGGATAGATGCCCAGCTCGGAGATCGGCCGGGAGAGCACCGTGGTGGCGTCGAGGTGGGCGAACGTCGTGTGCGGGGCGGGGTCGGTGATGTCGTCGGCGGGAACGTAGATCGCCTGCAGCGACGTGATCGAGTGCCCGCGGGTGGAGGTGATCCGCTCCTGCAGCTCGCCCATCTCATCTGCCAGTGTCGGCTGGTAACCCACGGCCGACGGCATCCGGCCGAGCAGGG
>QHCA01000152.1 GCA_003244095.1 Pseudonocardiales bacterium | reverse complement strand
TACGCGCGGCACGACGGTCACGCTGACCTTCTGCGCGAACGGATAGACGGCCGTACCGGTCACTGAGCTGCCGGCCCTTAGCCCTGATCCACCGATGATCTTGGGGTTGTCAGCGGGTCGGAACACGAAGATGCCCTTGCGTGGCAACAGAATCGGGCTTGCGAAGGACCGAATCTGACTGCTCACGAAGGGCATCTCGTAGATGCGACTCTCTCATAGACGTCCGGTGGTCGCGGCGGTGTTCGATGACCCAAATCTCGTGTCGGCGTCGGGGCTGGTGCCGATAGTTCGTCTCGCGGCGTCGGCTGGTCTGAGCCGGCTGGCTGATGAGCATCTGAGTGTCCCGACGGACAAGGGCGCGAACGCTGGCGGGAAGGTGACCGCGCTGGTCGCGGGGATGGTGGCGGGGGCGGACTCGATCGATGACATGGCGTTGCTGCGTCACGGTGGGATGCCCAAGCTGTTCGACCAGCCTTATGCTCCCTCGACGCTGGGGTCGTTCCTGCGGGAGTTCAGCTTCGGTCATGTCCGTCAGCTCGACGCGGTCGCGTCCCGGTTCCTGACCGCGCTCGCACTGCGCAGCCCGCTGTTCGATCACACTGCTGGGCTGGTGCTGGTCGACGTGGACGACACCATCGTCGAGGTGCATGGGTATGCCAAGCAGGGTGCCGGGTTCGGCTACTCCGGGGTGCGTGGCCTCAACGCGCTGCTCGCGACCGTGACCACGGCCGGGTCGGCACCGGTGATCGTGGCGCAGCGGCTGCGGAAGGGCTCGACCGGGTCACCACGCGGCGCGAAGCGCCTCGTCGCCGACGCGCTCGCGACCGTCGCGAAGCTGCGCCCGGCGGACTCGACCGCGACGGTCCTGCTGCGGGCGGACTCGGCGTTCTACCGATCCCCGACCATCGGCGCCGCGATCAAGGCCGGCGCGCAGGTATCGGTCACGGTCCGGATGGATCCCAAGGTCAAAGCCGCGATCGCGACGATCACCGACGACGCGTGGACCCCGATCGAATACACCGACGCCATCTTCGATGAGGACACCGGCGCCTGGATCTCCCGGGCCGAGGTCGCCGAGGTCCCGTTCACCGCGTTCAGCTCCAAGAAGGCAGCCGAGCAGGTCGCGGGCCGGCTCGTGGTCCGGCGCATCCCCGACCTCAACCGCAGTGCTGGACAGGACGCGTTGTTCGATGTCTGGCGCTTCCACGCGTTCTTTACCACCAGCGACCTGGACACCGTGACCGCAGACAAGACACACCGGGCGCACGCGGTCATCGAGCAAGTCAACGCCGACCTGAAGAACTCAGCGCTCGCGCACCTGCCGTCCGGGAAGTTCGCGGCGAACGCCGCCTGGCTCGTCCTGGCAGTGATGGCGTTCAACCTCACCCGAGCCGCCGCCACCCTCACCGGCCCGACCCTGGCGAAGTCGACCACCGCCACCATCCGGCGCAAGCTGATCACGGTCCCGGCCCGAATGGCGTCTTCGGGCCGGCGGCTCACCCTGCACCTGCCGACCGGCTGGCCCTGGGAAACCGACTGGACACAGCTGTTCACCCGCGTCTGCGGACCACCGGCCTCAGCAACGACCTGACCACCCAGCCGATCGGCGCGACCGGAACAACAACGTGGAACACCCTGACAGCGAAGTCAGGCAGTCAGTCACGCCCCCATCCCTTGATCCACCCCCACCGGGTGGTCACATCCGCTCAACCGCTGCCCGTCGGTGGATCGAGGCTTAGCCCGGGACGTGTTTACGGCCCGTCCGGTGTTGGTTTCGTACGTTTGAACTTCGCCACCGCGCCTGATCTGGTAACCGAAACTGTCCGGCGCATGGCACTTGCCACCGACTGAGTACCCATCGGCTGGACGGGCCCTGTCGGCGTTGGCCGTGCCTCGCGTGATCGCATCACTTCGATGGCGGGGTGCCGTTCGGCCAGACGCACGGGGAGCTGACGATCAGGCCCAGTCCCTTGACTGTCGCGTCGCCGCCTTCTTGCAGTCCGACTCTGAAGCCGTCTTTCGGGTTGGTCATGACGAGGAAGTCGGATTGGTCGGTAAGCACCTTGAAGCCTCGCTTGGTCAGGTAACCGCGGAAGGACGTGAACACCTCGGGGATCCGGTCCTGGGACAGGGGCTCCAGGAAGAAGCCCCCGCCGGCCGAGCTCCGGCCCTGCGGGCCGTTGTCGTTGGGGTCGCCGCACTCCGTCGGGATGACTCCGCCGGCGTTGGGGACCAGGCCCGGCCGGCCCGGCAGTGCCTGGCTGATTTGTTGAGCGTAGGAGTTGGCGCGCTGTTCGGCCTGGGCGAGAGTGATCGTCTTCTGCGTTCCGGGCCGTGTCAGCAGCGAACATCCGGTCACGCCAAGAGTGGCTGCGGCCAGAATGGCCACCAGTGATGGAACGATCCACCAAGCGCCCTCGATGACGGTTCGTGAGCGTGCGGCGGCAACGTACCTGTCTTCACTGGCATGCATGGATACATCCTCAGCCGCCGGAGGGGCACCGGCAAAGGGTCGAACTACTCAGCGCAGCCACCAGCCGGCCAGGTCGGCGGTGACGTGCGCCATCAGGGGCGCCGTGGGCGATTCGGCGTACACGCGCAGGGCTCCCAACCAGATTCCCACGGCAAGGTCGAGCGGTACGACGTGCCAGCCGTAGAGCGGCACGTGCATCAAGGCGAAGAGCCCCGCCCCGAACGCGACGGCGGCGACCGGCCCGCGCCGACGAGCGACGGCGGAGAACAGCGCGCCGCGCAGGAAGATCTCCTCAGCGGCGGCCACCACGGTGACGACGGCCGCCCACGGCAGGAAGGCCCCGGCCGAACGGTGTGATGCTGCCCCCGTCAGCCACCCGACAACGCCGGGCAGGCAGAGCACCGCCCCGCCGCACACGCCGATCACCGTGGAGCGGACGCCCAGCCGCAGGTGCACGCCGGCGGCGATGGCCAGCGCGAGCAGGACGGCGGCGAACGCAAGCCCGGCCGATCGGGAATCCGCGACCGCGACCCTGCCGAGGACCACCCGCAGGGCCAGCGCGGCCGCGAAGCCGGCCACGAGCAGCGGCGTGACCAGGCGACCGGCCAGGCGATCGGCCGGCCGATCGCCCGGGCGACCGGCCCTGACGGCCGGCGCCGTCATTCGAGCGCTGCTCGGCGAGCCCTCGCCACCCTGATCGCCAGGACGACCGAGCTGAGGAAGATCAGGAGCCCGGCCACGATCAGCGCGTACGCGTACTTGGCGGGGCCCGACTTGGCGGCCGCCTTGGCAACCCCCGATACGGGCTTCGCGAAGACCAGCGCGTAGTCGCCGAATCCCTTGACGGTTGCCGCGTACAGGTCGGTGCCGTACCGCGACGTCTTGAGGCGGCTCCACGCCTGTCGGCCGTCGGGGCGGTACTCCATCGTCGGCCCTGGTTGCTTGGCCGTCGTCGCCCGCATGATGATCTGGATCTGGTCCGGCACCTTGGCGACGCTGGCCTTGCCGGTGTCAGGCGTTGCGGTCAGGCGGTAGATGTTGCCGTCCACGCTGCCCCCGTCCGCCGCGCCGTCCGGCGTGCGCGGGTCGGCCCTCAGCAGCAGGGTGTGCGCGTCTTTCGGGACGGCCAGCGTCCCGGTGGGCACGAAGATGCTGATTTGCGGCCCCGTCTCGGCGCTGGCGCCGTTGAACCCATCGGTCGTGCCGTCCGACACGGGCATCCGGACGGCTACCTGACCTGGCGGCTTGGTCACCTTGGTGTCACCTGCCGGCCGGGTGACGTACCGGTACGGCTCGTCCGGGAAACCCACCCCGTCGTAGAGCGGCGCGACCACCGGTGCGGCGAGCCAGGCGAGCATCAGGCCGGCCGCGGCGACCAGCAGCCACGTCCAGCGGCGGGACAGGGGCGACGTCACCGAGCAGCCGGCCTCGCCGCGGCCAGCGTCGCCGCCGTCGCCGCCGTTGCCGCCGGCTTGGGCGCCGGCTTGGGCGCCTCCCTGACCAGCGGCTGGGCCAGCAGCCACAGGCTCAGCATCGTGTAGCCGACCATCGCCACCAGCCAGCGGTATTCACTGGCCCGCGCCCGCTCGACGCTGCGCCCAGCCCGGGCCAGGTGCCGGTGTGCGAGCACCACGGCCATCACGTGCACGGCGATGATGACGAACACGGCGATGTACCAGTAGAACGCCGTCGGCAGGAAGTGCGGGTGCACCTCGTAGGTGTCGTTGAACGGGAACGGCAGGTGCAGCGGCCAGGACTCCTTGCCGATCGGGTTGCCGACGAGCGGGAACAGCAGTTGTGTGTTGACCAGCAGGTACTGCACGTAGTGCGCGAGCAGGTAGCCGAAGGCGATCGGCAGGACGCTGGGCAGCAGGCCGGCCAGTGCCCCCCGGAAGCGGGCACCGTCCCGGCCGGCTCGCGACGCGGCCAGCGCGAACATCCCGAACAGTCCGGCGATCACCAGCAGCAGGATGAGGAAGGTGAGGGTACGGAAGACCTCCAGCCGGTCCGCCGCCGCCCCGATGGAGCTCTGCACCTTGCGCTCGAAGGTGTTCCACCGCGGCGTCGACAGCAGACCGTCGAAGTTGACGCTGACCAGAAGCAGGAGCACGAACGCGATCCGGCTGACCGTCGGTTCGAAGGGCACCTCCAGCCCGGCGGCGAATCCTCGCCGACCGGGCGCGCCGAACCGGAGGTAACCCAGCCGGCCCCAGGTCGCGAATGCCGCCGAGAACATCTCACCGCGCTGCACGAACGCGCGTCCGAAGATCAGCCCGCCGAACAGGCAGTAGACTGCGTAGAGCAGCAGCGCGAGGGCGATGTTGCGCGGTACCGTCCACGTCAGATTGAAGACCAGCTCGGCCAGGCCGGCCAGGAAGTAGAGCGCGGCCGCTGGCCACCAGCCGAGCCAGCGTGGCCACACCACCGGCTCGGGGCTGCCGAGCAGCGCCTTGCGGATGCGCGGCGAGTCGGCCACCTTGGCGAGGTTGGCGAAGGGGTTGACCGCCTGGGTCCAGTCGCCGAGCACGCCGCAGGACAGCGGGACGGCCACCCAGACGACGACCCAGAACACGGTCGGCAGGATGTTCTCCGGCACCTCCTGGCTGCCGACGAAGCCGGCGGCGACGAGCAGCGCGAGCATGAGGATGCTGATGGCCGCCCAGACCGGCCGCAGGGTCTGCAGGTGGGTCTCGTCCGGCGGAGGGTGCTCCTCGCGGCGGGCGACGGCCGAGCGGAACACCAGCAGGAACGACGCCAGGACGACCGCGGCCCCGCCGAGGACGAACAACAGCAGGGGGATGGGTAGCTCATAGCGCTGCCCGAACGCGTGTGCCAGATACACGAATCAGCTCCTCGTGCGCTTCAGACTGGGCGCGGCGCCCCGACACGACGTCCGGTGCTGACGAGCATAACCACGGGCCATCGGCCCGTTCCGATGGTGCAGCGCTCCGAGGGCGTGTCCCGGTGTCCGGCGCGCTGGCTGTGATCCTGGGCCGCTGTGTTACGTCCCGGTGTCGGCTGTCCCACGACGGGGGGTCAGGGGGCGTGCGAGGGAAGTTGCACCAACGACGTCATGAAGGAACGGCGGCGAAATCCCGCCTGCCTAGGTTTTTGCCGTAATCCAGGACGTCCCCTCGGCAGAAAGGCCCATCGTGACTACATCCGTCGCCCCCACCCCCGTAGGGGAAGCGCCAGCAATCGTCGGCCGGGACATCGACGACTGGCGGCCGGAGGACCCGAAGTTCGGGGCCGACACGGGTGCCGGCGTCGCCCGCCGCAACCTGCTGCTGTCCATTCTCACCGAGCACATCGGCTTCTCGGTGTGGAGCATCTGGTCGGTGCTCGTGCTCTTCATGGGCCCGAAGTACGGTGTCGACCCGGCCGGCAAGTTCCTGTTGACGGCGGTGCCCGCACTCGTCGGGTCGGTCCTGCGCGTGCCGTACACCTTCGCCGTCGCGAAGTTCGGCGGACGCAACTGGACCATCTTCAGCGC
>QHCA01000151.1 GCA_003244095.1 Pseudonocardiales bacterium | reverse complement strand
CAACCCAGGTTGGCAGAGAGGGCACCAGCACCGCTCGCTGGCTGGGTGTCAGGCCGGAGAGAGCTTGCTGTAGTGCAAGCCGATCGTCTACCGCAGCTGTTGGGTCTGCGCTGGTCTGCGGGTCGGCGTCGTCGGATACCAGCGGAACCTCCGTCACCGAACCGCGCCGGCGGCGATCGATGAGCAGGCGGACCATCGTGCGCTCGACGTACTGGTGCGCGGCGTGTGGTTCCCGCATCAGCCGCCATCGCGGGTACAGCCGCTCGAGTGCGCTCTGGGTCAGATCGCGCGCGGCATCGGCGTTGCCGGTCAGCAGACGAGCCCGGCGCACGAGCGGGCGATAACGGGCGGACACGAACGCCGTGAAGTCCGCGTCGCCAGTCGTGCGCACCTGATCACCCCACCGGAACGAGCTACCGAGGCTAGTGTCACCTACCGGTAAAGACGGGGCTGACGGCTCCGACGTCTACATGCTCACTCAACTTCCAGGTCGACGGCCGCTGGATGCGCACCGGAGGCGGTCCCGGCGAGTACGGGTGGAATCTGCGCCAGAACTGGGTCGGCGGCGATGGCTGGACCGCCGCGCAGCTCGTCGAGGCGCACCAGCGCGGCGCCGGTGACGATGAACACGCCGCCCACGAGCTGCACCGCGGTCGGCAGCTGGCCGAGGAACAGCCATGCGAACAGCACCGCGAACAGGACCTCGGTGAGGCCGACGAACGAGGCGACCTTCGCACCGAGGCGCCGGGCCGCTCCGATACCGGCGACGTAGGCGATGACGGCGGCAACGAGGGACAGACCGAGCACCGGCACAACCCAGCTCACCCGGAGGTCGAGGAAGCGCACGTCGGCGGCGCCCCTGTGCACGGCGATTACGCCGGTGACATCCAGGACCCCGAGCGCGACGGCGCCGATGACCATGCCCGCCCACACCATCGCGACCGGCGGCAGCGGGTCCTCCTGGCGCGCGGAGAGCACGAAGAAGGTGGCAAGTCCGACCGCGGCGGCGAGGCCCCACAGCACGCCCGCGAGGTCGAGCCGGTGCACGCCGGCGAGGTCAAGGACGAGCACCAGGCCGACGATGGCCGCGGACGCGCCGGCGATGGTCAGCCGACGCGGCCGCTGGCCGTGCCGCACCCACAACCAGCCGACCACCAGCACCGTGCCGAGGTACTCGAGCAGCAGCGCGACGCCGACGGACAGGTGCTGCAGCGCGTTGAAGTAGCAGAGCTGGCAGCCGGCGATGGCAATCAACCCGTAGCCCGCGACGGGGCCGGCACCGCGCCGCAGCATCGACCACCTGCCGCGCAGCGCGACCAGAGCGGGAATCGTGAGCATCGACGCTGCGGCGCAGATGCGCGCCGTCACCGCCGCGGCCGGGCTCCAGCCGGCGTCAATCAGTGACGATGCGAACGCCCCTGAGGTGCCGAATGTCGCTGCGGAGACGGCGGCGAGCGCCAGCCCACCGCCCGAGCTGGACCGCATCATCACTCCCACCGTAATGGCTGAACCGAGATATGATCCTGACGCTAGCCAGCGGCGGCGAAAGGAGTCAAGGTGCTTTTTGCCCATGACACCGAGGTGGCGCTCAATGCGGCGGCGGCCTTGGTGAACACCGGGCACACCGACCCCGACGGCCTCGCCACGATCGCCGATCTCGACGCCTTCGTGGCGGAGTGGGAGTGGACGGGTTTACGCCGGCGCAACCGCGCCGAGCTGGCCGCGGTGCGGGCGCTGCGGCCGCGATTGGCCCGGCTGTGGCAGGTCGACGACGACGACGCCGTCGAGATCGTCAACGCGCTGCTGCGGGAGTTCAGAGCGCTGCCGCAGCTGGTGCGTCACGACGAGTGGGATTACCACCTGCACGCGACGTCGGCCGATGCGCCGCTCGCCGACCGGATGGCGGTCGAGGCGGCGATGGCGATGGTCGACGTCGTGCGGGTCGGGGAGCTGCGACGGTTGCGGACCTGCGCCGCCGGCGACTGTGACGATGTGCTGGTGGACCTGTCCAAGAACCGATCGCGCCGGTTCTGCGGCGCCACCTGCGCAAACCGGGTGAACGTCGCTGCCTTCCGAGCCCGTCGATCCGGCCCGCGCCGCGCTGGTGCCTGAGCCGACCGTGGGCCGGCAAGCGCCGCTCGCTGTCAGTGCTGCTGGCAGGTGCCGGGGCGCCGGGCGGCAGTAGCTGGTCGATTCGGTCGCGTGGCGTGATGGCACCGTTGTGCGCCATCGCTCAGCCGCCGTGCTGGAACGGGTGGTTGTTGACGACGCCGAGGCCGTATCCGGGTGTCGCCATCCGCACGTGCACGATCGCGGCGCGGGTCCGTATGCGGCCGACGAAGTCGGTGAACGCGGGGTCGTTGCCCGCGGGGAACGGAGATCGGATGGTGCCAAGCGAGGCGCCGGAATCGGCGAGGTAGGCCGCGCCCCAACCGTCGGCGTGCGGCTTCGACAGCTCCGCGAGGCTCGCCGAAGAGCCCGGGGAGAGCACCTCGCGCAGGCTCTGGGGCCGATCGCTGACCCATCCGAGCAGACGGCACATCAGACGTATTTCCCCATCCCGCCGGCTACGTCGATGACGGCGCCGGTGATATAGCTGGCGCGGGAGCCGGCGAGGAAACAGACCAGCCCGGACACCTCGTCGACCGTGCCGAATCGTCGCAGCGGGACCTCGGTGTCGGCGAGCCGGGCAAAGAATGTCTCCTTCGATATGTCAGGTGCCCGCTTGGAATGAATGTTGTCCCATTGCGGGGTGTCGACGAAGCCGATGTTCACGCTGTTGACGAGGATGCCTTCGCCGGCAAACTCCTGCGCGAGCACCTTGTTCAGGTTCAGGCACGCGGCCCGGATCACCGTGGTCGCGAAGAATGCCGGATCGGGGTATTTCCCGTAGACAGCGTTGATGTTGACGACCCGGGCGGAGCCGCTGCGCTTCAGGTGGTCCAGCGCCGCCCGGAAGCAGCGGATCTGGGAGAACAGCTTGACGTCGAGGTCACCGTGCCAGTCGTCGTCGGTGAGTGCCTCGAAATTGCCCGGATGCGCCCCGCCCGCATTGTTGACGAGGATGTCGACGCCGCCGAGCGCTTCGGCTGCGGCGTCGACGAACGCTTGAACGTCGCCGGCCCGGGTGACGTCGGCGACGTGGTGGAACGTATCGTTGCCGATCGCCTCGGCGGCCGAGGCCAGCTCGCTGCCGTTGCGCGAACAGATCGCAACCCGTGCACCTTCGCTGGCCAGCTCTTTCGCGACGGCCAGGCCGATGCCCTTCGAGCCGCCGGTGACGATGGCCCGACGGCCGGTGAGGCCCAGATCCATCTCAGGTCTCCGCCGCCGTCGACACGCCCTCGCCGACCTGCGAGCGCGCGTGGTCGACCAGCGTCGCCCGCGGCGGGCTGAAGAAGTCGACCTCCTTGCAGGCTGATTCATAGGTGCGCGCGCCGTGGCGGGTCCACGCCGGGATCACGGCCATGTCGCCGGCCCGCATCCTGCGGGTCTCGCCCTCGATGGTGAAGTCGAACTCGCCCTCGAGCACCAGCACGGTCTGCTCCTCCTCGTGCCAGTGCATCGGCGCCTCCGTGTAGGGATCGAGGGTGACTATATTGGTGAGCGAGCGCTCGCCGGCGACCGGGCGAAAGCGCAGCCCGGGAAGGATTTCCAGGACCTCGATAGCGTCGACGTCGACGAACCGCCCTGGCGCCGTCGGTACCCCGCCGGGCTCGGCGAGGAAGTGTTCGGCGGTCATCGATTCCTCCAGTGCGTCGACGGCAGGGACGGATAGTGGGTTGCGGGGCCGATCGGGTGGACCCTGGTCATCGGCGGGCCGCTGCCGCGACGCCGGCCAGCCGGGCGACGCCGTCGTCGATCTCGGCCTCACCCACGCGGCTGAAGGACAGCCGCAGGTGCTCGTTGTCAATCCGCTCCGCGAAGAATCCGGCGCCGGGCACGTAGGCGACATCGACACCGCGGGCAGCGGCCGACATCGCCGTCGTGTCGACGCCCGGCAGGTGCAGCCAGCTGAAGAAGCCGCCCTCGGGCGTCGTCCAGGTGCCGAGGCCCGGTAGGTGCTTCGCCAACGCGGCCTGCATCGCCTCGCCGCGAGCGCGGTACAGCGCGCGGGCGCGAACAAGCTGGGCGTCGAAGTGCCTGCCGCGCAGGAAGGCCTCGATCATCCGCTGGCCGAGCGCGCCGGCACACTGATCCGAGTTCTGCTTCGCGACGACGAGCGCTGCAACCACCTCGGGCGGTCCGGCGGCCCAACCGAGCCGCACGCCCGGGAAGAATGTCTTGGAGAACGTGCCCATCTGCACGACGACCTCGGGCGCGAGCGACCAGAGACTCGGCAGCGGGCTGCCGGTGAATCCGAGCTCGCGGTAGGCGACGTCCTCGGCGATCAGGACCGAGTGCCGACGGCAGAGCTCGACCAGCGCGTGCCGGCGGGACAGCGAGAGCGTCCGGCCGCTTGGGTTCTGGTACTCCGGGATGACGTAGAGAACCTTCACCGCGAGGCCGCCGTCGAGCAACTCGGCCAGCGCGTCGACGCACATGCCGTCGTCGTCGACCGGCACCCCGCGCATCCTGGCATCGAAGCCGGCGAAGCCCGCGATAGCGCCGAGGTAGGTCGGCTCCTCCACCACGACGACGTCGCCGGCGTCGAGCATGCTCCTGCCGATCAACGTCACCGCGTCGATGCCACCGCTGGTGACCATCAGCTCGTCCGGCCCGGGCCGCCGGCCGTCGCTCTCGGCGAGCCGGTCGCTGATCGCCTCCCGAGTGGTCTGGATGCCCTGGCTCGGCGCGTACTGCATCGCGACGCCGGCGTCGTCACGCAGCAGCCGCTCGGTGATCTCGGCCAACACCCCGGTGGGGAAGACCGACGGATCGGGGAAGCCGCCGGAGAAGTTGATCACGCCGGTGGCGTTCGCGAGCGCGAGAATGCCGGTGAGCACGCCGTCCTGCCCCGCGCTGCGGCGCGCCAGCCGGTGCGACCACGACCGCGGCAGCAGGCTGCCCGGCCCCGGTACCGGCTGCTGTGCTGCCAGCCCGCTGGTCATCGCTCTGCCTCCCTCGGCGCCACCTGGCTGGGATCTGGCGCTAGCTTGCGGCTTGACATTACCTTACAGTCAGTCTTGGATCACCCACCAGGACCTTACGTCCTACAGGCGATGTCGCCGTCGTGGGCTCCCAATGACAAGTGGACCGGTCCACAGTCTGGAAGGTGACAATGGCGCAGCGCACCAGCCGCCGAGGCGTCTCACCTGCCGCCACGCCCCTGTCGAGCATCAGCGAATACACCGCGCACCCGGTCGATGTCGCACCGGTCGACCCGCTCGACATCCGGATCCTGCGGCTGCTCTGCGACGACGCCCGGATGTCGCAGCGAGAACTCGCGCGGCGCCTCGGCATGTCGGCGCCGGCGATCGGCGAGCGGCTGGCGCGGCTGGAACGACTCGGCGTCATCACCGGGTACGGCGTCCGGGTCGACTGGAGCCGCCTGGGTTACCCCACCATCGTCTACCTGACGATCACCGCGCTGCCGGGATACGAGCAGGGCAAGATCATGCGCGGTCTCGCGATGTTGCCGGAGGTCGAGGAGGTCATGCTGGTGACCGGTGGAATCGACCTGCTGGTGCGGCTTCGGGTGCGCGACCATGTACACCTGCGCGACGTCCTGCTGAACCATGTCTGGCAGATCGAGGGCATCCAGCGCACCGAGACGTCGATGACCATCGCCGAGATGGCACCAAAGAACTCGGCGGCCGACCTGCTGTCGCTGATGCTGCCGACCAGTCCGATGGTCACCGGCGAGTCGACGATGTTCGTCGACGGAAGGGACTGACCGCCGATGAGCGCTGCGGAAACCCGAGCCGAGGCGGCCGCTACTGCCGGGGTGGGCCGGGCGGGGTTCGTCGCCGAGCACGCCCTGTTCACCGCCGAGCAGAAGCAGGCAGCGGCCGAGATGGTCGACGCGATCGAGCAACTCGGCCTACAGACGATCCGCGTCGTCGTCGCCGATCAGCACGGCGTACCGCGCGCCAAGTTCCTGTCGCCGCACGCCACCCGGGCGGCGCTGTCCAACGGCGTGGACTTCTCCGGTGCGATCTACAGCCTGGACACCGGCAACACCGTATTCCCGCCTGCGTTCGCGGACGGCGGCGGCTTCGGAATCCCCGAGTTCACCGGCTTTCCCGACGTCGTGATCGTGCCGGACCCGACGACGTTCCGGGTGCTGCCATGGGCCGACCGCACCGGCTGGGTGCTCTGCGACGCGTACTTCGGCAACGGCACGCCGGTTCCACTCGACGCTCGCAGGTTGCTCCGTGCGCAGCTCGAGCGCGCCGCGAAGCTCGGACTGACCTATGTCACCGGTCTGGAGATCGAGTTCTACATCACCCGGGCGCAGTCGGGCGTGAGACTCGAGGACACCACCCAGCCGGCCGCAACGCCCACCGTGGCGCCGTTCCAGCTCGGCTACCAGTTCCTCTCCGAGGTCCGGCTGGACTCGGTGAACGACACCTTGGAAGCATTGCGGGACGGGCTCTGCGCCGTCGGCCTCATGCCGCGCGCGATGGAGGACGAGTGGGGCCCGGGCCAGCTGGAGTTCAGCTTCAGCCCGCTCGCGGGGCTGGCCGGGGCTGACGCAGCGCTGCTCTTCCGGAGCGCGGTGAAGCAGATCTGCGCGCGCCGTGGCCTGCTCGCCACCTTCATGTGCAAGCCGCTGCTCCCGAACTTCTTCGCGTCGGGCTGGCACCTGCACGCATCGATGGTCGACGAGCACGGCACGAACGCCTTCTCCGACGACGTCGACGTGCTCTCGGCCACCGGCCGCAGCTACGTCGCTGGCCTGCTGGACCACGCCCCGGGCATGACGGCGCTGGTGACGCCGACGATCAACGGGTACTCGCGGTTCGCGCCGTACTCCTTCGCACCCGACCGGATCTGCTGGGCGGTGGAGAATCGCGGCGCGTTGGTACGGGTGCAGGGCGGCCCGGCCGACCCCGGCACGCATCTGGAGAACCGGCTGGGTGAGCCAGCCGCAAACCCGTTCCTCTACCTGGCCGCCGATCTCGCTGCCGGACTCGATGGCATCGCACGCAAGGCGACGCCGCCGGACGCCCTCGAATCCGATCCCTACGCCGCGGATGTCCCGCTCCTGCCGACGTCTCTCGCAGACGCACTCGATGCGCTCTCGGCCGACCAGATGTACCGCACGCAGTTCGGCGACGGATTCGTCGACTACTGGCTGATGATGAAGCGCGCCGAGCTGGCACGATACGACACCGCCCGATCAGAAGCAGAGGATCCCGACGCCGCCGGTGATGCGTGGCAGATGCGCGAGTACTTCGAGTTCTACTGAGTTCACGGCGCGCCGGCGCCCCGACCGGAAAGCAGAGCGTGGTGTTACAGCACGTCGTGTTGTTCGCCTTCCCCGCCGACCTCAGCGGCGAAGACGCCGCCGAGATGCGCCGTCAGATCACCGCCTGGCCGGAGGAGATCGGCGGGATCACCACATTGCGCTTCGGGTCGGACATCACCGGCGAGCGCACCCGCGGCCACCAATACCTGCTCCACATGGAGTTCGACGACGTCGACGCGCTCCATCGGTACCAGAAACACCCGGTACACCAGCGGTTCCTGCAGTGGGTTCTCGAACGCGAGTGCGTGCCGCTGGCATTCGACTACCAGCTCGACGACAGCACCGTCATCCCGGTGCGCTGATCGCTGCCCGCACGAAGGAGACCCCGCATGGCCACTCAAGCGTCCACCACACCAGCCAGCGAGCAACGGCTCGCGAAGGGCAGCCTGTCGATCGTCGACGCGATCGCGATCTCGATCTCGGTCATCGCCCCCGGGATGGCCTCGCTGCTCAACGTCCCCGGCGTCGCCCTCGTCGCCGGAGGCTCGACACCGCTCGCATTCCTGCTCGGCGGCGTCGCCTGCCTGGCGCTCGCCTTCGTGGTGATCGGGTTCACCCGCCGGATGGCCTCGGCCGGGTACGCCTATACCTACGCAAGCCGCAGCCTCGGCAAGTCGGCGGGATTCATGGCCGGCTGGATGTACGCGTTCGGGCTCGCCTGCTTCGTCCCGATGACGATGGCCGGTGTTTCCTTCCTGTTCTGCGACCTTGTCGGCCTCGACGTCAAGTGGTGGCCGTTGTTCTTCCTGATCGGCATGGCGCTCCTCGTCGTGCTCTCCATCGTTCGCATCAAGGTGACGACCCGCGTGCAGCTGCTCGTCGGCATCGTCACCATCGCGGTGATCGTCATTGTCGACGCCGTCGTCACCGCGAAAGGTGGGGCGCACGGCAACACCGGTGCGCCGTTCACGTTCGGGCACACCGTCAAGGGCGGGTCCAACGGCGTGTTCTACGGAATCATCCTGGGCGTCACCTCCTACATCGGATTCGAAACTGCCGCCGACTTCGGCGAGGAGACCGCCAATCCGCGCCGGGCCGTGCCGATCGCCATCATCGCGGCGACGGGATTCGCCATCGTGTTCTATGCATGGACGACGTACTCGCTGTCGATCGGTTTCGGCGTCAAGAACGGCGCAGCGTTCGGCGGGGATTCCTTTGCGCTGAAGACGATCGCAAAGCGATTCGTCGACGGTCCGATCGCGACACTGGTGGAGATCGGTGCCATGCTCGCGGCATTCATCGTCTGCGTCGGCTGCGCGACCGCGTCCACGCGCACCCTCTTCGCCATGGGGCGCGAGGGGACGCTGCCCTCGTGGCTCGGCCGCACCCACCCGAAGTACCAGACCCCTGCCAACGCGACCCTGATGGTGGCCGGCATCGCCACCGTGCTTGCCTTCGTGGCTGGGTTCGGCCTGTCCAACAGCGCGCTCGGCGCCCGGCCGAACAACGTCTACTTCTTCTTCGCTACGCTGGGCACCCTCGCCGTGATCGTCGTCTACATCGAGCTGTGTTTCGGCGGCGCCGTGTTCTTCCGCCGTACGAAGCGTCGCTACAACGTGCTGGCGCACCTCGTGGTGCCGGTGATCGGCGCCGTCATCTTCGGTGCAGCGCTCTACGGTTCCATCTATCCGGCACCGCCCAAGCCGTTGCGCTACACCCCCTACATCACCCTGGCCTGGATCATTGTCGGCCTCGTCGTGCTGATGGGGCTGCGGGCATCCCGGCCGGAGGCGGTCGCGCGGATCGGGTCCATCCTCGGCGAGGAGGGTGGCGACGAGGACGACGTCGAACCGACCGGCAAGGCGTGGGCGCCGCAGCCGAGCACATGAGGAATCGGCGGGGAACCGTCGAGCTGATCGATGACCACGCCCACCCGTTCGGCCTGCGGGCGCGGCCGCTGGACCTGGGGTCGATCAGCCTCGACGTCGACCCGCACGGCGACGAGCGGCGGCGCGAGCTGGCGCCGGGCCGGCTCGCGCTGGAGGCGCTGCGGCTCCGGCTCGCCCGGCTGCTGGGTTGTGAGCCGGACGACGTCGAAGCGGTTCGCGACCAGCTGGCCGGCGCCGACTGGGGCGGCTACGTTCGCCGCCTCTTCGGCGACGTCGGCGTCGGCGGCATGCTGCTCGACGGTGGGACCGACCCGCTGCAACCTGACGAGGCGGCGGCGTACGCGGACCTTGCCGGCGCGCCGACGTGGTCGCTACTGCGCATCGAGGCGGTGATCGATCCGCTGATCGAAACCGGTGCGGGCGCTGCCGAGATCTGCGGCGGGGTCGAGCGATTCGTCGCCGCTGGTGCCGCTGCGGGCGCGGCGGGCTGCAAGACGGTGCTCGCGTACCGTACCGGCCTCGGCGTCGACCCCGGTGCGGACACCGGCGCCGCGGACCGGTCGCTGCGCGAGTTAGAGCTGCCGGTGCGGCGCCGCGGCAAGGCGCTGCGCGACCTGGTGCTGCGCCGGACCCTTGGCCTGTGTGCCGACCTGGGGATGCCGATGCAGGTGCACACCGGTTTCGGTGACTCCGAGCTTCGGATGGCCGACGCGGATCCGCTGTTGCTCGACGACCTACTCCGCACGCCGGAGGGTGCCGCCGCCGACGTCGTGCTGATCCACGGTGCGTTCCCGTGGCACGAGCAGGTCGCGCATCTCGCCGGCACCAGGCCGCACGTCTGGGCGGAGTTCTCGCTCGCAAACCTGATCAGCCCCGCGACGACGGCGGACCGGCTGCTGCGGATGGTGGATCTCGCGCCGACGCACCGGCTGCTGCTCGGCAGCGACGGCCACGGCCCGCCGGAGACCCACTGGTTCGCGCTGGCAATGCTCCGCGATGCATGGATCACCTTGTGCGACAGGCTTTCCGGCGTCGTCCGCCCCGGGTGGCTTGCCGACGTCGAACGGCGAATCTTCGCCGACAACGCCCGCGCCGTCTACCGGCTGGACGCTTAGGAGACCGGATGCACAGCGACCGGGTGCACGCCTTCGCGCGCGGCCGGTCGGGATACGGTGTGATGTGCCGGCGCGCTTGTTCGAACCCCTGACCGACCGGCCGGCACGCCGAACCGGGCAGCTGGCGGTCGGACTGTTCGGCTACGGCGCGAGCCTCGCGCTGATGGTGCGGGCGCGGCTCGGCCTCGATCCGTGGGATGTCTTCCACCAGGGTCTGGGTCGCGTCGTGCATCACAGCATCGGCACCGTGATCATCGTCGTGTCGTTGGTGGTGTTGCTCGCGTGGATCCCGCTGCGGCAACGCCCCGGCGTCGGCACGCTCGCAAACGCCGTGCTCGTCGGCGTGGCCACGAATGCCGTGCTGGCCGTCCTGCCGAGCCCGCACGCCATGGCGGCCCGGATCGGGCTGTTGATCGCAGGCGTGTTTGGCAACGCCGCCGCCACCGGCCTCTACATCGGTGCGGGCCTCGGGCCCGGGCCACGCGACGGTCTGATGACCGGTCTTGCCGCCCGGGGCATCTCGATCCGGGTGGCGCGCACCTGCGTGGAGGCGAGTGTGCTCGCCGTCGGGTTCTTCCTCGGCGGCACGATCGGGGTCGGCACCGTGCTCTATGCCGCCAGCATCGGACCGCTCGTCCACATCGCCCTGCCCAGACTCGCCCTGGCACCCCGAAGGAGTCCCACATGAGCGCAGAGTCCGACCATCTGCTCGAGCTGCTCGTCGCCCAGCGCCGCGGCGTGCTCACCACCATCAAGAAGGACGGCCGACCGCAGCTGTCCAACATCGGATACTTCTACGCCGCCGAGGCGAAGACGGTTCGCATCTCGGTGACCGACGATCGGGCCAAGACCCGCAACCTGCGTCGCGACCCCCGCGCGTCACTGCTCGTCACCACGCCCGATCTCGGTGCCTACGCCGTCGTCGAGTCGACCGCGGAGCTCTCGCCGGTGACCACCAGACCCGATGACGCGACCGCCGACGCACTGGTGGAGCTCTACCGCTCGATCGCCGGCGAGCACCCCGACTGGGATGAGTTCCGTGCGGCCATGGTCACCGATCGCAGGCTGCTGCTGAGCCTGCCCGTGGACCGCGTGTACGGCTGGAATCCGAGCTGATCCACGCCGCGCGTGCTGGAATGAGCTCGTGCTGATCGAGGCGGCCGTAACGACGACCTGGCGCCCGCGCCGTGCCGTCGCCGCGGCCCTTACGCTCGCGTCGCTCGGGCGTGGCCGGCGCGACCCGTGCCACCGGGTCACTGGCGACGGCGCGGTCTGGCGGACCAGCCGAACGCAAACCGGTCCGGTCACCTATCGTGTCGCACAGCGCGGACCCAGCGAGATCGACGCGAGCGCGTGGGGCCCGGGCGCCGCCGAGCTGATCGACGGCCTTCCTGCGCTGCTCGGCTCGGACGACGACGACGGCAGCTTCGAGCCGCGACATCCCCTGCTGCACAAGGCGTTTCATCGACTGCCGGGATTGCGGGTCCCACGCACCGGTCGGGTGATCGAGGCGCTGATCCCGGCCGTGATCGAACAGCGGGTGCTGGGCGTCGATGCGCGCGCCGCATGGTGCCGGCTCGTTGCGCGGCACGGCGAGGCGGCTCCCGGTCCGGCGCCGGATGGCATGCGGGTGCCGCCGACGGCGAAGGCGTGGGCGGGCCTGCAGTCGTGGGAGTGGCACCTCGCCGGCGTGGATCCCGGGCGGGCCAGCACCGCGCGCGCGGGCGCGTCCGTCGCGCACCGGCTGGAGGAGTGCGTGCTGCTGGATCGGCCGGCCGCGTACCGGCGACTGCAGGCGGTTCCGGGCATCGGCCTCTGGACCGCGGCCGAGGTGGGCGCCCGCGCATTCGGCGACGCCGACGCCGTGTCGCTGGGCGACTACCATCTGCCCGGCCTGATCGGCCATGCGCTCGCCGGCCACCCGCTATCCCATGACGAGGTGGAGCCGTTTCTCGAGCCGTGGCGGCCGCACCGCTACCGCGTCGTCCGGTTGCTCGAACTCACCCCCGGCGCGTATCCGCCCCGGCGCGGCCCGCGGCGCTCCCGGCCGGACTTCCGCCAGCTCTGACCGGCCCCGGCCATGGCCTCGGCTCGCTCAGCGGCTAGCAACGAACTGCAGTGCCTCCCGCGCGAGCGCGAGCCAGACCGATGGCTCGTCGGTGGTGACGGTGCTCCTGCCGCCGCGATTGGTCGCGCGGCCCCCCGGTCTCGCCGCCATCGCTCACGACGTCAGCGCACCAGCCGGCGCGGTCGTCGTCAACGTCGGGGCGTCGTCAGCCCGGCGGGTCGTGACAGCTGTCATCCCGGCGCCGATCGATCGGCCCTGTTGCCGCGCGGGGCCCGCACCATACTGTTCACCCGGCGCTGGCGATCGGCCGCGCCGCAGCTGCGAGGCGCTGGGAAGGGAGACACCGGTTGTGAGCGTCGTCGAGATCGACGATCTGCAGAAGAGCTACGGCTCCAAGAAGGCCGTCCGCGGTGTCAGCCTCACCGTCGAGGAAGGTCAGATCTTCGCCCTGCTCGGACCGAACGGGGCCGGCAAGACCACCACGCTGGAGATCCTCGAGGGTTTCCGGCAGCGCGACGCCGGTCGGGTCAGCGTGCTCGGATTCGACCCCGCCGACCGGCGCGGCGGCCGGGAGATGCGCGAGCAGATCGGCCTGGTGCTGCAGGACATCGCCGTCGAGCCGTACCTCACGGTGCGGGAGACGGTCGCCCGCAACGCGGGCTACTACCCGGCAGCGCGGGACATCGACGAGGTGATCGCGCTGGTGGGCATGTCCGGCAAGGAGAAGGAGAAGGTCAAGGACCTGTCCGGCGGCCAGAAGCGCCGGCTCGATCTCGCGCTCGGCATCATCGGTAACCCTCGGTTGCTGTTCCTCGACGAGCCCACCACCGGGTTCGACCCCAGCGCCCGCCGCAGCGCGTGGGAACTCGTTCGGGAACTGACCAGGCTGGGTACCACGATCCTGCTGACCACGCACTACATGGACGAGGCACAGGCCCTCGCCGACGAGGTCGCGGTGATCGCCGCGGGCGAGATCGTCGCGCGCGGCACGCCGGAGACGCTAGGCGGTCGCGACACGGCGAAGGCGCGGGTGCGGTTCGCCCTGCCGGAGGGTCATTCCGCGGACGAGTTGCCCGTGGCCGTCAGCCCCGACGGTGAGGAGATGGTGACCGTCGAGGCGGACGACCCGACCGAGGTGCTGCATCAGCTCACCGGGTGGGCGCTGGGCAACAACACGACACTGCCGCGCCTGATCGTCGACCGGCCGAGCCTCGAGGACGTCTACATCCGGCTGACCGGCGAGGGCGCCGATGCGCCGCAGGCGGAGAGGAGCATGACGTGACCACGGCCAGCGCTCCCGCGGCGCAGCAGACCGGACGGCGCAAGAGCACGGGTGCGCTCCTGGTTCATCAGGTGCGGTACGAGCAGCTGTCCTTCTGGCGCAACCCGCAGAGCGCGTTCTTCACCTTCGCGTTCCCGGTGATCTTCTTCGTCATCCTCGGGGCCGTCTTCCGCACGGGCAACGTCTACGACCACATCAGCGGCATCGAGTACTACACGCCGACGATCACCGCGCTGTCGGTCATCGGCTGCTGCTACAGCCAGCTCGCCATCTCACTGTCGCTACGCCGCCAGACCGGAATCCTCAAGCGCCTGCGGGCCACTCCGGCGCCAGCGTGGCTGATCTTCGGCGGCATCGTGATCCACTGCATCATCCTGAGCCTGATCGACACCGTCCTCATTGTGATCATGAGCCGGGTATACGGGCATGCGTTCCCGAGCAACTGGGGCGCGATCCTGATCACCCTGCTGATCGCGGCAGCAGCATTCTGCGCGATCGGCGTCGCGGTGGCGTCGCTGATCAAGAACGCCGACGCCGCGCCGGCGGTGGTGCAGTTCATCTTCTTCCCGCTGCTGTTCATCTCCGGGTCCTACTTCCACATCGCCTCGAAGGTGATCAACAACATTGCCGGGGTCTTCCCGATCAAGCCGTTCAACGACGCACTGATCCAGACCTTCACCCTGGGCAAGGGCATCGACGGGCACGCGATCCTCGTGATGGCCGCATGGGGCGTCGGCGGTGCGCTCGTCGCGATCCGCCGGTTCCGCTGGGACCCGAGGCCGGAGTAGTCGTCGTCACCGGTCCGGCGGAATGCGGGAGCGGATAACCCAGGCCGGAAACAGCGCGACAAGCCAGGAGCAGAATCCGAAGAACACGGCGTCAAGGACGACCGACATCAGGTGTCCCGGGAATGCAAGCGCCGGGCCGCCCCGGCTCCCAGTCCGGCTGCGGCCTTGATGTCGCGCGAGCTGGGGGCGTCCCCGACACGGTTGCTGGGCGCCGGCGCGCTGGTCGCCCGTACCATGGCGGTATCCCCCGCTACGACGACTGGAGGAACGCCGTGCCTGTGCGCGCCGATCGGCGCAATGTCGCGATCATCGCGCACGTCGACCACGGCAAGACCACGCTCGTCGACGCGATGCTCTGGCAGTCCGGTGCGTTCAGCGCGCATCAGGCCGACACGGGCGATGTCAACGAGCGGGTGATGGACTCGACCGACCTGGAACGCGAGAAGGGCATCACGATCCTCGCGAAGAACACGGCGGTCCGGCACGGCGAGGTGACGATCAACATCGTCGACACCCCGGGTCATGCCGACTTCGGCGGCGAGGTGGAGCGGGCCCTATCGATGGTCGACGGCGTCCTGCTGCTGGTGGACGCGAGCGAAGGACCGCTGCCGCAGACCCGATTCGTGCTGCGCAAGGCCCTGGAACGCAGGCTCCCGCTGGTGCTCGTGATCAACAAGGTGGACCGGTCCGATGCCCGGATCCTCGCCGTGCTGGACGAGACCTACCAGCTGTTCCTCGACCTGGACGCCGACGACTCCCAGATCGAGTTCCCGATCGTCTACTGCAATGCCCGCGCCGGCCGGGCGTCGCTGGACCGGCCCGAGGACGGCAGCACGCCGGACAGCCCGGATCTCGAGCCGCTGTTCGACACCCTCCTGCACACCGTCCCGGCGCCGACCTACGACGACGCGATGCCGCTGCAGGCGCAGGTGACCAACCTGGACGCCTCACCGTACCTCGGCCGGCTCGCGCTCTGCCGGATCCACAACGGCTCGATTCGCAGCGGGCAGCAGGTGGCATGGTGTCGCACCGACGGCTCGATCGGGACCGCCAAGGTGGCCGAGTTGCTCGCTACCCGCGCGCTGGACCGCGTGCCGGTTGACGAGGCCGGGCCGGGCGACATCGTCGCCGTCGCCGGCATCGCCGAGGTGACGATCGGGGAGACGCTCGCCGACCCTGCCGACCCACGTCCACTGCCGGTGATCATCATCGACGAGCCGTCGCTGTCGATGACGCTCGGCGTCAACACCTCGCCGCTGGCCGGCCAGTCCGGGCGCAAGCTGACCGCACGGCTGATCAAGAACCGCCTGGACGCCGAAGTGATCGGCAACGTCTCCGTCCGGGTGCTGACCACCGAGCGGCCCGACACCTGGGAGGTGCAGGGCCGCGGTGAGCTGCAGCTCGCCGTGCTGGTGGAGATCATGCGTCGCGAAGGCTACGAGCTGACCGTCGGCAAGCCGCAGGTCGTCATCCGGCGAATCGACGGCGTCGTCTCTGAGCCCGTGGAGCGGCTCACGATCGACGTGCCGGAGGACTACCTCGGCGTGGTCACCCAGCTGCTCGCCCTGCGCCGCGGGCGGCTGGAGCAGATGGTCAACCACGGGACCGGCTGGGTTCGGATGGACTATCGCGTTCCGGCCCGCGGCCTGATCGGGTTCCGCACCGAGTTCCTCACCGAGACGCGCGGCACCGGCCTGCTGCACCATGTCCACGAGCGCTACGAGCCTTGGGTCGGCGACATCCGCACCCGGCCCAGTGGCTCGCTGGTGGCCGATCGCCGCGGCGTCACGACCAGCTTCGCGCTGGCCAACCTGCAGGAGCGGGGCACCATGTTCGTCGGCCCGGGCACGCAGGTGTATGAGGGCATGATCGTCGGTGAGAATTCCCGTCAGGACGACATGGACGTGAACCCGACCAAGGAGAAGAAGCTCACCAACATGCGGCAGTCCTCGAGCGACGTGCTGATACCGCTCATCCCGCATCGGGCGCTGTCGCTCGAGCAGGCGTTGGAGTTCTGCCGCGACGACGAATGCGTCGAAGTCACGCCGGCAAGTGTGCGGATGCGCAAGGTGGCCCTCGCCGGCCAGGACCGCGAAAAGCTCCGCGGCAAGCGCGCCAAGAGCGGCGACTAGTCTCCCGTTCCCCTGCGCTTTGCACCTTTCAGCGCCCTGAATCTCGCCATTCTGGGGCGCTGAAAGGTGCAAAGCGCAGGGCTCAGGCGCAGGGCTCAGGCGCAGGGCTCAGGCGCAGGGCTCAGGCGAGGATCTGTGCGCTGCGCTGGACGCACCAGCGACGCGGTTCGGTTCGTTGCGCCGCCCGCGCGTACGCAGAACGCAGCCGCGCCACGAGTCTGTCGACGTTGCTCAGGTCGGCGCTCCCCCATCTGACGACAACAAGTCCAGCCTGCTCGAACCGCTCCTGGCGCAACTTCTCCTCGCGCAAGCTGGTCCGCTCGAGGTCGTCGTACTTGTCCATGCCGTCCGCTTCGCCGACGACGCCGAGCTCGTCCCAGAGGAAGTCGCATCGGCCCAGGAAGGTGCCGGCGTTGTCGTAGATCGACGCTTGTAGTTCAGGAGTCGGTACGCGGGCGTCGAGCTTGAATCTGCTCGCGGACTCGAGGGCCGACTCGGCTCGGTCGTCGGCGAACCCGATGGCTTGGCGCGCGGCCCGAACTCCCGGCCAGCCGCGACAGTCGTGCAGTTGGGCTCGCAGCTCGGCCCGGGTAACCAGCCCCATGTGCATCGCCGCGTCCGCCGTGACGAGCGCACTGAGCGCGCCGTGCTCGCGCCCGACGTCGATGACCGTCCGGGCAGCGGCGGTCCTGGCCGCCTCCCCGGCCAGGACATGCCCGGTCGGCATCCTGGCTCGATGCAAGTGCGCGGCTTCGACGTCGCCGACGAACCTGGGTGGGACGGTGATGCACGGCGTACGCGGCAGATACCACACCGTCAGCCCGAGTAGCACGGCTGCGGACGTATGACTCGCGACGGCGGTCGGGTTGGCCAGCACGGCCGCTATTGCCGCTCTGGCCAGCTCCGTTCGGGCGGCGACGAATCTGTCGCCTGGACGTTCGATGGGCTCGGCAAACACCCCCGGTCGTAGCCGGCTCAAGGCACTGCGCTCGACGGCGCATCGCAGTGCCTTGCCCGTCCATCCGTCGGCGATCGCCTCCGCGTACGTGAACACGCCGAGACGCGCCGGGGCGATGGGCGGGACGGGACGCATGCCGCAGAGCGTTACCGAGCGACGGCGCTGGGCGCCATCGCGCAGCGCGATCTGTGGACAATGCGGGGGGTGTGGACAACGCTTTGCACCTTTCAGCGCCCCATTTCAGCCCGGATTGGGGCGCTGAAAGGTGCAAAGCGGGAAACACAAGGGCGGGACTGGCGGGGCGGTCAGCGGCCGACGGCCTTCTCCAGCTGGGCCTTGGTCATCTTGGACCGGCCCTCGATGTTCTGTGCGCGTGCCTCGGCGTAGAGCTGATCGCGGGTGCGCCCGGCTGACCCGGAGTGTGAGCGCAGGCCCCCGCGCCGCGACGAGGAGATGTCATCGGTGGACGTCCTGCTCGCCTGCTTGGCCTCGCCGGAGCGAGCGCGCTCCTTGTTCACGGTGCGCGCCGCGATCTGCTTGGCCACCTTCTTACTGCGGCCGCGCTCTTCCAAGCCCTGCTCGATGTGCACGTACTGCCGCTCGCGCTTGGCGCTCCAGGCTTGTTGTGGCATGGCCGCAAATTACCCGCGCGGGCCGCCGCACAAACCGGTATAGCCTCGGTTTCGTGCCCGGGACGGACCTGCTCGTCGAACGCATGAAGGGTTTCGGCACGACGATATTCGCCGAGATGTCGGCCCTCGCGCTCAGTACGCACAGTGTGAATCTCGGGCAGGGCTTCCCCGACACCGACGGACCGCCTGAGCTGCTCGCCGCCGCGACCGACGCCATCCGCGCCGGTCACAACCAGTACCCACCCGGGCCCGGCATACCCGAGCTGCGCGAGGCGATCGCGGCACACCAACGACGCCACTACGCACTCGACTACGCCGCCGACGGCGAAGTACTCGTCACCGCCGGCGCCACCGAGGCGATTGCCGCTGCGATCCTCGCGCTGGCCGGACCCGGCGACGACGTGGTCGTGTTCGAGCCGTATTACGACTCCTATGCCGCCTGCATCGCGCTGGCTGGCGCCCAGCGCCGGACGGTCACCCTCGAACGTGACGGTGCCGGATGGGGCTTCGACGCGGACGCCCTGCGCGCCGCGGTCACCCCACGAACCAGGGCCATCCTGATCAACACCCCGCACAACCCGACGGGCAAGGTGTTCAGCGCCGAGGAACTGTCGGTGGTGGCCGAGCTCGCCTGCGAGCACGATCTGATCGTCATCTGCGACGAGGTCTACGAGCACCTGCTCTTCGACGGCCGGCGCCACCTGCCGATTGCCACGCTGCCGGGAATGCGCGAGCGGACGGTCACCATCAGCAGCGCGGGCAAGACGTTCAGTGTCACCGGGTGGAAGATCGGCTGGGTGTGCGCGCCGGCGCCGCTGGTCAATGCGGTGCGCACAGTCAAGCAGTTCCTCACCTATGTCAACGGTGCGCCGTTTCAACCCGCGGTGGCCGGGGCGCTGGCAGCCGACACGGCCTACTTCGCCGGCATCGCCGCGCGGTTGCAGCAACGGCGCGATCAGCTCTGCGACGGCCTGGCCCTGCTCGGCTGGGACGTCCTGCGCCCGCAGGCGACGTATTTCGCGACGGCCGACGTCCACGCGGACGCCGTCGAGTTCTGCCGAGACCTACCGCACCGCGCCGGGGTGGTCGCCATTCCGAGCCGCGTCTTCTACGACTCGCGCGCCGGCGACAGCTTCGTGCGGTTCGCCTTCTGCAAGCGCCCCGAAGTCCTCGACGAGGCCCTGCGCAGATTGACGGAGGCGCGCCTGTGAAGATCGCCGCGATCCAGCACGACATCGTGTGGGAGGACCATGCCGCCACGCAAGACCACGTGGTTCCGCTCATCGCCCAGGCAGCCGCGGCCGGGGCCCGGCTCATCGTGCTTGCCGAGATGTTCGCGACCGGGTTCTCCATGCGGCCCGAGCGGATCGCCGAGGACGAAGGCGGACCCATCGAAGCGTTCCTGCTCGCCCAGGCGCGCGAACACGACGCCCACCTGATCGCGTCGATCGCCCAGCGCGGCGCGGACGGGCAGTACCGCAACAACGCCGTGCTGGCCGGCCCGGCCGGCCTCGTGCACCGGTACGCGAAGATCCACCCGTTCAGCCATGCCGGCGAGCATGAGCACTACGCCGCGGGAGAGCGCCATCTGACGGTCGACGTCGACGGCCTGCGAGTGACCGTCTTCGTGTGCTACGACCTCCGCTTCGCTGACGAATTCTGGGCCTGCGCCGCTGATACCGACCTCTACGTTGTGCCGGCGAACTGGCCCGAACCGCGCCGCGAGCACTGGCGCACCCTGCTTCGAGCGCGGGCGATCGAGAATCAGGCCTATGTCCTCGGCGTGAACCGCGTCGGTCTGGGCGGCCGGGCCAACTACACCGGAGACAGCGCGATCATCGATCCGATGGGCCGCACGCTGGCCGAAGCATCCCTCGCGGAGTCGGTACTGGTCGCCGACGTGGATCGCGGCGAGGTGACCGCAGTGCGTTCGCGCCTGCCGTTTCTGGCCGACCGCCGACCTGGTTCGGCAGGCGTCACCGCCGATCCGCACCGGGGCGGCACTGCCGGCTGAACGGGCATTCGGCTACGTTGTCGTCCAATGGACGGCTTCCAGCCCCCTGGCAGCGGTCCGGGTCGAGTATTTCGAGCATGCAATTCTCGGACAAGGAACGGTCACAATCTGGCGACAACCCAGAACCGGCTTGGTGCGGGGCGTCTCGGACGGCATAACGTCCGACGAGGCCACAAGCTGTGAGGTGCCCAGCACCACCCCGCTGGACGTGAAAAGGAGGTTTCGTCGTCCATGACGATGCCCGCAGGCGAACTCGAGGCGGTAGTCGCCTCTGCCGACAGTGGCGATGCTGACGCTAATACCGCGACCGTCGAGGGCCGCTCGCTCTTCCAGATCGCCTGGCGCCGTATTCGCAGCAGCAAGGTTGCGATGATCAGCCTCGGCGTGCTGGTGTTCCTGTTGCTGATCGCGATCTTCGCCCCGGTGCTCACTGCGATCGAGGGGCAGGACCCGACCACCTTCCACAACACCCGAGACGTGATCGACAGCGGCTCGGTCAGTTTCGAACCAGGCCTGCCGCTGCCCGGTTTCAAGCTGCCGTCCTCGACTCACTGGCTCGGCGTCGAGCCGCAGACCGGTCGCGATATCTTTGCCCGCATCGTCTACGGTGCGCGAGTTTCGCTCACCATCGCATTCCTGGCCACGCTGATGTCTGTGGTCATCGGCACTACCCTCGGGGCGATGGCCGCCTACTTCGGCGGGGTCGTCGACACGGTCATCTCGCGGTTCATGGACCTGTTGCTGGCGTTCCCGCAGCTGCTCTTCCTGCTGACGCTCACGCCGATCCTGCAGGCCAGGCTCGGACACACGTTCCTCGGCAAGGGCAGCACGCTGCCGATCGCCTCGCTGATCTTCATCCTCGGGTTCTTCGGCTGGCCTTACCTCGCCCGCATTGTGCGCGGCCAGGTGCTCAGCCTGCGCGAACGTGAGTTCGTCGAGGCGGCCCGGGCGATGGGGGCCAGCCCCCGCCGGATCATCTTCAAGGAGATCATCCCCAACGTCGCGGCGGTCGTGCTGGTCTACGCGACGCTGACCATCCCCGCGAACATCACCGCCGAAGCGGCGCTGTCATTCCTCGGCGTCGGGGTGCGCGACCCCACGCCGTCGTGGGGTCAGATGCTCAACCAGTCTCAGAGCAACAACTTCTACCAGCTGGACCCGTGGTTCATGTTGGTCCCGGGCCTCGCCCTGCTGATCACCGTGCTGTCCTTCAATCTGCTCGGGGACGCGGTGCGCGACGCGCTCGATCCCCGGGCCGGACGTTCTTGACCAAGACCCACACGACTTCCTGTCCGCAGGAAAACCGCGCGACCATGAGGTGGCGCAACACGAGAGAAAGGTACGATTTCGCATGAATCATCGGAGAACGCAGGTGGCCGCGGCCGCCGGTACAGCGTTGATTGTGCTGGTGGCAGGGTGCTCCAGCTCCAAGAGTGGCGGGTCGGGCGGCGGCGCAAAGGCTCCCACCACCGGCGCCTCCTCGGCGGGACCGGACTTGGGTAAGGCCGTGATCAACCCCGGTTACACGACCAAGGGCGGCACGGTCCAGATCCTGGCCAACGCCAACTTCGAGCACCTCGATCCGGTGCAGAACTACGTCACGAACTCTGGTGACATCGGTCGCCTGATCTACCGGACGCTGACCTTCATCAAGGACACCCCCGGGCAGAAGCCGGAGATCATGCCCGACATCGCCGACAAGCTGGGCACGACCAGCGACGGCGGCAAGACCTGGAAGTTCACCCTTCGACACGGGCTGAAGTTCGAGGACGGCTCGCCGCTGACGGCGAAGGATGTCAAGTACAACATCGAGCGCTCGTTCGCCAGTGACATCTACAAGGACGGCGCTACCTACATGCCCGACACGTTGGTGAACGCCAACAACTACGCCGGCCCGTACAAGGATCCCAAGAAGGATCTGACCTCGGTCGAGACGCCGGATGACTACACGATGATCTTCCACTTCTCCGGCGTGCAGCCGGACGCGAACTGGATGCTGTCGCTGTTCTACACGGCTCCCGTTCCGAAGGCCAAGGACGACAAGCAGAGCTACGACCTGCACCCAGTCGCCTCCGGTCCGTACAAGATCTCGAAATACACACCGGACAAGTCGCTGGTCCTGGTCCGCAACCCGAACTGGGACCCGGCGTCCGACCCGAACCGCCCGGCGCTGCCGGACAGCTTCGTGGTTACCGAGGGCATCGACCTGCCGACGATCAGCCAGCGGCTGATCGGCAACCAGGGCCCGGACGTGAACGCGACGACGCTGGAGAACTCCGGCGCCATCCAGAACGGTGACCTTCCCAAGATCCGCGACGCAGCGGTGAAGGCCAGGTTCGTCAACGGTGCGACGCCGTGTATTGACTACGAGTTCATCAACACCCAGAAGGTCAAGGACCCGGTCATCCGTCACGCGATCGCGCTGGCGGTCAACCGTCAGGGCGTCCAGACCACCTACGGCGGCGACCTCTTCGGCGCCATCACCGACACGGTCATCTCCTCGACGATCGCCGGTTACAAGCCGCCAGACCTGGGTCTCAAGCCCGGCGGTGACCCGGACGGCGCCAAGAAACTGCTGGCCGGCAAGACCGTCCCGACGCTGCACTACGGCGTCTCCAGCACATCGGTGAAGCAGAAGACCGTGGCCACCCAGCTGCAGAACGACCTGAAGGCCGCTGGCATCACCCTGGTCATCGACACGATCCCCGGAAAGTCGTACTACAAGACGATCCGTAGCGACGCAGCCCCTGACATGGGCCGCGCCGGCTGGTGCTGGGACTGGCCGACCGCGGCCTCGATCGTGCCGCCGGTTCTCGGACTCGACTCGAGCGGAAAGAGTTGGAACTCCAACAACTTCTCCCGCCTGATCGATCCGGTGCTGTCACCGCAGATCACCAAGTTGGCGTCGTCAACTGATTCGGCGTCGTCGGTGGGCACCCAGTTCAACGACCTCACCAACAAGCTCGAGTCGACGGACTGGCCGCTCATCCCGACGATCGCGTCCAACGACCCGAATGTCGTGGGCGGGAACCTGCAGAACGCTGGGGTTTCGACGATCTTCGCTGCGATCGACCTGAACACGATCGGCGTCAAGCACTAGCAGTACCTTCCGGTTCCGTTCGCGCAATATCGGAGTAGGAGGAGGGAGTCGGGCTGGTCTCTCGGGCCAGCCCGACTCTCTACACATCGCCAATGGCCAGATTCCTCGCACGCCGCTTCGTCGCACTGATCGCGTTGCTGCTCGCCACGAGCATCGTGACCTTTACGCTCTTCTTCGCCGGCACCGCCGACCCCGCGGCCGACTCCTGCGGAAAGAGCTGTACCCCCGACCGGATCGCGGCCGCCAAAGTGGCCCTCGGCCTGGACAAGCCCCTGGTCACCCAGTACCTGCAGTACATGAAGGGGCTGGTGGCCGGGCGCGAGATGGGGCCCCCCTCCGGGCGCTACCACTGCGACTGGCCGTGCTTCGGCCGCTCGTTCCAGGACAACCAGTTCGTCTGGGACGTGATCAAGCGCGGGCTGCCCTACACGCTGTCCATCGCCATAGGTGCCGCCACCATCTGGCTGTTCTTCGGGGTGCTCTTCGGCGTGATCGCGGCGCTGAACAAGGGCAAGTTCCTCGACAAGGCCGCAGTGACCCTGTCGGCGCTAGGGGTTTCCCTGCCGGTTCCGCTGATCGGACTGGTCTTCCTCTGGCTGATCGTCAGTAGGTGGCACCTGCTGCCCTACACCAACAACGCGATCACCTCGCCGTGGAGTCCCGGCGGCCCGCTCGCCTGGGCGAAGAACTACATCCTGCCCTGGATCACCCTGGCCCTCATCTACGGCGCCAGCTACGTCCGGCTCACCCGCGCCAACATGATCGAGACGATGGGCGAGGACTACATCCGCACCGCACGCGCCAAGGGTTTGCCGCGGGCCACCGTCACGATCAAGCACGGCCTGCGGGCCGCGATCACCCCGATCGTCACCATCTTTGGCCTCGACCTGGGCGCTCTGCTCGGCGGCGCGGTGCTCACCGAGAGCATCTACAGCATCCCGGGCATCGGCAAGACGGCTGTGCAGGCAACATTCGACAGCAACCTGCCGGTCATCATGTCGGTGGTACTCTTCGCCGCCTTCTTCATCATCGTCGCTAACATTATCGTCGACATCTTCTACGCGGTGATCGATCCACGAGTGAGGCTTGCATGACGGCAGCACCGTTGGACCTCGACATCAGCAGCGCGCCGGCGAACCCACCGTCGGACGCCTACTTGTCGGTGCGCGACCTGTACGTGGAGTTCCCCACCGAGGACGGCGTGGTGCTGGCCGTCAACGGCATCAACCTCGACCTGGAACGCGGCGGGACACTGGGGATCGTCGGTGAATCCGGGTCGGGCAAGTCGGTCACGAGCCAGGCCATTCTGGGGCTGTTGAAGGGCACCCGGGCCCGGGTCAGCGGCTCCATCTTCTTGGACGGCCGCGACCTGGTGCGGGCCAGTGAGTCCGAGATGCGTGCGTTGCGGGGCGACGCGATGGCGATGATCTTCCAGGATCCGCTGTCCTCGATGCACCCCTTCTACACGGTGGGCAAGCAGATCACCGAGGCCTACCGGGTGCACAACAAGGTGGGCAAGGCGAAGGCGAAGCAGCACACGATCGAGATGCTCGACCGGGTCGGCATCCCGAACCCGCAGCGCCGCTACGCCGAATACCCGCACCAGTTCTCCGGCGGCATGCGGCAGCGCGCGATGATCGCGATGGCCCTGGTGTGCAACCCGAGCCTGCTCATCGCCGACGAGCCGACGACGGCTCTGGACGTCACCGTGCAGGCCCAGATCCTCGATCTGATGAAGGACGTCCAGAAGGAGTTCAATTCCGCGATCATCCTCATCACCCACGATCTGGGTGTGGTGGCCGAGATCTGCAACGACGTGCTGGTGATGTACGGCGGCCAATGCGTCGAGCAGGGCACCGTGGACGAGCTGTTCTACCGCCCCGAGATGCCCTACGCCTGGGGCTTGCTGAGCTCCATGCCGCGGATGGACCGCACCCGGCAGGCGCGCCTGCAGCCCATCCCGGGGCAACCACCTTCGCTGATCCGGTTGCCGTCCGGCTGCGTGTTCAATCCGCGCTGCCGCTATCGCGACCGGGTACCGGGTGAGCGCTGCACGACCGAGCATCCCGACCTGTTGGCGGCATCGAGCGGTCACGCCGTGCGGTGTCACATCCCGTCCGCCGAGCGGCAAGAGATCTTCGCCAATGAGATCAAGCCGGTCCTGTGACCTCGCCCCCGAACCTGAACAAGGAGTCGTCTCGCGTGAGCACCGAGGCCAATGTCGCCGCGTCGGAGATCGCCCTTCATCCGGCTGCCGACGATCCCGAGGCCCTGCTGGCCGTCAACGGACTGAAGAAGCACTTCGCGATCCGGCAGGGGCTGCTGATCCGTCGCGAGGTGGGGGCGGTGAAGGCGGTCGACGGGGTGTCGTTCTCGTTGCGGGCCGGCGAAACGATGGGCCTGGTCGGCGAATCGGGCTGCGGCAAGTCGACCACGGGCCGCGTGGTCACCAAGCTGCTCGATCCCACCGCCGGCGCCATCATCTTCGAGGGCAAGGACATCAGCGGTTACTCGCGCGCCGAGATGCTGCCCCTTCGCAGCGAGATCCAGGTGATCTTCCAGGACCCGTACTCCTCGCTGAACCCGCGGCACACGATCGGCACGATCGTCGGTGCCCCGTTCCGGATCCAGAAGACCGTGAAGGAGAAGGGCATCAAGGCCGAGGTGCAGACGCTCATGGAGCGCGTGGGTCTGAACCCCGAGCACTACAACCGCTACCCGCACGAGTTCTCGGGCGGTCAACGGCAGCGCATCGGCATCGCCCGCGCCATCGCGCTGCGGCCCAAGTTGATCGTCTGCGACGAGCCGGTGTCCGCTCTTGACGTGTCGATCCAGGCCCAGGTGGTGAACCTGCTCGAGGACCTGCAGAACGAGTTCAACATCGCCTACATCTTCGTGGCGCACGACCTGTCCGTGGTGCGCCACATATCGGACCGGGTCGCGGTCATGTACCTCGGCCAGATGATGGAGTTCACCGATCGCGACACGCTCTACAGCAAGCCGCTGCACCCTTACACTCACGCGCTGATGTCAGCCGTCCCGGTGCCCGACCCGGCCAAGGAGACCCGCCGCGACCGCATCCTGCTCGTCGGCGACCTGCCCAGTCCGAGCAACCCGCCCCCGGGATGCGTGTTCCATACCCGCTGCCCGAAGTTCCGCGAGCGGCTCAGCGACAGCGAGCGCGAGCGCTGCCAGACCGAATCTCCCGCCCTGGAGCTGAAGGCGCCCGGGCACTTCGCCCAGTGCCACTTCCCGGAAGTGCGCGCCGACATCGCCAATGCCCAGGACGCCGGTATCGGCGCGGGGGCGGTCGAGTCGGTGGTCAGCCCAGGCGGCGTGTCGACCGACCTGCCCCGCTGAACCGCATACCGCTACTGTTCGCGATCGTGGCTGACCGCAGACTGCTCCTGGTGCACGCGCACCCCGACGACGAGACCATCGGCACGGGCGCCACCATGGCGCGCTACGCCGCCGACGGCGCTCACGTCACGCTGCTGACCTGCACCCTGGGTGAGGAGGGCGAGGTCCTGGTGCCCGAGCTGGCGCAGCTCGCCGCGAGCGAGGCCGACCAGCTCGGCGGCCTGCGCATCGCAGAGCTGGCCGAGGCGATGAGAGAGCTGGGCGTCGTCGACCATCGCTTTCTGGGCGGGGCCGGCAGGTTCCGCGACAGCGGGATGATAGGCACACCGGCCAACGAGCATCCCCGCGCTTTCTGGCGGGCCGACGCGGATCAGCAGGTCTTCGACGCCGCGGTCGCGGCGGCCGTCGACGTGGTGCGCGAGGTCCGTCCGCAGGTGATGATCACCTATGACGACAACGGTGGGTACGGCCATCCGGACCACATCATGGCGCACCGAGTGGCGACCGCGGCCGCCGCGGCCGCCGCCGATCCCGGGTACGGGGGCGGCGAGGCCTGGCAGGTGGCGAAGTTCTATTGGACCGCCACGCCGAAATCGGTGCTCCGGCGCGGGTTCGAGGCGCTCAAGGACTCGCCCGTCAACTTCGGGGTGGCCAGCGTCGACGACCTGCCCTTCGGCGTGGACGACGAGCTGGTCACCACCGCCATCGACGCCTCCGGGCACGGAGCGGCGAAGATGAACGCGATGGCGGCGCACCGCACCCAAATCAGCGTCGACGGGGTGTTCTTCGCGCTGTCGAACAGGCTGGGTCGCGAGATCCTGGCGACCGAACACTTCCGGCTGGTTCACGGCGAACTCGGGGCTGACCGCGACGCGGACGGCCACGAGACCGACCTGTTCGCGGGGCTCGTGGAGTGAGCCGAATCGACGACAGCGCAGGGTGGGCCTGGGTTGGCGTCGCGCTGCTGTGCGGCTGTTCGATGCTGGCCGCGCTCCTGGCCCTGTTCCTCGTGCCGCTCTATTCCGGATCCGTGCTGGTGCCCGTTGCCGTGGCACTGGCCATCGCCAGCAACATCGCGCTGCCACGTCTCGCGCGCGCCCTGATGGAGACCACGTTGGCGACGGTGCTGCCGTTCCTGTCGTGGCTGCTCGCGGTCATAGTCGTCGGCGTGCTGCCGCGGCCCGAGGGCGACGTCGTGCTCCCCGGCGGGAAGGGTGCTCTGCACTGGGTGTCCTACGGCGTGCTCCTGGGCGGTGCGATTGCCGGGACTGTGACGGTGGTGCTCAGCGGTGCGCGGCGCCCGCCGCCGATCGAGGACCTCAGCCGGTGAACGGCGCGCGGTTGGCCTCGGCCAGCGCTTCGGTCACCGCGTTCACCGCGGCCGGCGGCAGATCCGTCTCGACCAGCGCCGTGTTCGGGAAGCGGGTCAGCTCCCGCTGAAGATCGGCCACCGACACGTGGCTCACGAGCAGCGCGAGCGCGGTGCGCCCC
>QHCA01000150.1:264-3322 GCA_003244095.1 Pseudonocardiales bacterium | reverse complement strand
CGGATGAAGTCGTGCCGGGCCATCGAGGTGGCGATGAACTCGATCGCGCAGCAGGCCAGCCCGAAGTTGAAGACCCACAGCGAGTAGCGCCGGCCCCAGTTGAGGACGAACTTCACCGGGTCGGGCAGCACCGGATTCAGGTCCATGTCAACACCTTCTTGCGCCAGGCGTAGAGAAGGCCCAGCGCCAGGAAGCCGACGAACAGCCCCATCTCGACCAGCGCTGCGGTCCCGAATCCCGGCAGCGCGAAGATCGTCGCCCAGGGGAACAGGAACACCGACTCGACGGCGAAGACGACGTAGAGGTAGGCGAAGACGTAGTAGCGGATCTGGGTCTGGATCCAGTCCGGGCCGACCGGGTCGACACCGCACTCGTAGGTGGCCAGCTTCTCCGGCGTGGGCCGGTGCGGCCGTAGGACCCAGTTGGCGCCCAGGCCGGCCGCGACGAAGCCGACACCGAGCAACAGCAGGGTGCCCAGGGTGGCGTACCCAGCAAAATAACCCGTCACGTGCCGCCGCCTCCCGCCCGGATAACGCTTGGGCGAAGACTAGTGCCCGCCGGTTCGAACCGCCGACGCACACCGCCTGAACGCGGGTACGCTGAGCCCGTCCGAACACCCTTGGAGGCTCCTCACCCGATGGCCAAGCAGGTCCACCAGCTCGACGGCGTGGTCATCCGCTTCGCTGGTGATTCCGGGGACGGCATGCAGCTCACCGGCGACAGATTCACCTCCGAGACCGCCGAGTTCGGCAACGACCTGTCGACCCTGCCCGACTTCCCGGCCGAGATCCGGGCCCCGGCCGGCACCCTGCCCGGGGTCTCCAGCTTCCAGCTGCAGTTCGCCGACCACGACATCATGACCCCCGGCGATGCGCCGAACGTCCTCGTCGCCATGAACCCCGCCGCGCTGAAGGCCAACCTCGACGACGTGCCGCGCGGTGCCGACCTCATCGTCAACACCGACGAGTTCGGCCCCCGCGCGCTGGCCAAGGCCGGCTACGAGAGCAACCCGATGGAGGACGGCTCGCTGGAGGCCTACGCGGTGCACCCGGTCGCGCTGACGTCGATGACCGTCGAGGCCCTGAAGTCCTTCGCCATCTCCAAGAAGGACGCCGAGCGGGCCAAGAACATGTTCGCGCTCGGGCTGCTCACCTGGCTCTACCACCGGCCGGTGGAGGGGACGCTGCGGTTCCTGACGGCCAGGTTCGCCCAGTCCCCGGACATCGCCGCGGCCAACATCGCCGCGTTCCAGGCCGGGTGGGCGTTCGGCGAGACCACCGAGGACTTCTCGGTGCAGTACGAGATCGCCCCGGCGCCCATGCCGGCCGGCACCTATCGCAACATCTCCGGCAACGTCGCGCTGTCCTACGGCCTGATCGCCGCCGCCCGGCAGGCCGGGCTGGAGTTGTTCCTCGGCGCCTACCCGATCACCCCGGCCAGCGACATCCTGCACGAGCTGTCGAAGCACAAGCGCTTCGGCGTGCGCACGTTCCAGGCCGAGGACGAGATCGCCGGCATCGGCGCGGCGCTGGGTGCCTCCTTCGGCGGCGCGCTGGGCGTGACCACGACATCGGGGCCGGGGATCGCGCTCAAGTCCGAGACCATCGGCCTGGCCGTGGCCTTGGAGCTCCCGCTGGTCGTCATCGACGTGCAGCGTGGCGGACCTTCGACGGGACTGCCCACCAAGACCGAGCAGTCCGACCTGCTGCAGGCGATGTTCGGCCGCAACGGCGAGGCGCCGATGCCGATCGTGGCACCGCAGTCGCCGGCCGACTGCTTCGACACCGCCCTGGAGGCGGTCCGGATCGCCACGAAGTACCGGGTCCCGGTGATGCTGCTCTCCGACGGCTACCTGGCCAACGGCTCGGAGCCCTGGCTGGTGCCTTCGGCGGCTGACCTGCCGGCCTTGCCCGTCCGGTTCGCCACCGAGGCCAACCACGACGGCGAGTTCTGGCCGTACCTCCGCGATCCCGAGACCCTCGCCCGCCCGTGGGCGATCCCCGGCACACCCGGGCTGGAGCACCGGATCAGCGGCCTGGAGAAGGCCGACGGTTCGGGCAACATCTCCTACGACCCGGCCAACCACGACCTGATGGTGCGCATCAGGCAGGCCAAGGTCGACGGCATCGCCCGCGACATCCCGCCCCTCGCGGTCGAGGACCCGTCCGGTCAGGCGCGGGTGCTGGTGCTCGGCTGGGGCTCGACCTACGGCCCTATCGGCGCGGCCTGCCGGCTGGTGCGCCTCGGCGGGCGGTCGGTAGCCCAGGCGCACCTGCGGCACCTCAACCCGTTCCCGGCCACCACCGGTGACGTGCTGCGCCGCTACGACCGGGTGGTCATCCCGGAGATGAATTTGGGTCAATTGGCGCTGCTCGTCAGGTCCCGCTTCCTGGTCGACGCGATCGGCTACAACCGGGTGCGCGGGCTGCCGTTCCGCGCACAGGAGATCGCCGGCGTGCTCGAGGACGTGATCGCCAGTGTCTGAGTCGTCGTACGAGGCCCTTCGTCTGATCCCCAAGACGGACCTACCGCAGAAGGCCAAGGACTTCAAGACCGACCAGGAGGTACGTTGGTGCCCCGGTTGCGGTGACTACGCGATCCTGGCCGCTGTCCAGGGCTTCCTGCCCGAGCTCGGCCTGCGCCGGGAGAACATCGTCTTCGTCTCCGGGATCGGCTGCTCGTCGCGGTTCCCGCACTACATGAACACCTACGGCATGCACTCGATCCATGGCCGGGCGCCGGCCATCGCGACCGGGTTGTCGGTGTCGCGGCCCGACCTGTCCGTCTGGGTCGTCACCGGCGACGGCGACGCGCTGTCGATCGGCGGTAACCACCTGATCCACGCGCTGCGACGAAACGTCAACCTCAAGATCCTGCTGTTCAACAACCGGATCTACGGGCTCACGAAGGGGCAGTACTCCCCCACCTCAGAGCTGGGCAAGATTACCAAGTCGACGCCGATGGGCTCGCTCGACTACCCCTTCAATCCGGTGTCACTGGCCCTGGGTGCCGAGGCCACCTTCGTCGCCCGCACCATCGACTCCGACCGCAAGCACCT
>QHCA01000150.1:0-240 GCA_003244095.1 Pseudonocardiales bacterium | reverse complement strand
GAACTGCAACATCTTCAACGACGACGCCTTCGAGCCGCTGAAGAACCCCGCCACCCGCGACGACTTCACGATCCGGCTCGAGCACGGCCGGCCGATACGGTTCGGTGCCGAGCTCGAGCGCGGGATCGTCCGCGCGCCGGACGCCACCCTGCAGCCGGTGAACGTCGCCGACGTGGGTGACGACGCGATCCTGGTGCACGATGCCTACGCCGACAATCCCGACCTCGCCTTCGCCCTGTC
>QHCA01000149.1 GCA_003244095.1 Pseudonocardiales bacterium | reverse complement strand
GTGCCGTTCTGGATGAACGGCTCGCGGTTCTTCGACACCGTCTCGATGAAGTGGATCTTGTTCGCCGCGATGCCCAGGCGCCCGGCGACGATCTTGGCGACCTCGACGTCGAAGCCCTCGGGGTTGCCGGTGGAGGGGTTCTTGTTGCCCAGGCCCGGCTGGTCGTACTTGACGCCGACCGTGATCTTGCCCGCCTTGCTCAGCCGCTCCATGGTGGAGCCGGCCGCGAACTTCGGGTTCTTGACCACCTCGTAGGAGTTGGACTTGCCCCCTCCTCCGATGCCGGACTTGCTGTTGCCGCAGGCCCCGGCGCCCAAGGCCAGCGCCCCGATCGCCAACGCGACGGACAGTCGTCGAGCCTTCATAGTGCGTTCCTCCGATGTGCTAGTGGGTGAGGATCTTTGACAGGAAGTCCTTGGCCCGCTCGGAGCGGGGAGCGGTGAAGAACTGGTCGGGCGGTGCCTCCTCGACGATCTGGCCCTTGTCCATGAAGACCACCCGCGAGGCGGCCCGCCGGGCGAACCCCATCTCGTGGGTGACCACGACCATCGTCATGCCCGACTCGGCCAGGCCGACCATGACCTCGAGCACCTCGTTGATCATCTCGGGGTCGAGCGCCGAGGTCGGCTCGTCGAAGAGCATCAGCTTGGGGTCCATGGCCAGCGCCCGGGCGATGGCGGCCCGCTGCTGCTGGCCGCCGGAGAGCTGGGCCGGCAGCTTGTCGGCCTGGCTGGCGATGCCGACCCGCTCCAGCAACTCGCGGGCCCGGGTCTCGGCCTGCTGCTTGGCGATCCGCCGCACCTTGATCGGCCCGAGGGTGACGTTGTCGAGGATCGTCTTGTGCGCGAACAGGTTGAAGTTCTGGAACACCATGCCCACGTTGCTGCGGAGCTTGGCCAGGGGCTTGCCCTCGGCCGGCAGCGGCCGGCCGTCGAACAGGATCCGCCCGGAAGTGATCGTTTCGAGGCGATTGATGCAACGGCACAGGGTCGACTTGCCCGACCCGGACGGGCCGATGACGATGATCACCTCGCCGGGCTGGACCTGCAGGTTGATGTCGGTAAGCACCTGCATGTCACCGAAGAACTTGTTGACGCCCTCCAGCACCACGAGCGGAGCACGAGAGTCGACGTCGCCCTTATCGGCAGAAGTCATGCGCGCCAACCTACCGGCCCGCCGCGCCGTCCACCCAGCTTTGGCCGGGCACGTACCGAATTGTGATGGACCGGTTGCCGGTGACATCGGTCCTGGTGCAAATGACCGGCGCGCTCATCCTGGCCGCAGGGGTGCCGTCGGCCTTCGAGACCGGCGACTTCGCCGTCATCACGGTCGGCTACGTGGTGATGCGCCTGGCCATGGTCGCGCAGTGGCATCCGGAGCACATAGTGGAGCGCTATGGGCTGTTCACCCTGATCGTGCTCGGGGAGTCCGTGCTCGCCGCGACGACCGCCGTCCAGCAGGCCTACACCTCCGGCACGACGCGCAGCGGCAGATTCGTCGTTCGGGGCGGCGACGAGGGACACTGAACGGTCCGCCCCACCGTCGAGAGGTCGCCTGTGACCGAGGGCCCGCTCATCGTCCAGTCCGACAAGACGCTCCTGCTGGAGATCGACCACCCGCTCTCCGGAGAGGCGCGCCAGGCGATCGCGCCGTTCGCCGAGCTCGAGCGCTCGCCGGAGCACGTGCACACCTACCGCCTCACCCCGCTCGGCTTGTGGAACGCCCGCGCGGCCGGCCACGACGCCGAGCAGGTCGTCGACGCCCTGATGCGCTACAGCCGCTACGCCGTGCCGCACGCCCTGCTGATCGACGTGGCGGAGACGATGGCCTGCTACGGCCGGCTGCGGCTGGAGACGTCGCCCGTGCACGGTCTGGTGCTGCACGCCGTCGACCTCGCCGTCCTGGAGGAAGTCCTCCGGCAGAAGAAGATCGCGCCGATGCTGGGCGCCCGGGTCGAGCCCGCCACCGTCCTGGTCCACCCCAGCGAACGCGGACACCTCAAGCAGGCACTGCTCAAGGCAGGCTGGCCGGCCGAGGACCTGGCCGGCTACGTCGACGGCGAGGCCCATGCCATCACCCTGCATCAGGACGGCTGGACGTTGCGGCCCTACCAGCAGCAGGCGGTCGAGGGCTTCTGGGCCGGCGGTTCCGGCGTAGTGGTGCTGCCGTGCGGCGCGGGCAAGACGCTGGTCGGCGCGGC
>QHCA01000148.1 GCA_003244095.1 Pseudonocardiales bacterium | reverse complement strand
AACCTCGACGCCAAGCTCCGGGTGCAGATGCGCGCGGAGATCGCCCGGATCCAGCGCGACCTCGGCGTCACGACGATCTATGTGACGCACGACCAGACCGAGGCGATGACCCTGGGCGACCGGGTTGCGGTGATGAAGAAGGGCGTCCTGCAGCAGGTGGCCTCTCCGCAGGAGCTCTATGACCGCCCCAAGAACCTGTTCGTCGGCGGCTTCATCGGATCCCCGGCGATGAACATGGTCACCGGACGCTTCGAGCAGAGGGACGGTGGCGGGCTGCTGTTGCACCTGGGCAGCCAGGCCCTCACGGTCGACGACGGCCTGCTCACCCGGCGCTCCGCACTGCGCGGCTACCTCGGCCGCGATGTGGTGGTAGGCATCCGCCCGGAGGACATGGAGGATGCCGAGATCGCTGGTGGAGACCAGAGCGGGATTCTGACCTGTACGGCCGACCTGGTCGAATCGATGGGTTCCGACGTCCTCGTACATTTCGCCATCGACGCGGCCGGCGTGGTCACCGAAGACACGAAGGAGTTGGCAAAGGACGTGGGGGGTGATCTTGAGCCAGGGCCAGGTGGGAGCAAGACCACGCTCGTCGCGCGCGTGAGTCCTCGGTCAGCCGTGGCTTTCGGGCAGCCGCTGCGGCTCCGGGTCGACACCGAGCGGCTGCACGTGTTCGATCCGCAGACCGGTCTGTCGATATGGGCCGATCACCAGTGAGGAGGAGTGGCATGAAGCGTACAAGAATCGCTGCCGTACTGGCGATCGTCGCCATGGTGGCAGTAGCCGGGTGCTCGAAGAAGGACAACGCCAGCACCAGCACCAAGAAGGGCAGCCTGAAGGGCCAGACGGTCAGCGTCACGGCCACGTGGTCGAAGGACGAGCAGAAGAACTTCGAGGCCGTGCTCAAGGGCTTCGAGACCCAGACCGGCGCCAAGGTGCAGTACACCTCGGCGGGCGACCAGATCGCCCAGGTGCTCGGCACCGCCATCGCCGGCGGCAGCCCGCCCGACGTCGCCGTTGTTCCGCAGCCCGGACTGATCAAGCAGTTCCTGGACAAGGGGGCGGTCAAGGAGCTCCCCGCGGACGTGCAGGCCGCCGTCAAGGCCAACTACGGCACCAGCTGGCAGCAGCTCGGGACGATCGACGGCAAGATGGTCGCCGTCTTCTTCAAGGGCGCCAACAAGTCCACGGTGTGGTACCGCACGGACGCCTTCAAGACCGCCGGTGTCCAGGAGCCGGCGACGTTCGACGACTTCACCAAGGTGCTCGGCACGATCCGCGACTCCGGCACCGCCCCGCTGTCCGTCGGCGGTGGCGACGGCTGGACCCTGACCGACTGGTTCGAGAACGTCTACATCCGGGTCGCCGGCGCGGACAAGTACGACCAGCTCACCAAGCACCAGATCCCCTGGACCGACCAGTCGGTCAAGGACACGCTCAAGGTTCTCGGGAAGCTGTGGGGCGACAAGACGCTGCTCGCGTCCAACCCGACCAAGACGCCCTTCCCGGACTCGGTCAGCCAGGTCTTCGGGACCAAGAAGGCCGCTGTGGTCTACGAAGGTGACTTCGTCGCCGGGGTGATCGCCGGCAGCACCAAGGCCAAGGTCGGGACCGACGCGAAGTTCTTCGCGTTCCCGTCGGTGAACGGCTCCAAGCCCGCGGTCGTCGGCGGCGGTGACGCCGCGGTCATGATGAGTAACACCCCGGCTGCCAAGGCGCTGATGAAGTACCTCGCCAGCCCGGAGGCCGCAAGCATCTGGGTCAAGCTCGGCGGCTTCACCTCTCCCAACAAGAGCGTCGACCTCGCCAGCTACCCCGACGACACGTCGCGCGCGATCGCCAAGCAGCTCGTCGAGGCTGACGTGTTCCGGTTTGACATGTCCGACCTGGAGCCGTCAGCGTTCGGTGGCACGCCGGGCAAGGGTGAGTGGAAGGATCTGCAGGACTTCCTGGCAGCTCCGACCACGGTCGATGCGACCGCGGCGCAACTGGAGAAGGACGCCGCACCGGCGTACAAGTAACACCTGACCAGCGAGGAGTGTTGAGGCCGCGATGACCGAAGGGTCAACGACCGAGCCAGGTGCGGGATCCGTCGCTACCGCTGGCGGAGCAGCCTCGCTCGAACCACCCTCCGAGGTGCAGGACAAGCGCCTCGGAGGGTGGGGCCTCGCCTCACTCTTCCTTCTCCCCGCTCTGCTTGCCCTGGTGCTCTTCGTGGTCTACCCGACCATCTACACCCTGGTGCGGAGCCTGTTCAGCGACGACGGCAAGTCATTCGTCGGCATCGGCAACTACACGACGATGTTCAGCCGTGATGCGACACTAACGGCGATCAAGAACAACGTCATCTGGGTCGTCGCAGCTCCGACGCTCGTCACCGCGCTCGGCCTGATCTTTGCCGTGCTCACCGAGCGCATCCGGTGGGCCACGGCATTCAAGTTCGTGGTGTTCATGCCCATGGCGATCGGCTTCCTCGCCTCTGGCGTCATCTTCCGTTTCGTCTACCAGATCGATCCCCACCAGGGCGTCGCCAATGCCGTCCTGGTGGGCATCCACGACACCTTCATCTCGCCGTCGGAGTACTCAGGCGCCCTGCCGAGGCCGAACGCCGGGGTAGTCACGCAGGGCGGCGCGTTTGTGCTCAGCCGACCGGTGAGTGCCGGCCAGCAGGCGAGCCTCCCGGTGGTGGGCCTGCCACCGACCAAGATCCCGAAGGCGGCCAAGCCGGCCCAGGCCCCTGTCTCGGCCAGGGCCGATGCGATCAGTGGGGTCGTGTGGCTGGACTTCACCCCCGGCGGTGGCGGCAAGCCCGGCGTGGTCGATCCCCAGGAGAAGGGCCTGCCGAACATGCGGGTCGAGGCGGTCTCAGGCGGCAAGGTGGTCGCCAAGGCCAAGGCGGACGACCAGGGCCGGTTCACCCTCACCGGGCTGAAGAGCGGTGGCACCTACCAGGTCCGGCTCGCCGCCTCGAACTTCAAGGCGCCCTACGGCGGCGTCGACTGGCTCGGCCCCAAGATCGTCACGCCGTCCATCATCGTGGCATTCCTGTGGATGTGGGCCGGCTTCGCCATGGTTCTCATCGGCGCCGGCCTCGCCGCGATCCCGCGCGACGCGCTGGAGGCCGCCCGGGTCGACGGAGCGACGGAGTGGCAGGTGTTCCGCCGGGTCACTGTCCCGCTGCTGTCCCCGATCCTGGTCGTCGTGCTCGTGACGCTGGTGATCAACGTGCTCAAGATCTTCGACCTGGTGTACGTGATCGCGCCAGGCGACGTACAGGACGACGCCAACGTTCTCGCGACGGAGCTGCAGCGGACGGCCTTCGCCGCGGAGCCGCAGCTCGGCCTGGGCAGCGCCCTCGCCATGTTCCTGCTGATCCTGGTCGTCCCGGCCATGGTGTTCAATCTTCGGCGATTCCGGCGGGAGCAGCGATGAGCACGACGAACGAGACGACCACCGAACGGCCCGCTCCACCGGCCGAACCCGAGTTCCAGCGTGAGGGCGTGGGGCGCCGCATCGTCGGCTTCTTCTCCGGCGGTATCCCGCAGATCGTCCTACTGCTGGTGGCGCTGTTCTGGCTGATCCCGGGCGTCGGCCTGCTGGTTGCATCGCTGCGTCCCGAGTCGGCCAACAACACCGGCTGGTGGACGGCCTTCGCGCACCCGGATCAGTTCACGACGCACAACTACACGCAGCTGCTGAAGAACAACACGATGATCTCCGCCTTCACCAATACGGTCATCATCACGGTGTCCACGACGATTCTCGTGGTGGTCATCGGGTCGATGGCCGGATACGCGTTCGCGTGGATGGAGTTCCCGGGACGCGACTGGATCTTCCTCATCGTCGTCGGCCTGCTGGCCGTCCCGCTGCAGGTGGCCCTGATCCCGATCGCGAAGTTCTACAACCTGGTCGGGTTGTTTCACACGTTGCCTGCGGTGATCCTGTTCCACCTCGGCTTCGGGCTGCCCTTCGCGGTGTTCCTGTTGCGCAACTTCTTCGCGGGGATCCCGCGCGACCTGCTCGAGGCGGCACGGATGGACGGCGCCACCGAGGTCCGGATCTTCATCCGGGTCATCCTGCCGCTCGGCCTACCGGCGATCGCTTCGCTGGGCATCTTCCAGTTCCTGTGGACCTGGAACGACCTGCTGGTCGGCCTCACCTTCGGCGGCTCGTCGGCCCGGCCGCTGACCGTCGCCATCAAGGAGCAGTTCGCGGCGTTCGGCAACAATATCGACGTGATCTCCTCAGCGTCGTTCCTGTCGATGATCGTCCCGCTGGTGGTTTTCTTCTCGTTCCAGCGCTACTTCGTTCAAGGCGTGCTGGCAGGTTCGGTCAAGTAGCCGCAGCAACGTGGGCGTTGTCAGGTAGCAGGGGATCGGTCTGGCGCCGACTCGGCGGCCAGCCGGTCGGCTTCACGAACGGCGCAACTATGGGCAGGACAACCCGCCCGGACCGACTACGTGAGTCAGGACCACCGGACTTCTGCTGTACATGATGGCCACGAGCTGACGATAGTTGTTGTTCTCCCGTACCCACCGGGTCCCGGCATCGTCGGTCGCCGGTCTGTCTGTCGTGCAGATGGGTTCATGGCACTCCGCGGACCTGCGGTTCCTGTCCGCGGTGATCGAGAGCGGCGGCAAATCCTGCCAAGGGAGCATGATGCGGATCGGCCTGATCTCATCACCCTGGGTGCCCGTGCCCCCGCCGGCGTACGGCGGGACCGAAGCCATCGTTGACCGCCTCGCGCGTGGTCTGATCGCCGCCGGACATGACGTTCTCCTGGCCGCGCCCGGCGACAGCACCTGCCCAGTGCGGCAAGTGACTCCCATCCCGGTTGCCGCCGACTATCAAACAGGGGAGGGCGAGGTGGAGTTGTCGTATGTCGTTAGGGCTTACGCTGCGATGGGCAGCGTCGATCTCGTCCACGACCATACGCTGGCCGGTCCGTTGTATGCGCGCCGACCGCCGGAGATTCCAATCGTCGCGACGAACCACGGGCCCTTCCACGGCGCCTTCGCCGACATCTATCGGGCTGCGGCACATAGCGCGTACATCGTCGCGATCTCGGCCCATCAGGCATCGACCGCCTCTGGCATCGAGATCGCCCGGGTGATCCACCACGGTGTCGATGTCGAGCACGTCCCGCTCGGGACCGGTCGTGGTGGCTACGCGGTGTTCCTCGGCCGGATGAGCCCCGACAAGGGCCCGAAGGAAGCCCTCGTCGCCGCCCGCGAAGCCGGCCTGCGGCTGGTCTTGGCCGGCAGGTGCCGAGGTCGTCTCGAAGAGAACTACTTCGCCGAGCATGTCGCGCCCCTGCTGGGCCGCAAGGCGGAATTCGTCGGTGAGATCGACGCCACACGGCGCTATGAGCTTCTCGGTGCGGCTGCCGTGCTGCTCAACCCGATTCAGTGGGATGAGCCGTTCGGCCTGACGATGATCGAGTCGCTTGCCTGCGGAACCCCAGTGGTGGCAACGCCGTACGGGTCGGTGCCCGAGATCGTCGAGCAGGGCATCACGGGATACATGAGTGCTGATCCGGCGCAATTGGTGACGGCGCTGCGGAAGGCTGGTCTGCTCGATCGGTCTGCTTGCCGGGAGGCAGCCGAGGATCGCTTCAGCACCGACCTGATGGTGGCCGAACATCTCCGGCTGTACGACGATGTGCTGAGCGGCCGGTGCCGGCTCAGCACGTGATTGGCGCCGGACGACGCAGATCACTAGCAGCGCCGATCGGTGCGTAAGGCCACTCAGCCGCCGACGAGGCTCTGGGCCGCCCGGTGGCTGCTGGCCGCGAGCAAGTCGGCCCGGGCGAGGCTGTCGCCGGTCTGCTCATGCCACCACGCCTGGCCTTCGTCCGGCAGCGTGTGGATCGGGTCGAAGTACTCGTACCGCCGAGTGAGTGCCTCGGGGTCGATCTCCTCGATGCCGGTGCGGTAGTTCTTGGTCCAGTACGACACGCCGTGCACCTCGTCGTAGTCCTCCAGCTGGTGCACCCAGCGCTTGCCGACGTAGGGCACGTCGCAGACGATCCGCGG
>QHCA01000147.1:625-8581 GCA_003244095.1 Pseudonocardiales bacterium | reverse complement strand
CTCTCATTAGATTCCGCGGCCGCGCCGCTGTCGGGAGAACTCCCCGCTACTGAACCTGGGGACGGTTCAGTTCGCGCATTCGTTGCAGGGTGTCGAGTCGCAATTCGCGGGAGGCCCGCTCCTTCCGTTGGATAGTCGCAGGCCGGGCGGGCGGTCCGGCTGCTGCGGATCGGACTTACCAGGCATGAAGTGCGCGTCGGCGCCGTCGGATTCTTAGGGACGCCCTCAGCGCATCTGCCGACGGACGTGTTCGATAGCCATGTCGAGGGCAAGCTCCAGCGGCCGGGTGGAGCGCGTGGTTTTGGTCAGCAGCGCGCCGCCCTGCACCGCGCTCAGCACGGCGACGGCGAGGTCGGCCGGATCGGTGCCCGGCGCCAGCTCACCCCGGCCGGCCATGGCGGTGAAACCCGCGATCAGGTAGGACCCCCACCGCTGGAAGCTTTCGGCGAGCAGGGCACGTGGGACGGGTGACGCGGACAGCTCGGCGGCAAGGCTCCCGATCGGGCAGCCACCCACGCAGTCGTGCAGCCGCTGCAGATCGATCACGCCCTCGCGCCACCGGAGCAAGCCGGCAATTGAGTCGAGCTGGCGCAGGTGCGGCTCCTGGGCGGCGAGCACCCGCTCGGTCTGCCGGCGAATGACGGCCAGGACGAGATCGTCCTTGCCAGCGAAGTAGTGGTAGAGCTGCGACTTGCTGGTGCCGCTGGCCGCGAGCACCTGGTCGAGGCTGGTCGCGGCGACCCCGGCGGCGAACATCAGGTCGGCGGCCGCCGCCACGATGCGGGCGCGTGTCGCCATCCCCCGGGCGGTGTGGTGCGAGGCAGTCTCGACGTTCGTCATTGGTAAGGAATCGTACGGCGAACTGGACTTGACGGTCCACTCTTGCGGAGCCAGGCTAGTTGGACTATTCAGTCCAACTCCGGAGGAGCGCACCATGTCCCAACTGAACAACGGCAATGTCTTCCCCACCCTGAGCGTCGACGCCGTCGGCGGCGGGACCATCTCGCTGCCCGAGACCCTGGCTGGTTCCTTCGGCGTGGTTCTCCTCTACCGCGGGTCCTGGTGCCCCTACTGCAACGCGCAGCTCGCAACCTTCTCCCGCTCTGCGGCGACCCTCGACGACCTGGGCATCAAGGTGGTGGCCTTGTCCGTCGACGACGAGGTCACTTCCGCGGCGCTGGTCGAGAAGCATCGCATCAGTTTCCCGGTCGGCTACGGCGCCGACGCCGACAAGATCGCCGCAGCCACCGGCGCCTACACCAACAACGAGCCCCGCTACCTACAGTCGACCGGGTTCGTGCTCGCCCCGGACGGCACGGTCGTGAATGCGGTCTACTCCACCGGCGCCATCGGCCGGCTGCTCGCCGACGACGTTGCTGGCATGATTCGCTACATCAAGTCGCAGGGCTGACCCGGCCGAGTCAGCCGGTGGGCCTACCCCGACCCACCAGGGGTCAGTTTCACGCGCCGTCGACAGCTGGGTGGTCGCTGCCACGTCCGACGAGTTGAAAGCCGACGTTCAGAGCCAGCATTCTTCTCGTTCGGGTGGACCACACCGACGCTAGAGCCGTAAGGCTTTGCCGCCGAGCAAAGCGTGCTTGTGCGAGGCTGAGGGCATGGGTCTTCATCGCGGGCACCGTTCTTGTCTGGGTGTTTGAGAGCGGACACAAGGGCGGGGACATCAACGGCCTTGGCGACGCGGCGTTTTTCACTGCCGTGCAACTGCTGTCGGTGTCCTCGTCGATCAAGAACCCGCTGACGTCGGCGGGCAAGATCGTCGATGTCGGGCTAGAGATGTGGGCGATTTTTGTTGTTACTGCGGTCGCCGGGAGCTTCGCGTCCTTCTTCACGTCAGGCGGCTGAGCGTGGATAGCGTGTGCGGCACTTCGACAGGCGTCCGTCTCTCGCGTATCACCGTGGGTCGCCAAAGTGGCTGCCGCTGTCTCGGCCTACTACCGGCCCCTGTCGCCGACGCCGCTAAAACCCATTTCGACGGGCGTCGGGCGAGCGTGGTTCCGCAGTAGCACTGGCGGAAGGTGGTGGCGGCTCTGACGTGGGGGCCGCGGCCGGCCTGCCCTCACTAGTCTCCGACTGTGCGCACCTTGGAGGCACTCATGGATCAGCACCCCGACATCGCCGCGATCGAGCACGTCTTCCAGGCTTGGGACGATGCGCTGGGCGCCAAGGACCTGGATGCGTCGATGGCGCTTTACCAGCCCGACGCCACGCTGGAGAGCCCTCTGGTCTGCCACCTGCTTGGCACCGACGAAGGAGTCGTGCGCGGAAGCGAGGCGTTGCGGCGGTTCGTTGAGCAGGTCTTCGCCCACCAGCCATCGCAGCGCCGCCGCTTCCGGACCGGCTTCCTCACCGACGGCGATCGGGTGACCTGGGAGTATCCCGCGAGTCTCCTGACGGCGATCAGATGGACATCGTCGAAGTCATGGAGATCCGCGACGGCCTCATCGCCCACCACCGCGTGTACTGGGGCTGGCTCGGCATGAACATGCGCACCAGTGGAGAACACCCCCGCTAACCGTTTGTCGCCGGCTACGAGGCCCGGCGGGGTGTCACGTAGCCCCTCCTCAAACGACACACCTGCGGCCGTTGCTGAAGCCTCGCCCGCTTGATTAGTGCAGAGAAGAGTGCGCCCTGCACATCGCCCACCAGAGCCACGTCGACGCCTGGGTCGTCGCGGCCAGCGCGAAGCTGCACGCGGCCATCGTCGAGCACCTCGCCGCCACCACGACCGCCGACCATGGGTGACCGCCGATGACCGTCTACGTCGACGACGCGATGATCGCCGCCACCGTCGGCCGACTCACGTCGCGCTGGTCGCACTTGATCGCCGACGACCAGGCAGAGCTGCACGCCTTCGCCGCCCGGCTCGGCCTGCGGCTGGCGTGGTTCCAACACCCGACCCGCACCGGCAAGCCTCGCGCGACGCCTGGCAGCTGCGCGGCCGAAAACTGGCACTACGACCTCACTTCGGGCAAGCGTGCCCAGGCCATCCGCCTCGGGGCTGTCCCGGTCACTAGGCGGCACATGGTCGCGATCATCAACCGGCGCTACGAGGAGTCCCGGTGACCGTCGCCGCTGTCCAACCACCGTTCGCCTACTTCGGCGGCACGAGCACCCTCGCCTCGCGGATTGTCGGTCTGCTGCCCCCGCACGAGCACTACATGGAGCCGTTTCTGCAAAGCGCACAGGTTCGGGGGTAGTTGTGCGTGGTTGCGGCTAGTGGTCTGTCTGTGATGTAGTGCGGTAATATGGTTCATGCCTTTCGAGACTGCCGCGGCGATGCCGGTGAGTGCTGATCAGCTCGGTGCGTTGGCGCGGATGGCGAGGTCGACGTCGTTACCGCACCGCGCGGTGATGCAGGCCAAGGGCTTGTTGTTGGCCGCGGATGGGGTCGCGAATCAACAGATCGCCCGTCGTTGCGAGGTCGATTCGGACACGGTGCGGCGGTGGCGCAGACGTTTCGCCGACAAGGGTGTCGACGGTGTCGGGGTGATCGCCAAAGGCCGCGGGCGTAAGCCCTCGATCCCGGCAGGCACGGTCGAAGAGGTCGTGCGGCTGACCCATCAGGAACGCCCCGCGGACGGCACGACGCACTGGAGTACCCGTTCGATGGCGACCCGGGTCGGGATCGGGAAGGACGCGGTGGCGCGGATCTGGTCCGATCACGGGCTCAAGCCGTGGAAGGTCGACACCTTCAAGATCAGCACCGATCCGCGGTTCGAGGAGAAGCTCGTCGACGTCGTCGGGCTCCACCTCAGCCCCGCCGTCGCGGGCGGTGGTGTTCAGCGTCGATGAGAAGACCCAGTGCCAGGCCCTGGACCGCACCCAGCCCTCGCTGCCGATGAAACGTGGCCGGGCCGGCACGATGACTCACGACTACAAACGCAACGGCACCATCGATCTGTTCGCGGCCATGAACCCGGCCACCGGCGAAGTGCTCACCGACCTGCGCAAAGGCCACGCCGGCACCGACGTATTGCGGTTCTTCAAACAGATCGACGCCACCGTGCCCCGCGGCCTGTCCGTCCACGTCGTCCTGGACAACCTGTCCGCCCACTCCACCCCCGAGATCACCAAATGGCCGGCTCACCGCGACCGTCGCCGCTGGCACCTGCACTACACCCCGACATCGAGCTCCTGGCTCAACCTCATCGAACGCTGGTTCAAAGAACTCACCGATCAACGCCTACGCCGCGGCACATTCACCAGCGTCGCCGACCTCACTGCGGCCATCACCACCTGGGTCGAACACTGGAACACCGACCCGAAACCGTGCACCTGGAAAGCCACCGCCGAGGACATCATCACCAAGGTCCAACACGGACGCGACACCTTGCGCCAGATCAAAACGCAGACAGACCACTAGTGTCCCGCGCCGGTAGTTCGTTTTAGAAGTCGTCCGAGGGAGTCGAGGATCTGCTCGGCGGTCTTGGCTAGGTGTGGATGGCTGGGTACGCAGCGAGCACTCGTGGGGCTCAATTCGTTTCCAGGGGTGTCCTGCGCTGCGCCCGCGACCGCGGCGTGGCCGACACGTGCATGGTCGTTGTGGGCAACAGCAGTTGAGTCGTCTTGGACGCATACGACGCTGTGCCGCTGTGTGTCACACAGCGTCCTCGCAAGCGTCAGGCGGTCGCGATTCCGGCGATCTGAGAATTGATTGGTAGGAAGGGTGACCGGATCCGGTAGGTCTCGATGTCGACGTGGGCGAAGCCGGCGTTCTCGATCGTGGTGGCGAGGTCGCGCTCGCACGAGCAGCCCTCGAAGCACCATGCCCAGGGCCGTCGCACCATTCGCTGAACGTTGCGCAGCGCGCGACTGTCCGATGCCAACACGTGTTCGGTGAACGCGTAGCGGCCGCCGGGCCGCAGGATGCGCCGAACCTCGGCGAGCACGCGGGCGGGGTCGGAGACGGTGCACAGCACCAAGCTGCTCAGCACGAAGTCGGCCGACGCGTCCGGCAGATCGATCCGCTCGCCGGCGACGGCACGCACCTCGAGCCGCACGCCGCGTCGCTGCGCGGCGGTCCGCAGCCGCGCGTGCATCGCGCGGTTCGGCTCGACCGCGATCAGCGTGCTGCCGGGGCGCAGGTAGCGCAGGTTGGCCCCGACGCCGGAGCCGAGTTCTACGACGGTGTCGGGCACGTCGGCGAAGACCCGTTGCTTGCGTGCGTGCAGGAACCGGTCCAGCCCGCCACCGATCAGCTGGAAGAACGCGGCGTTGACCGGGCCGCGCAGCCGGTTCGTGGTGTAAACCTCTGTTGTCATGCCCCCAGCGTGCCGGGCGGCACTGTCAGACCGCTGTCGTCGACTACGGGTGCAGCGTCCGACGCAAGGCTGAACGCGGCGATCGCCTCGGCGATGCGGCGGGAATCCCGTGCCGGCGGCAGGTGATACGCGCCGTCGAGCGTGACGAACTGTGCGTGCGGGATGCCCGCGACGATCTGCCGTCCGCCCTCGATCGGCACGGCCGGGTCGTCGGCATAGTGCATGACCAGCGTCGGCTGGCGGATCGACGGCAGTACGTCGCTGACGTCGGCGTCATACATCTGGCGGAGCAACCCGGCGGCGACCTCGCCGGTCGCGACCTTCCGCTGAAAAGCGGCGAATGCCTCCTCGTCCGGCCGGTCGGGCATCAGCAGGTTGGCCAGCACACGCGAGCCCATGCCCCAACTCGATCGGACCATGTCCAGCATCGCCGCCACGACGCCGGGATTGTGAAAGATCGCCGGGCCGTAAGCGAGCCCGCACAACACGACCAGTTTCGCGATACGCCGGTCCTGCGCGGCGGCGGCGAGCGCGACCGGACCGGACCCGCTCGATGCGAAGAGCACGACGTGCGCCTCACCGATCTCATCGAGCAGCATCCGCAACTCCGCGACGCTGCGCTCGAGCGAGAAATCGCGGAGCGCACCCTTGGATCGGCCCGTGCCGTACCGGTCATAGGCGATCACGCGCATCGAGCGCGCCAGTAACGCGAGCACCCGGCCGCGCGGGTCGACCCCGTTCGCAAGCTCGTCGAGGCGCGAGACCCATCCGGGCGTGAACACCAGCGGCGGCCCCGAACCCATCACCCCGTAGCTGACGGTCTCACCGGCGGCACGCTCGAATCGGCCATAGTGGAACACGAACGACGTTGGCTCGGCAGCTGAAGCCCCGCCAGGCATCGGGGCGAGATCGCCGGCCAGCACGGCATTCTGCAGCGCGATCAGCTCGGGCGACGGATCCAGCCCAGTCATCCTTGCGAGTGCAGCACGGTAGTCGGAGAACCGGCGCAACGCCTCTGCCGTCCGTCCGGTCCGCGCAAGCCCCTCGACGAGGTACGCGACCACGGTGTCACGGCGGGGATGCCCGGCGGCGAGTCCTTCCAGCTCGCTGATCGCGTCATCGCACCTGTCGAGGTCGAGTAAAGCGCGGCAGCGCCCTTCGCGCGCGACGACCCGCATCTCGTCCAGCCGCGCGATTTCGGCCTGTACATCCACAATCTGTACCTGGTCGGCGAAGGCCGGGCCACGCCACAAACGCTCGGCCGCGGCAAGCAAGTCCACCGCCGACTCCGGTGCCGCGCTGTACGAGCGCTGCACGAGCAACTGGAAGGCGCCAGCGTCGATCTGTTCGGCCGCGACGGCCAACCGATACCCGTTCGGCAACGTCTCGATCAGATTGCGGCCGCCGATCGCCCGAACCCGGGACACCAACGTCTGCACCGCGTTGGCCGGATCCTGAGGCACGGCCGACTCCCACAGCGAGTCCGCCAGCCTAGTCGCGGAAACAACCTGTCCCGGTCGGGTCGCCAACACCGCGACGAGGGACGCCTGCCGGCCGGTCAAACCCACGACACCGAGCTCGGTCATGACCTCGATCGGCCCCAGCACGCCGACCCGGACCGCTCGACTCTCGGACACGCCGGCGAGTACGCCATGTGTCGTGGTCGTGGCGTCCACTGCCCGACCGTACATCGCAGCGGCCGGGTGTTGGCGGGTCACTGCAGTCCTCCCAGAATCCACCGAAGACTAGCGGTGCGGTGAGGGATCCCATCCGGGCACCTGCGCGGTGACGGGACGGCCCTGAACGCCGGAAAATGGATCCCATGTCACCTGTGAGACGTTTCGACCATGTCGGCACCACCGTCGCGGACCTCGACACGGTGACGGCGTTCTTCGTCGGGCTCGGTCTCGAGGTCGAGGGCACGCGGATGTTCGTGGAGGGCGAATTTCTGGACACTGTCATCGGCATCCCTGACTTCCGCACCGAGATCGTCATGCTGCGGCCGCCCGACGGAGGAACCCGGCTGGAACTGTCGAGCTTCGTCCGGGCCGACCACGACCCGGGGTCACCGGCCGCGATGGCCAACGTGCTGGGGCTGCGCAACGTGGCCTTCGAGGTTGACGACCTCCACGCGGCTGTCGACCGGCTGGCCGCAGACGGCTACGGGCTGGTCGGCGACATCGGCCAGTACGAGCACCTCTGGCGCATGGCTGTGTCGGGTGTGGGCCGAAGGTGCTGCCGGAGGCATCGGCTTAGATCAATGGCACCCAGCGCCGTTGGGATTGCGTCGCATGGACGTCAGCCGCGGTCGGCGCGCGAGCGTCCGACCACGCCGCTGTAGTCGCACGTCTCGGGCGCGCGCCTAGCCGTCGATCGGCGCGAGTGCCTACCAGCCGACGGCCGCACATATGGATCAGTAGGACCTTGGTGGGGCGTGAGGAACATCTTCGCGAGGAGTGGCGCTAGCTGACCGGTTCGAGCACGAAGACCGGGATCTGGCGGTCGGTCTTGCGCTGGTAGTCGGCATAGTCCGGGTACCCGTCCACCGCCCGGCGCCACCAGAGGGCCTTCTCGTTTCCGAACACCTCGCGCGCCCGGTACGCCCGGGTCGTCGCGCCGTCTTGAAGCTCGATGAGCGGGTCGGCGACCACGCTGGCGTACCACTGCGGGTTGG
>QHCA01000147.1:0-601 GCA_003244095.1 Pseudonocardiales bacterium | reverse complement strand
TTGGACGCGACAGCCGCGTAGCGCCCCTCGTGCTCGACACGCATCAACGGCGTCTTGCGAACCTTGCCCGTCTTGGCGCCCCGGTAGGTCATCAGCACGGTGGGCAGGCCACTGATCGTCACGCCGTCGGTCGTGCCGGTGCGCACGATCTGCTCGACGTGCTCGCGGACCCACCCTGACCCACTCGGTTCGTAGTCAGCAGTCAACGCCATGCCCTGATCGACGTGCCCGGCCCGTCGCGATTCCGCGACGAGACCGTGTCGGCGGCCGGGTGGGTCGCGGGGGCGTCTGGTGTCGACGTTGCCGGTCAAGGTCGTGAGGATGCCGGGTAGTTCTGCCACTGTTTCAGCGGGCAGGCCGGTCACGGTCTCCTCCGCCAGGGCGCACCACAGCTGCTTGACCTGGTCGACAAGCACCTTGCCGCTGTGGGTGAGTTCGACGATGCTGGCGCGCTTGTCTGAGGGGTCGGGTTTGCGGCGGATGTGGCCGGAGGCTTCGAGCTTGCCGGTCATGAGCGTGACGCTGGGCGGCTCGCAGCCGAGCGCCTCGCTGAGCTGCGCCTGGATTCTCGGGCCGGCCCGGGCGAGTTCGAGCAGGAGCG
>QHCA01000146.1 GCA_003244095.1 Pseudonocardiales bacterium | reverse complement strand
ACGGCTACGGCCGCAACTACCTGCTGCCCGGCCGCCTGGCGATGCCCTGGACCCGCGGCGGCGAGAAGCAGGTCGCGACCATCAAGCGGGCCCGCGACAAGCGCGACGTGCACGACCTCGGCGAGGCGCAGGCGATCAAGGGCCAGCTCGAGGGCCTCACCGTCACGCTGGCCACCCGGGCAGGGGCGGGCGGCCGGCTCTTCGGCTCCGTCACGGCCGCCGACGTGGTCGGAGCGGTGCGCCAGGCCGGTGGGCCCGAGCTCGACCGGCGGCGTATCGAGCTGCCGGGTCACATCAAGACCACGGGCAGCCATGCCGTCACCGTCAAGGTGCACCCAGAGGTCACCGCCACGGTCACCGTGGACGTCGTCCCCACCTGATCCCCGGCGCAGCCACCCGCCGCCCGCCGCACAGTTCGCGGGAAGGCGCCGGGTCATCCGCCCCCGAACCCCGCAGGTTCCGGGACGTCTGGGCGCCCTGAGGTCGGGACAGCACCCGGCGTACTCCGGCACCTGCCCGACGACGTGGTTCTCAGCCATAACCGGAGCGCTCGCTACTCTGCGTTACTTCTTGACTCCCAGAAGTGGGGCGCCGAGCGCCCGGAACGGTGGACAAGTCATACCGACCTCCCAGTCGGGTGGCTACTTTGCGTAACTGATCCAAGGCGTAGTGTCAGTTTCTGCCCCGGAATATCCCCTCGATCCGAGCTTCGTGCACATCGAGTGCACAGTGAATCCGCTGGTCAGCGGGCGTGTCGTGGACTCCACTACGGAGTGTGCACAGATTTATGCACAGCCTGTGCACAGAGCCCCCCGTCCGCGTGCACAGGCTATGCACACAACGCCCCACAGGCGACGTTGTGGCTCGCCGCCCTGACCACCTAGCGTGGCCGGAGCCGTCCGGTGGCGGCGGAAATTGTCGTACCCCCGTGGCACACAAGTCGGGGAGTGCCCGGAGGGACGGCGAGGGGGTCACGGTGGCGGTCAGCGACGAGATCCGCCCGCTCAAGGCCGCACCAGAGTTCGAGCGGCAGCCACCGCAGGACCTGGCCGCCGAGCAGTCGGTCCTCGGCGGGATGCTGCTGAGCAAGGACGCCATCGCCGACGTCGTCGAGGTGCTGCGCTCGACCGACTTCTACCGGCCGGCCCACCAGCTGGTCTATGACGTCGTGCTGGACCTGTACGGGCGCGGCGAGCCGGCCGACCCCGTCACGGTCGCCGCGGACCTGGTCAAGCGCGGTGAGATCACCCGGGCGGGCGGCGCACCGTACCTGCACACGCTCATCTCCAGCGTGCCGACCGCGGCCAACGCGGGCTACTACGCGCGCATCGTGGCCGAGCAGGCGATCCTGCGGCGGCTGGTCGAGGCGGGCACCCGCATCGTGCAGCTGGGCTACGGCAGCGCGAGCGGCACCGGGCTCGACGTCGACGAGGTGGTCGACCGGGCGCAGCAGGCGGTCTACGACGTCACCGAGCGCCGGACCAGCGAGGACTACGTGATCCTCGAGCAGCTGCTGCAGGGCACCCTCGACGAGATCGAGTCGATCGGCAACCGCGGCGGCGGCATGATCGGCGTGCCGACCGGGTTCGTCGACCTCGATGCCCTGCTCAACGGCCTGCATCCCGGCCAGCTGATCGTCGTGGCCGCCCGGCCGGGTGTCGGCAAGGCGCTGGCGCTCGACACGCCGCTGCCGACGCCGACCGGCTGGACGACGATGGGCAAGGTGGCGGTCGGCGACCACCTGATCGGCGCCGACGGGCGGCCGACCCGGGTCGTGGCCGCGACCGAGGTGATGGACGAGCGGCCGTGCTTCGCGCTGACGTTCTCCGACGGCGAGGTGATCGTCGCCGACGCGCAGCACCAGTGGCTGACCACGTCGCGGCGGCACCGCCGATCGCACCGGCTGAGCACGGTCGGCGCCCCGGTGGCGACCCCGCCCCCGGCGGTCCTGACCACCCGGCAGATCGCGGCTACCCTCGGCCGCGCCACCCACGGCATCACCCTCACCCGCCCACTGGAGCTGCCGGAGGCCGTCCTGCCGCTTCAGCCCTATGTGCTCGGCGCCTGGCTCGGCGCCGGGCATTCGTGCGGGGCCCGGATCGGCACCGTCGACCCCGAGATCGTGATGCACCTGGAGAGCCAGGGTGTCGACCTGGTGCCGGGTGTCGGCCGGTCGTCCTATGGTCTGGTGCTGCCCGACGGCCAGCCCGTCCTGCCGGCGCTGCGTGACCTCGACGTGCTGGCCAACAAGCACGTGCCCGCGGCCTACCTGCGCGCCTCGCAGGATCAGCGTCGGCTGTTGCTGGCGGGTCTGCTCGACACGCTGGGTACGGTGACGCACGGCGGCTCGGTGCAGTTCGCGGCCACCAGCCGTTCGCTGGCCGAGGGCGTGCGCGAGCTGGTGCACAGCCTCGGCTACCGCAGCCGGCTGTCGCTGCGGCGCAGTGGCCGAGGCTCGTCGAACCGCTACACGATCACCTTCTCCACCGACGACGAGGTCTTCCGGCTGGAGGGCAAGCGGCTGGCGCACAAGCAGCGTACAACCGGATCGGGGCGCGCCCGGCAACGCTCGATCGTCGACGTGCGGCCGGTGCCCTCGACGGCGGTCCGCTGCGTGGAGGTCGACAGCGCCGACCACCTCTACCTCGCCGGGCGCAGCATGATCCCGACGCACAACTCCACCCTCGGGCTGGACTTCGCCCGCTCGTGCTCGATCAAGCACGGGATGGCCTCGTGCATCTTCTCCCTGGAGATGAGCAAGTCCGAGATCACCATGCGGCTGCTCTCAGCCGAGGCCAAGGTGCCGCTGCACCACATGCGGTCGGGCACGATGAGCGACGACGACTGGGCGCGCATGGCCCGGCGGATGGGCGAGGTCGCCGGCGCACCGCTGTTCATCGACGACTCGCCGAACAT
>QHCA01000145.1 GCA_003244095.1 Pseudonocardiales bacterium | reverse complement strand
CACTCGGTGCTCCTCATCGACGGGTGTCACCGACGATCTACACCAAGATCAATTGCTTACACCGGTTGGGATCAAGCAGTGCTACCGAAGCCAAACAGCATCGACCGAGAGGTGCTTCTACGGGTTGCTGAATCGTTCGTCGTTGACCAGCTGTCCCGAGCGCAATTCTCCAACCCGGACTGGGCGCTGGGGTTTCTGGAGCGTCGAGCAGCCGGTCAGCCCCTGGTCTTGCTGGACGTGGGCGGCTACTTCGCGCCGATCCTGGCCGCGTTGTGTGAACGCTTCTCGGGCCAGGTCGTCGGCGTTGTCGAGGACACCGAGAATGGGCATCGCCGCTACGAAAGGCTCGGCAAACTACCGTGCCCAGTCTTCAGCGTAGCGCGATCCCCGCTCAAACAGCCCGAGGACTACTTGGTGGGCCAATCGATCGTGTTCAGCGCTGAGGCGATCATGCGATCCAGAGGGGACATCCTGCATGGTCGGCAAGCGTGCGTGATCGGCTTTGGCAAGCTGGGCAGCAGCATCGCCCGAACGCTGCACGCCAAGGGCATTCGAGTCGTCATCTACGATGCCGATCCCGTGCGTATGACCCGCGCCCTATCGGAGGGTTTTCAGGTGAGCGCAAACCTGCCCGGTGCGCTTGCAGGCGCCGGCGTGGTCATGTGCGCAACCGGCAACCTGGCGCTGCGCGCCGACGACTTCGCCTGCCTACGCGAGGGAGCACACATCGTGTCGGTGACCTCATCCGAGGACGAGCTGGAACTCGACGCTGTTCATGACGTCTACCACCGCTCACCGGCCGGCACGCACGTCACGAAGTATTCGAGGGGCGAGCACAGCTTCTACGTCATGAACGACGGCAATGCCGTCAACTTCCTTCACGGGGCGTCGGTCGGGCCATTCATCTTCCTCGTTCAAGCTGAGATCCTCGCCGCCGTCGCCAGACTCGCCCAGCCCACCGAGCCCGGCTTCCACGAGGTGCCCGATCATGAGCGACGAGCCATCGCGCGAACCTGGCTCGACCGCTTCGGACAGGCCCCGTGAGCGGCACCAACCAGCAAAGCGAGACCGACATGCCGATCGAACGCACAGAGATCGCCGCCACGGTCAGCGAGTATCTCCATCGCTACCCGCTGGAGCGCGACCGCCTCAGCCGGCTGATCGGCGCGCTCGGCGCGGGCGGCGACATCACGTCGCGTACGGAGTTCACCGGGCACGTCACGTGCAGCGCCATCGTGCTGAACAGCGCGGGAGAGGTGCTCCACATCCGGCACAACGCCCTGGGCCGCTGGCTACAACCGGGCGGGCACATCGAGAGCCGGGACAGCTCACTCGCTCAGGCCGCGTATCGCGAGATCGAGGAAGAGACGGGCATCAAACCCGGTGACCTCACCCCACTCGACGGGAACCGCCCGCTGGACATCGACATCCACGCGATTCCCGCCAACCCGGCCAAGAACGAAGCCGACCACTGGCACTACGACATCCGATACGCCTTCACCCTCGACAGAGATACCTCGATCACCCTGCAAGTCGAGGAGGTGTCCGGCTACGGCTGGCACACCGTCGAGCGCCCCGCTTCGCCGACTCTCGCTGCCAAGCTCAGCATGCTCAGGCCAAGACGCCACGAGAGCTGACTTGTGTCGGGCCATACAGCGGCGCCGGCCCGCCGTCGCGGATGCCGGGGCCGGCCCCGCCCGCAACCCCGACCTCGCCTTCGCCCTGTCGCGGCTGGCCGACACGTCGCTGGCCCGTACCGCCATCGGCGGTGCATCGACCTTGCGGTCTGGTGGGCACTGCCCCGCCCAGGAGTGTTCTCTAAACGCCGGCAGGTCCAGATCGGGTCTGGTTATGGCTATGGCGCGACGGCTCGGCGCCCGCAACAGTCAGCTCGCAGTGACCGTCCTGGCAGGAGCGTTGCAGCTTTCCCAACGAAATCGTCTGAATCAACCCAACCATCCAGCAGGTCGGGCACCCGCGCAGGGCAACGAGAGCCACCGGGGCGAGGACCAGACTTACGGGTCCGATCACCGGAATGAGTCCTACAGCGCCGGCGAGTGCACCGAAACCGAGAACGCCTCGAGCCACGTGGCGCGTCAATGTGGTGCTAGCAAAATCCTGGTCACCGGTCATGGGTGTCTCCTCGAGTCGGGCGGATTCGCGTCGAGCAGCGATTGCCGCACTGTGGCGCGCGCCCGATGCAGGCGCGACTTCATCGCGGCGGTGCTCAGTCCGAGTGCAGCCGCGACGGCCCGCCCGGAGTAACCCTGCACGTCGCGCATGATGAGAACGTGCCGCTGATCGGTCGGCAGAGTTGCGATTGCCGCTGCAACTTCCTCAGCTTCCAAGCGCCGCAGCACATCGTCTTCGAACGAGGGTGCCGCGATTTCTCCGGCCAGGTCGACCTTGCGCAGCATCAGCCGTGACCGGCGAACGCACTCGTTGCGCACGATCCGAAACATCCAGGACGCCAGTGCGCCGGAGGCCCGAAGCGTTCCGACCTTGCGGTAGAGAATGATCATCGCTTCTTGCGCGGCGTCCTCCGCGTCCTCGGGTGTTGAACACAACGAGTACGCGAAACGCTGGACGTGCGGGTGGGACGCCGTCAGCAACGTCGCGATCGAGGCGACATCGCCGCGCTGCGCGGCGACAATCAAGTGCTCTTCTGGCCATGACACTTCAGCGACGCCCGCGCGCCCGGCGACGTAGCAAGTGGACGCTGCAAGTACCGATGAGAACAGCTCCGACCGCAATCAAGATCGTTACTTCCATCGAGACCTCCGGATTCGGTGAATGGCACGCCTGACACACATAAGAGGCGCTTGCCTAGCGGAAGGATTCGTCCCCGCTCGAACCTCAGCGGCAGCCTGGAGCTCGACACGTGGGCGATGCTGCACTTCGTCGGCCGAGAAATGTCTAGCCGGCTGACGCACCGGGAGAATATCGGCAGTCGGCCGCTTGGTTCTGCGCGTTCGCCCCGGTGGGCGGGCGCTTGGGACGTAGCCCGGTCAGGACCGCCTCCACGTCTGAGACGTGAAGCACCTTCCGGGCGATGAGGGTGTAGGTGCGGCAGGGCCATACTGCTCCGGAACCGCCGGGCAGGTCCCGGTCGCAGCCAAGGCAGATCGGGGTGGTCCCGTCTTCGCAGCTGGGCTGGTGCAGCCGCGTGAGCGCGCGGGTCAGCGAATCCGGGACGCCGTCCAGGACTTGTTGGTGCAGCCGCTGCGATGCCTGCTGCCAGGTCATCGGGGTCACCCGTCGCCGAGGAGGGCGTGGACAGCGGCTCGCGCCACCGGGGGCCCGACGACACTTTCCAGTGCGAGGCGTGCGGTCTCCTCGCTGCCGCCGTGCGCCAGCAGGCTGGCGGTCGAGTCGACCAGGGCGAACAGCCTCCGCTCGGCGATGCCGCATGCCGCGTTGAGCAGGTCGAACGCGAGCAGCCGAGCCGAGGAGCGGATGGCCCGCGTGATGTGCCGGGTGGGCAGGGTGCCGTCACCGGCCCGCGGCTGCCGACAGTCGCCGTGCGGGAAGTCACCGGTGGGCCGGCCTTCCAGGTTGGCCAGCTTCTCGAAGAGATCGGACCGATCGTGCGGTCGGTTGTCCATGGTGGGACCGTAAGTATCGCTACGCGACCCGACTGACACGCTACGTGCTACCGAAATGGCCGGCTGGGAGCGCGTCGTCGCATTTTTCGGGCAGAGCGAGGACGTGACCGTTTAGCGTCGGGCTACCGTTGGAGTACGGCGCACCGCTCGCGTCGCCGCCCCTGACCATCTCGACCCGACCGAGGAGTTGATCACGTGCCGAATGGGCTGACACCCGTTGACCTGTCCATTGGCGAGCGGATCGCGCTGTGGCGCAACCGCAACGGGTTGACCCAGGAGGAGGCCGCTGGGCTGGCTGGGGTGAGCGTCAGCCTGTGGCGCAAGTGGGAAACAGGTGCACGTGCGGTCGCCAGGTTCAGTCAGCTTGTCAACATCGCTCAAGCGCTCGGGGTCGATGACCTGCGGCACCTCACTGGGCAGCCGTATGCGCTGTCGCCGGGCGGCGAGCCGCACCATGAAGCAGTGGGACCGCTGCGGACAGCTCTGGCACGGCATCCGGCATTGGCCGGTCGAGAGCTGCCGCCGAACCTGGGCCAGCTCACCGAACGCGTCAACCGGGCGTGGGCGGCAGCGCAGGCCGCATCGCCGTGGCGTTACGCCGAGACAGGGGCAGTGCTACCGGACTTGCTGCTTGATGCGGAGGCGGCGATCCGGGCCTTCACCGACGAGCGGATGCATGCCCGCGCCGTCCGTACTGCGGGCGCGGCGTACCTGCTGGCGAGGGCGTGGGCGAAGTGGGTCGGCGAGCACGACCTGGCGCTGGTGTGCGGGGAGCGGTCGCTGACAGTTGCCCAGCGCGGCTCAGATCCAGGGCTGCTCGGGGCGGCGGCGTGGAACATGGCCCAGGCGCTGTCCACGCGCGGCGATGCCGAACCGGCTGCCGCAGTAGTGGATGATGCGCTCGGCATCTTGGCCGCCGAGGTCGCCACCGATACGGCGCCGCCCGATCTCGTCTCCTCGTGGGGCGCGCTGCACCTGATCGGCATGGTGGCGGCCGTCCGCAGCGATGACCGCCCCCGGGCACGACGGATGCTCCGGACCGCCGCCCAGGCTGCCGCCCGGCTCGGCGGGGATCGGAACGACTGGTGGATGGCGTTCGGCCCCACCAACGTGGCGATTCATCGCGTGTCCCACGCCGTCGAGCTTGGTCACTCCCGAACCGCGGTGCGCGGCGCCACTGGTCTACGGGTCACGCTCGCTCCGTCTGTGGAGCGGCGTGTCTCTCACCGCCTCGACTTGGCGCAATCACACACCCGGCTCCGAGAGGACGATCCGGCTCTGGCCGCGCTCCTGGCTGCTGAGGCGGAGTCGCCCGAGCAGGTCCAGTATTCACCGGTCGCCCGGGCGTCGATCCGCGAGATGCTTCGGCGGGAGACACCACGCACCCGGCCGACGCTGCGCCCGCTCGCGGCCCGGCTTGGCGTGCTGGACTGACGTCCGTTCGTGAATGACCTCTTCATGGAGCGGGAACGAACCGGGGGCGTCCCCGATGCCGCCGTCTCGCCGGATCGCGTCCACCGAGCCCGCCAATTTGAAGCGGGCCCCGGCCCCATCGGGGGCTTTCTTGGGACAATCTCCGCACGTGCCCTTGTTGATCGGGTAAGTTCGTCCGAACGGCGGCCGAATAAGATGCCGCCCCAGGACTGTGATGGCGGTTGCCATGGTCGAGGATCGGCGCCTGGTCGACTCCCCGACCGACTCCTCCTCGGAACAGTGGCACTCCGTCGTGACGTCGGCCGATTGCCGCCCTGACGAGGGCTCGGAACCTTTCGTGGCACCCGGGGATCTGGCCGGCTCGCCGTCGTTCCGGTTGGCCTTCGAGCGGGCCCCTGTGGGGATGGCCATTCTGGTGATCCGGCCGGGGAAGAAGTTGACCGTGCAGGAGGCCAACCAGGCCCTCGGCGAGGCGCTGGGCTGGGCGCCCGAACGGCTAGCCGGGATGGAGCTGGCCCGCCTGCTCCACCCGGAGGATCGGCACCGGGTGCTGCAAGGCATGGCCGGGCTGGTTGCGGGCGGCCCCGCCCTCACGGCAGGCAGCAAGATCGAAACACGGCTGCTGATCGAGAACCGCCGGACCGCGTGGGTGCTGCTGTCGGCGACGCTGCTGCCGCCACAGCCGCACGAGGCCGGCCAACTGATGTGCGCCTTCTTCGAGGAGGTGACGCCACGGCACCAGACCGAGCAACGCCTGTCCCACCAGGGCATGCACGACGCGCTGACCGGCCTGCCCAACCGGCTTCTCCTCGTCGACCGGCTACGCCAGGCCGTGGCCCGCGAGTCGCGTACCGACACCGTGCTCGCCGTACTGTTCGTCGACGTCGACAACTTCAAGGTGGTCAACGACAGCCTGGGCCACGAGGCCGGCGACGACCTGCTGATCGAGTTGGCCCAGCGGCTGCGCCGCCACCTGCGCCAGTCCGACACCGCGGCCCGGCTCGGCAGTGACGAGTTCGTGGTCATCGTCGAGGACTGCCAGAGCGAGGCGCAGGCGTGCGCCCTGGCCAGCCGCATCGCCGTCGACCTGGCCCTGCCGTGCCGGCTCGCCGAGACCGACGTCTGCGTGACGGCCAGCGTCGGTGTCGCGCTCGGCAAGCGGGAGGTCACCGCCGAGGAGTTGCTGCGCAACGCCGACATCGCGATGCACCGCGCCAAGCACCACGGGAAGAACCGCGCGGAGATCTTCGACGACGAGTTGCATGCCCGGGCGGTGGCCCGCCTGGCGACCGAAGTTCAGCTGCGCACCGCCCTGGCACAGGGCCAGCTGCGGGTGTTCTACCAGCCGATCCTCGACCTGGCGACCGGGCGCATCGACGGGCTGGAGGCCCTGCTGCGCTGGGAGCACCCGACCCGGGGCCTGTTGCAGCCCGCCGACTTCATCGACGTGGCCGAGCAGAGCGGCCTGATCGTGCCGATCGGTGCCTGGGTCCTGGCCGAGGCCTGTCGCGCCGCGGTGGCATGGCAGGCCGGCCGGGCGGAGCCGCTGACCGTCGCGGTCAACCTGTCCATGCGCCAGCT
>QHCA01000144.1:15388-19063 GCA_003244095.1 Pseudonocardiales bacterium | reverse complement strand
CAGCGCTATCCGGGATAACGCTGTCAAGGGCGATGGGCGATGGGCGATGGGCGATGGGCGGGCGGTCAGCGGAGGGTGTCCAGCAGGGCGTCGGCGAGGTTGGGTGCGAGGTCCGGCCCGACCAGGACGTCGTCGAGTGCGGTGGGATCGGCGCCGGCCGCGCGTACCCGCAGCGCACTGGCCCGTGATCCGTCGCGCAGGACGGCGACGGCCATGCGTACCTCGCGCCGATCGGGATGGCCGGCGGCCCAGTCGGTGGCGTTCTCGTCGGAGGGTCGCTCGGCCTCGGCCTCCGGCGGGAGTACGAGGACCTCGTGCACGACGGCGCAGCCGAGCACCTCGGCCGGCCAGGTGATGCCGGCCAGCACTTCGTCGAGGGGGCCTTCGTCGAGGGGTTCCTGCTCGATCGGCGTCAGGCTTCCCGGCGCAGTGTCCTCGGGCAGTCCCCAGGTGCTCGCGAGGGCGGGCTCCTGACTGACCAGTTCGGCGGTGTCGACCAGAGCGAACAGCACTGGCGGCCGGTCCCAGCCCGACTGCGCCACGTGCCGCTCGATCTCCACGATCGTCGTTTCCAGGGCACTCGGCGGCGACACCATGGCCGACATGCTCCCACCGTCGTCGGGAACCTGTGGCGGACCGGTACGTTTGGGTTACAGGCTCCGATCGACCCCGAGGTGACATCGCGTGGCAATGCGCCCCCCGCAGTACCAGATATCCCGCCGCACCCGCCTGCTGATTCCCGTCGTCATCCTGCTGGCCCTTTTGCTGTCCGGCTTCGGCGCCCTGGTCTCGCTCTACACCGACGTGCTGTGGTTCCGCGACGTGCGCTACTCGCAGGTGTTCAGCACGGTTCTGGGCACCCGGATCATCATGTTCACGATCTTCGGCGCGGGCATGGCCGTGATCGTCGGTGCCAACCTGTTCATCGCTCATGCGCTGCGGCCACAGTTCCGCCCGATGTCGCTGGAGCAGCAGAACCTCGAGCGTTACCGCATGGCGATCGAGCCGCGGCTGCGGCTGCTGATCCTGGGCGTGGCCGGCCTGTTCGGTGTGATCACCGGCATGTCCGCGCAGGGCGGTTGGAAGACGTGGCTGCTGTGGCGAAACGGCGTCCCGTTCCACGTCAAGGACCCGCAGTTCCACCGCGACCTGTCCTACTACGCGTTCACCTACCCCTTCCAGCGCTATGTCCTCGGCTTCCTGTTCACCGCCGTGGTCATGGCCATCCTCGGCTCGCTGATCATGCATTACCTGTTCGGCGCCATCCGGCTGCAGACGCAGACGGCCGGCGAGCGGATGACGGCGGCCGCCCGCGCGCACCTGTCGGTCCTGCTGGGCGTCTTCGTACTGCTCAAGGCGTGGGCCTACTACCTCGACCGGTTCGGCCTGGTGTTCTCCGACCGCAGTACGGCCAAGGTCGCCGGCCCGTCCTACACCGACGTCCATGCGGTCCTACCGGCCAAGACCATCCTGTTGCTGATCGCGCTGATCTGTGCGGTCGCGTTCCTGGCCAACACGGTCGTCCGCAACTTCTCGCTGCCGATCATCGCCTTCGCACTGCTGGTCGTCTGCGCCCTGCTCATCGGCGGGGCCTATCCGGCGGCCATCCAGACCTTCCAGGCCCGGCCCAACGCCAACACCAAGGAAGCCCCCTACATCGAGCGCAACATTTCGGCGACGCTGGCCGCCTACGGGTTGTCCGGGGTCAAGACCACTCCTTACGACGCCAAGAAGGTGGTCACCGCCGCGGAGGTCAAGGCCGATACCGGGACGGTGCCCAACGCCCGGTTGCTCGACCCCAGCGTCCTGGCCGACACGTTCACCCAGCAGCAGCAGGTGCGGCCGGTCTACGGGTTCGCCAGCAAGCTCGACATCGACCGGTACGCCTTCAACGGCAAGACCCAGGACTTCGTGGTCGGCGTACGCGAGCTCAACGACGCCGACCTGCAGGGGGTCCAGGGCAACTGGATCAACCGGCATCTGGTCTACACGCACGGCAACGGCTTCGTCGCGGCGCCGGCCAACCAGGTCGACGGCGACGGCGGGCCGATCTTCGTCTCCGGTGCCCTCACCGCGGCCGACAAGAAGGCTACCGGTGAGGACAGTCGCACGGTGATCTCGGTGGATCAGCCGCGCGCCTACTACGGCGAGCTGCTGCCGAGCTATTCCATCGTGGGCAAGGCCAGCGGGCCCGACCGGGAGTTCGACCGGCCGGGCAACGGCGGCGGGCAGGACCAGGTCAACAACACCTACGCCGGCAAGGGCGGCGTCCCGATCAGCAACACCCTGCGCAAGATTGCCTACGCCTTGAAGTTCCGCGAGCCCAACGTCCTGCTCAACAGCGCGGTCACCTCCAAGTCGCGCATCATCTACGTCCGCGACCCGCGCAAGCGGATCGAGAAGATCGCGCCGTTCCTCGAGGTCGACGGTGACCCGTACCCGGCAGTGATCGGGGGGCGGATCCAGTGGATCGTCGACGGCTACACGACCAGCGACGGCTATGCCAACTCCCAGCCCACCACCCTCGGTGAGGCGACGAACGACACCTTCACCAACCGGGGGACGGCAAGCCAGCCGCAGGCCCAGGTCAACTACATCCGCAACTCGGTCAAGGCGACTGTCGACGCCTACGACGGCACGGTGACCTTGTACGCGTGGGACGAGAAGGACCCCGTCCTGCGCACGTGGCGGAAGGTCTTCCCCAAGCTGATCCAGCCTAAGTCAGCGATCTCGGCGGAATTGCAGGCGCACCTGCGCTATCCCGAGGACCTGTTCAAGGTGCAGCGCGAGGTGCTGTCGCGCTACCACGTGCACGACCCGCAGACGTTCTTCTCCGGCGTCGCGTCGTGGAGCGTGCCGGGCGACCCGACGACTCCCAAAAGCGAGGCGCAGCGGCCCCAGCCGCCGTACTACATCGTCGCCCAGTCACCCGGTGACACGAAGGCGAGCTTCGAGCTGATCACCGCGCTCAACCCGATCAACAAGGAGAACCTCGCCGCCGTCGTGTCGGTCTCGGGTGATCCGGATACCTACGGTCGGTTCACCGTGCTGGAGATCCCGAGCAACACCGTGATTCCCGGGCCCAACCAGGTGCAGCGCAACTTCACCTCGACGGCCGACGTGGCCCGAGATCTCACGTTGTTCGACCAGGGCGGGTCGCGGGTGCGCTTCGGCAACCTGCTGACCTTGCCCGTAGGGGGTGGTCTGCTCTATGTGGAGCCGCTGTACGTCCAGGGTGAGGGACAGGGCTCGCAACCCCTGCTGCGCAAGGTGCTCGTGGCCTTCGGCGGCAAGGTGGCCTACCAGAGCACGCTCGCGGAGGCCTTGAACCAGCTGTTCGGACCAGGCGCTGCGGCGCTGGTGACGTCGTCGGGCAGCGGAGCCTCGCCTTCGCCCTCGCCAACTCCCTCCCCGGGTGGGTCGGCCAGCCCGCCGACCACCAACGCCGCCGAGCTTGCGGCGGCGGTCAAGGACATCCAGACCGCGCTCGACCACTTGTCCACCGCCCAGAAGAACGGCGACTTCGCCGGCATCGGGCAGGCCCAGGCCGACCTGGCGAAGGCGATCGCCCGATTCCAGAACGCGCAGAAGGGCTGAGGCACGAGCCACCGGTTTGCATCGTCGCGCCCGGCTTCGTACAGTGGAGTCACCGACGCGGGGTGGAGCAGCTCGGTA
>QHCA01000144.1:0-15353 GCA_003244095.1 Pseudonocardiales bacterium | reverse complement strand
GGTTCAAATCCTGCCCCCGCTACTGAATAAGTGCAGGTCAAGGGCATGATCACCGATCTTGGTGGTCGTGCCCTTGGTCGCTTGACCGCAGCTTGACCGCAAGATCTGCCGTCCCTGAGCCGCTCCTGAGCCTGCGGACTGCCCTGGATTGCCGTGGACTTGGGCGGTTTCACACGGCGCCGGCCGACAGCGATTCCACGAAGTCGTCGATCGCTTTCCGCGGGATTCGCCGGCAGCGGCCGACCTTGACCGACGGTAAGACACCGCCGGCCATGAGCTCGTAGACCTTGCTCCGGCCGATGCTGAGTAGCTCGGCGGACTCCTCGGCTGTTAGCAACAGTTTCTCCATCTCGTCCCTCCTCCGCTGGTTCGCGCGTGGGTCGCCAAGCGCGGGCACAGTGAGCCACGGGGGAGTCCCCTATCCGTCCCCGATCCGTCCCCCCCGGGAGGGACGCCCGCCTGGTGTAGCGGCGAGTCTCGAGGTTCATGGAGTACACCGGTCACCGCAACGTCTTCGTCCGGCGATCGGGCAACTTGTAAACGTGCCCATGCTGCGGCCACGCGACGCTGAGTGAGCGAGGAGGGTCGGTCTCGGCGCCGGTGAGGCGTCGGCGATATGACGGTGCCTCAGCTTACGATTCGGCTATGACAAAGCGGCCGACCGTAATCGACCTGTTCGCAGGGTGCGGCGGGATGACCTCGGGTTTCGTCCGGGCAGGATTCGAGCCGGTCCTGGCCGTTGAATGGGATCTCGCCGCCGCAGCCACGTATGCGGCAAACTTCGGCGAGTCGCATACCGTCTGGGGCGACATAGCCAGCGTCAACCCCGATCGGTTACCTGACGCCGACGTAGTCATTGGCGGGCCGCCCTGTCAGGGCTTCTCTAACCTAGGCAGCAAGGACGTCAACGACCCGAGGAACACCCTCTGGCGGCAGTATCTGCGGGTGGTCGACCACGTCCGGCCCAAGGCGTTCGTCGTGGAGAACGTCGACCGCTTCTCCTCCAGCGCCGAGTTCCAGATGCTGCTCGCAGCTGCTGACCACGGACCGCTCAAAGGGTACGAGCTGTCCTGGGCGGTGCTGCTCGCCGCAGACTTCGGGGTGGCGCAACGCCGTCCCCGCAGCATCCTGATCGGGTCCCGGGTGGGCCACCGCATACCGCTGCCCGCACCGACGCACGCCCGCGCACCCGATGCCGGGGTGCAGCCGTGGGAGACCGTCCGCAGCCGCATCGCCGGTCTGCCTGAAACACCAGACACCACGCAGCTGCCCCACTCGACCGCCACGTTCTTCGGCAGGACGCTCCCGGGCGTGTTCAAGGGCCTGGACATCCACGTCGGTCGTCAACCGCGGGAACTTTCCCTCCGGCGCTACGACAGCGTGCCCCCGGGCGGTGGCCGGTTCGACCTCCCCGACGAGTTGCTACCCAACTGCTGGCGCAACAAGCCGACCGGCACCACTGACGTGATGGGCCGGATGCGGTGGGACGCGCCGTCGTTGACCATCCGCACCGAGTTCTTCAAGCCGGAGAAAGGCCAGTACCTGCACCCGCAGTGGGAGGCGGAAGCAACGGCTGGACGAGTCAATCGACCGATCACTCACCTCGAGGCAGCCCGCCTCCAGGACTTCCCTGAGGACTTCCTCTGGTGCGGCACCAAGATCCAGATCGCAAAGCAAATCGGCAACGCCGTTCCTGTCGGCCTGGCGCAGGCGATCGCGGCCCAACTGGCCCAGCACATCGCGGACTGAGCCGCAGCCGCTCAGTGTGCGCCCTCGATCACCGGCCGCGTCGGCCAGGTCCGCCCGGGGACAATCTGTCGCATGGCTTTCAGGCACGACGTCGACCGGTCCGACCACCGGGAGAGCGATGTCTACCGGTAGCCTCGCTCGCCGATCGGATGCAGCCTCGTGCCTGAACCCAGCAACCCCGATGTGGCCCGACGGATGCAGCTGCAAAGGCGACGAGACACCGCTCCCGAGCTTGCCGTCCGGCGGCTGGTGCACGGCCGCGGGCTGCGGTACCGCGTCAACGCGCTCCTGCCGATTCCCGGCGTGCGCCGCCGGGCGGACCTGCTGTTCACCGCACGGAAGGTCGCCGTGTTTGTGGACGGCTGCTACTGGCACGGCTGTCCCCTGCACGCCACGTGGCCGAAGGCGAACGCCACCTGGTGGGCCGACAAACTCGCTGGCAACGTCGCTCGTGACCGCGACACTGACCGACGACTGCAGGAGTTGGGATGGACGGTGGTGAGGATCTGGGAGCACGAGGATCCGGCGGACGCCGTACGGCGAGTCGTGCACGCCGCCCTTTCCGACGGCGACGCCGATGGTGCCCGACCTGCCCAGCCGGATTCCGAAGCCGGGCCCTCGGACCCGTCGACGCCGAACCGCCGCGACCCGAAAAATGGCCTAGATCGTCGGTAGTCTGAGCACGTGATCACCACTGCGGCCACGCGTCGGGCAGTACGCGTCGCCGAGGCCGTCGGAGGCGGCTGATGCCGCCGAGCCTGCCGGACTGGTCGCAGCCGAACCCGGACCTGGTCGCCCATGTCGCCGAGCTTCGCGCCAACGCTCTCGAGGTGTACCGCGCTGACCGGTTGCTGGTCGACGAGCACGGCAGGCAGGAGGACAGTTTCCGCACAGGCGGCTACGCGGAACGACAGGTGCTCGAACTTGTTCAGAACGCCGCGGACGCCTTGCTCCGCTCAGGTGCCCGCGGCCGCGTGGAGTTGCGGCTGACCGACGCGGCGCTGTACTGCGCCAACGAAGGCGAACCGTTCACCCGCGCCGGGCTCGACGCGGTCGCGCACGCCTACCTCAGCGACAAACGCGGCAGCGAAATCGGTCGATTCGGCCTGGGGTTCAAATCGGTTCTCGGTGTGTCGTTGCGGCCGACCGTGTTCAGCCGGTCGGTCAGTTTCGGGTTCGACGCGGCCAAGGCGCGCGAGACCCTGTCCGGTCTCGCTCCCGGCGCGAGCGCATCCCCGGTGCTGCGCACTCCGTTTGCCGTCGACACCGCGGTCGAGTTCGACCAGGATCCGGTCCTGGCCGAGCTAGCGACCTGGGCGGCCACCATCGTGCGGCTGCCGCTGGCCAACGTGCCGGACGCACTGGCGAAGGACCTGCTCGACTTCCCCCGCGAGTTCTTGCTCTTCGCCCGCAGCGTGGACACACTGCAGATCGACGTCGACATCCCCGAGCCGACATGCATCGAGTACCGGTGCAGCGTGGGGGCCGACAACCTGGCGACGCTTAGTGGCGGTGAGCGGCCGGACGCCGACTGGCTGGTCTTCGACCGCACTCATCGACCTAGTGAAGACGCGCTCGCCGAGGTCGGCGAGGCCTTGCGGCGGGAGGAGGTGTTGGTCTCCTACGCGGTCCCGGTCGACGACGCCGGCCCACTGGGACGGTTCTGGGCGCACTTCCCGCTTCAGGACACCACCTCCACCCGCGGCCTCCACAACGCTTCGTGGCGGATCAACGACGACAGGACGGGGCTGCTCGACGGCGTGTTCAACCGCGAGCTGCTTGACGTGGTCGCGGACCTGGTAGTGGAGCATCTGAACCGGGTGTCCGGGCCGAACGACCCGGCCCGTCACTTCGACTACCTGCCGGCCCGCGGCCGCGAGGCCCCGAACACATCGGACAGGTACCTCGCCGAGACGATCCCGACCAAGGCGCGGCGAACGGCGTGCATTCCCGACGCCGACGGTGTGCTGCGCAGGACCAACGAGCTGTACTACCTGCGCTCAGACGTCGAACTGGAACTCGAGGCGTACGGACGGTGGGACGACGCGCCCGGCCGGCCATCCGACTCGCCGCACTGGACTTGCTACCGCGGCAGGGACCGCCGGGCACGGCTGCGCACGCTGCTGCGTCCCGACGAGGAACAAAGCACCGACCGCGAGATCACACCGGCCGCCTGGCTCGAGCGGATCGCCGGCGACGGCGCGAACGAGAAGGTCGAAGCCGCGCTCAAGATCGTGTTCACCGTCAAGAACGAGACTGCGCGCAAGCAGCTGCTCACTGCCCGGATCCTGCCCGACAGCGACGGCGGTCTACACCGGCTCAATGCCACACACGAACTGTTTTTGCGCGGCGACGTCCTCAGCGCGACGGCCGGTCTCAGATTGCTGCGACGCTCGCTGCTGGACCGGGGCGACGTGGCAGACCGGCTACAGGCCCTCGGCTTCCGCGATGTCGACCCCCGTGAGGAACTCACCCGACTCGCCACGCTGACCGCCCGACAGTGGTCGGCGTCGCAGTGGCAGAGTTTCTGGGAGCTCGTGGACGAGGTCGTCAGCCGCGACGCCGAAGCGATCCTGGTCGAGCACGTCGCCTCAGGCGCCTCGTTGCGGGTCAAGTGCGCCGACGGTAGGTGGCACGACGTCGGCACCGCCGTGGTACCCGGACTCGTCGACCCCATCGACCCCGCCCTCGCCGTCGACGTCGACCACCACGCGCTGCACCTGGGCCTGCTCAAGGCGCTGGGCGTGTCCGTACGACCGGTCGAGTCCGTTGCGTTGACCCAGGACCTGACCTATCTGGAGTACCTGCGATTGCAACGCGACGCCTACCTACGCGAGCAACCGCCGCGAGGCAGACCGCCAGCCGCCGCGCTTGAGTTCCGCGAAAGGACCCCCGTCGGCCCCCTGCACGTGCTGCGCCGCTTCACCGACGGCGGGGACCCGGCGGCGGCCGAGACGTGGACCAGCGCGCTGCTCGCGGTGCACGGTTTCGAACGCTGGCACCTGGTGAACCGGCGAAAGCCCCTGGGGGAAGCACGCGCGGTGACCGCGCCGCACCTGTGGGCCGCCCAACGCTACGGACTGTTGACGACCGCGTGGGGGCCTCGCCGTCCGGCCGCGTGCCTGCACCCCGACCTGGCCGAGTACGCGCCGTTGCTGCCGGTCGCCACCGAGGCTACCGCGTCCAAACTGCGCACCATCGCCTCGCTCGGCGAGATGCCCGTCGACGTGTGGCGTGAATTCGTCACCCGGCCCGCGACGCAGGCGGACCCCTGGCGGTTGGGCGAACTGCTGCTCGGCGCGGCGGCGGCGCTCCCGGCCGGCGACCCACCGGCCCAGCTTCCCGCGGCCGGTGCGGAGGCCGGAATCGCCGCCCGCACCGAGCTGCTGGTAGCGGTGACCGAGGATGAGGTCCACGCCCTCGCCGCTCGAGGACTGCCACACGCGGCCGCCCGATCCAACGCCGACGCCGACCGCCTGGTCCAGGCGTGGGAATGCACGCCCGCCTCAGCGGTGCTGCGCGTCGAGATCCTGACCGAGACCCCGGGAGAACCCGTCGTACTCCTCGACCGGTTCCGCGGACTGCGGCCAGTCTCGGAGGGGCGGCTCGACAGCTACGAACTGGTCGTGTGCACCGATCTGGCCCGGCAGGTCACTGGGCCCGACGGCATCCAGTCCGAGGCCACCGACTATCTGCGCAGCGCCAACACCATCTACTACCTCAACACCCTCACCGACGAGGACCTGCTCGAACGCGTCACGACTGACCTCGCCCTCCCAATGACCGCCACCTCGCTGTCCCGTGTCCTGGAGGACGCCCAGAATGCGCAGGTCAAGCGGAAGATGGCGCAGTGCCGAGCCGTGAACGCAGTGCCTGACAAACTGCTGGCGCTGCTCCCGGCTGCCGTGCTGGAGTCCGCGCTGCCCTCCGGACTGCTGGACTCGGTCCGACAGTTGGGAGAGGACACCGGCCCGGCCCAGGTCGCCGAACTCCTGCTGCACGTGCACGGCTACAGTGCCCTGACCGAACTACGGCACGCGCTGGAAGCCGCCGGGTACCCCGTCCCTGACCGCTGGGCCGGCTCGGCCCCGGCCGTCGCCTTCGTCCGCGCTCTCGGACTGCCGCGCGAGTACGCGGGCGTGCGCGGAAGTTCGCTCGACTCCGACATGACCGTGCTCGGTCCGCCGCGGCTCGACGAGTTGCACGACTATCAACAGGAGTTGGCGCGGCAGATCCGCGACCTCGTCTCGCCTGCGGCGACACCCGAGCGCGCCCTGTTGTTCCTGCCGACCGGCGCCGGCAAGACACGAGTGACCGTGGAGGCACTGAGCAGCGCCTTCATGCAGGACGGACTGGGCAGTCCCCTGCTGTGGATAGCCCAGTCGGAGGAACTGTGCGAACAGGCCGTCCAGACCTGGAGTCTCGTTTGGCGAGAGTTCGGTGATCGGCCGCTGCGGCTGTGCCGGCTCTGGAGCAGCAACGAGGTCGCGGACAGCGACGACGCGCCGAGCGTCGTCGTCGCGACCGACGCGAAACTGGAGAAGTGCCGCGACCGTGTCGAGTACGACTGGCTGCGTTCGGCCAGCGCCGTGGTCATCGACGAGGCGCACACCGCAACCGGGGCTGGCATCGATGCCACGCTGCGCTGGTTGGGACTGGGCGGGCGTGAGACCGCGCGACCACTGCTCGGGCTGACCGCGACGCCGTTCAAGGGCACCGGGGAGGAAGCCAACCGGCGCCTCGCGAACCGGTTCGGGCGCCGCCAGCTCGATGTGCTCGGTCAGGATCCCTACGGAGAGCTGCAGCGCCGTGGCATGCTCGCACGGATCCAACACCGCGTTCTCGACGGTGCGGTGGTCGAACTGGCGGCCGACGAAGTCCGGCAAGTCTCCACCTTCGGTGCGCTGCCGCAGGCGGTTCTCGAACGTGTCGGACGCGACGAGCAGCGCTCACGTCGCCTGCTCGAAGACATCGAAGGACTGCCCTCGGACTGGCCGGTGCTCGTGTTCACCGCGTCGGTGCTGTCCGCGCAGGTGCTGGCAGCCCTGCTGCGAGTGCGGGGCATTGCGGCGGCCTCGATCAGCGGCGCCACCCGCATCTACGACCGGCGCCACAACATCGATGCGTTTCGCCGCCGCGACCTGCGCGTGCTGACCAACTGCAACGTCCTCACCCAAGGTTTCGACGCGCCGGCCGTGCGGGCGCTGTACATCGCACGCCCCACCTTCAGCCCCAACGCCTACATCCAGATGGTCGGCCGCGGACTGCGCGGACCCAAGAACGGGGGCAAGGACGAGTGCCTGGTTGTCAACGTCGCCGACACGTTCGACCAGTTCGGTGACAAACTCGCCTACAAGGAGTTCGACTACCTCTGGGACGCTCAGGGCGGTGACCGACGCTGAAACTCGTCCCCCCGCTGGACCAGCTCGGCAACATCGACAGTCGTGCCGAAGCCCGGGTAGCCCAGCTGCTCGCCCAGATTGAGGGCCACCAGCCGGCGTGCTGCTTGTACTCGATCCACCTGCCGCGCCACGAGTACAAGGCCATGTCGGAGATCGACTTCCTCGTCGTCTACGACGACGCCGTGCTGGTGATCGAGGTCAAGGGGGGCCGCATTGCCCGCCACGACGGCGTGTGGACGTTCACCGACCGGTACGGACACGCCAACAGCAAACGGGAAGGACCGTTCGAACAGGCCCGCAGCGCCATGTTCTCCCTCCGCGACCGACTCAGTGACCGGCTGCCCGCCCTGGACGTCGCCTTCGGCTACCTCGTGCTCACCCCGGACCAGGAGCTGGGGCCGGATCTTGAGTGGGACCCGCAACTCCACGCCGGCCCCAAGGCCATGTCGGTGACCGCGCTGACCCGGACGCTAGCCTCCGCGCGGCGATACTGGCTGGACAAGCACCGCGCGGCTCCGCGCGGACACGCCTACGGCGAGCTGATGCGGGTGCTGCGCCCCGACTTCGACAGGGTGCCGTCGCTGACCGCCCGCGTGCACCGTCTCGAGGATGACTTCGTGCGCTTCGCGGAGCGGCAGTACGAACTGCTGCTTGCCGCCGAACGCAACCCGCGCATCGTGTGCACCGGCGGCGCCGGATCTGGCAAGACGCTGCTCGCGGTTGAGACCGCGCGCCGCGCGGCCGCCGCCGGCGACAGCGTCCTGGTGACCTGCCGCTCCACCGTGTTGGCGGTGCTGATCGAAGACGCGCTGGCCGGAAGCGGCGCGCATTGCGTCGCGTTCGACCGGATCGCGCCCCTCTGCCCGGTCGACGTGCTGGTGGTCGACGAGGCGCAGGACCTGATGGATCTCGAGACCTACACCGAGCTCGACGGACTGATCACCGGCGGGTGGGAACACGGCCGTTGGCGCGTCTTTTGCGACGCCAACAACCAGGCCAGCGTCGACGGGAACTTCGACCGGACCGTGTTCGAGGCGCTCGCCGCGGACGCGACTGTCGTGCACCTGCCGTTCAACTGTCGCAACACCGCCACGATCGTCACCCAGACGCAGCTGACCACCGACGCCGACCTGGGCGTCGCCCGCGCCGGCGAAGGACCGCCGGTCGAGTACCGGCTCTGCCCCGACGAGCAGGCTGTCGCCCACGAGCTGGACACGCGCCTGCGGCAGCTGCGCAGCGAGGAGGTGCCGCTCGAAGAGATCGCCGTCGTCACGGTACGGGACGAGGTCACCGACAGCGCCGCCACGCTCACCTCCGCCTACCGGAAGGGCACCTTGGTGCAACGACGAGACGTCCGGCATCGCCCTGGTTCCGGCGGCGCCGCTCAACTGGTCACTGCCGCCCACATCAAAGGACTCGAGGCCGCGCACGTGTGCGTCGTCGACGTGGAGGACACCCGGACGGCGGCTTCTCGTGCCCGCCTCTACGTGGCGATGACCCGCGCTCGGATCAGCCTGTGGGTCGCGCTGAGCCAGACCGCGTGGGACCAGATCGCTGCAGCACCCCGGACAGGACCGGCAGGATCAGCCTCATGACCGACAGCGTGCCCGGCCGCACCGCGGTGCGTGACCACGTCGTCGACTACCTGCGCGCCCAGTACCTCGGACCCGCCAGCGGAGAGCACGAGACCCTCTCCGACCGGCCCGACCGCGTCTACCTGGTCGGCACCCTCTACCCGCGCGGGCGAGCCTCGGAACGACTGGACGGCGACGTCCTCGGCGACGAAGGACACGACGACGAACTCGACGAGCAGGTTGAACTGGCCAACACCTGGTACCCCGCCTCGGCCGCGGTGTCGTTCCTGCACGACGGAGACACGGTGACCTGCTCCGTCCGCACCGCCAGCTACGCACGCGACCCGGCGATCAGGGACTGGTCACGCACACCCCTGGTGGCCGAGGACCTGGTGCTGGCCCCGCCCCCGGACGGCACCGCGGTGCGCGACCTGTTCGGCGGCCGCGCACGCCTGTCCTCGGTCTGGCGGCGCACCGGCGACAAGTGGCTGGTTACTGTCGCCATCGAGAACCGCGCGGTGCACGACGACGCGGAGTCACCACCACCCACCGAGGACTGTTTGTTCCAGGTCGAGCTCGACTGTCGCGTCAGCCACGGTGCCGTGCTGCCATACCCGAGCAGCCGGGACCTGACCGACGATCCGGAGGATCAGGAACTGCGGCTGCTGTACCGCAACCGCCGCGCCTACGGCGCCGGTCACGGCTGCTCGGTGGACTGGCATGTCGAGGCCGATGGCGTAGTCCGCGCGGTGTCGACGCAGATGTTGCCCGCCACCGTCGTGCCTGCGGTGAAGGCACGCGACGACCTCGGCCTCGCGATCCTCGAGCTGTCACGACTGGCCGACCCCGACCTCGACCCGGACACCCTGCACCGGGATCTGCTCGAGTTCGTCGCGGTTTACGAACAGTGGATTGCCGCCCGCGCGGCCGAACTGTCGACACTGCCCGCCGAGCATGTCGGCGCCGGTGCCCGGCTGATCGAGCGGATGCGCACCGCCGCCACGCGGATGATCGACGGCGTGGAACTGCTCCGCCGGGACGAAACCGCCCGCGTCGCCTTCCGGCTCGCCAACGCAGCGATGCGCGAACAGATGTTGCAGACGGCGCACGTGCGCCGGCACCCCGGCCGACGCGGAGTGGCCCTCTCCGATCGAGCCACCGGCGTGGCAACACCACGGTGGCGACCGTTCCAGCTGGGGTTCCAACTCCTCACCCTCGCCTCGACCGGCGACCCCACCCACCCCGACCGGGAACTGGTCGACCTGCTCTGGTTCCCGACCGGCGGCGGCAAGACCGAGGCCTACCTCGCGTTGGCCGCGTTCGAGATGATCCGTCGACGGCTAGCCCGAGGTCTGCGGGGCGGCGGCACCGCCGTCCTGACCCGCTATACGCTGCGGCTGCTCACCACCCAGCAGTTCCAACGTTCGGCGACCCTGGTCTGCGCCCTGGAACGACTACGGGGTTCCGAACCTTGCCTGGCCGGGACCCCGGCGTTCACGATCGGGTTGTGGGTCGGCGGCGAGACCACCCCGAACAGCTACAAGAGCGCGCACGAGCTGGTCACCCGACTGCGCAGGTCACAAAACCCGGAGAGCCCGTTCCAGATCCAGGACTGCCCGTGGTGCGGCACCTCGTTGCTGCCACGCCGGCGCAGCGACGACATCGAGGCTTACGGGGTGCGCTCCACTGCGCACAGCTTCGAGCTGTTCTGCCCGCACGCCGAGTGCGACTTCCATGACCTGTTGCCGGTCGGCGTGGTCGACGAGCAGATCTTCGCCGACCCGCCGTCGCTGCTGGTCGCCACGGTCGACAAACTCGCCCGGCTGCCCTGGGTTCGTGACGCCGGATCGCTTTTCGGGCAGAACAACGTGCCCTTCGACCCGCCCGGCCTGGTGATCCAGGACGAACTGCACTTGCTGTCCGGCCCGTTGGGCACGACCGTCGCGCTCTACGAGTCGGCGGTCCAGTCGCTGCTGGGCTGGGAAGGCGTCCGCGCGAAGATCGTCGCGTCGACCGCGACCATCCGCGCCGCCGAGCACCAGGTCCGCAACCTCTACGGCTCGCCGGTCCGCGTCTTCCCGCCAAGCGGGCTCGGCGCGGACGACAGCTTCTTCGCCGTCACCGATCCCCACGCGCCCGGCCGCCTGTATCTGGGGGTCATGCCGCAGGCACACACACAGGCCTTTGCGACCGTGCTCGCCACGGTCGCCCTGCTGCAAGCCCCCAAGGAGCTGGCGCTCACCGGACCCGCGCTGGACGCCTACTGGACGGTCGTCGCCTACCACAACAGCCTGCGCGAACTCGGCCGAACCGTGACCATTGCCCGCGACGACGTCGACAGCATGCTGCAGGCCCGCCGCCGCACCGGCGAGGTCCGTGCCCTGCGTCGCGACGGGGTCGTCGAACTGACCAGCAACGTGTCCGCCAGTCAACTGCCGGTCATTCTCGCCCGCCTCGAACGTAGCGTCGAACACGACGACGCCGTCGACCTAGTCGCCACCACGAATATGCTCAGCGTCGGCATCGACGTCAGCCGCCTGGGGCTGATGCTGATGAACGGACAGCCGAAGACCACCTCCGAGTATATCCAGGCGACCAGCCGGGTTGGCCGCGCGGACGTGCCGGGGCTGGTGGTGACGTTGCTGCGCTCCGGGAAGCCCCGTGACCGGTCCCACTACGAGACCTTTCGCGCCTACCACGAGGCCCTGTACCGCTACGTCGAACCCACCAGCGTCACTCCTTGGTCACTAGCGTCGCGGCGGCGGTCGCTGCACGCCGCGCTCACCCTGCTGGTTCGCCACGGTTGCGGGCTGCGCGGCAACGACGACGCCGGCGACTTCTCGGTCGACGACCCGCTGGTCGGCGCCGCACTGCGTACGCTGCGCGAGTGGGCCGCACGTGCCGATGCCGACGAAGCCGCCGACGCCGACGCCGACCTGCACCGGCTCGCCGGGGAGTGGGAGCACCGCGCCCGCAGCGCCGAACGATCCGGGACGAAGCTCCGATACGCGTCTTCGGACAAGGACACACCCGCCCTGCTGCGCGACTTCGGCGAGCGGAAGGACGGGTGGGAGACCATGCACTCAATGCGTTCGGTCGACCGACAGGTGCGGGTCCTGGCTATCGGCGAGGTGCTCTCGTGAGAATGATGCGGCTGAGCCAGACCGTCTCCCCGTTCGGTGTGGGCAGTGTGCTGGACATCCTTGGCGAGTCACTCATGGGTGCCGACATCAGCGAGTGGCCCTACGACCGGACCGAACGCGTGGGCATGCGTCGCCTCGAGCTCGCGCTGGGCGTCAGCGAACTGCGTTCACCGCCCAGCGTGCCGTCCTACCCCTCGACCAACACGCCCGGCCTGCCTTACCAGCGGTTCCCCCGCTGGTTGTTCTGCCAGGACTGCCGACGCATGCTCTTCCTCCGCGCCACCGACGAGACCGGTGAACCACCGGTGTGCGACCGCTGCGGTGGAGGTCTGGTTCCCATGCGGTTCATCGCCGTGTGCACCCGCAAAGGTCACGCGATGGACGTGCCGTGGGACCGCTGGGCACACTCTGAACCCGGCACCGACGACCAGAAACGCTGCAAGGCCCCGAACCTCCTGTTCGAAACCCGGCAGAGCGGAACCGAAGGCCTCGCCAATTTGCTCGTGCGCTGCACCACCTGCGCCGCCACCCGCGACCTCGGAGACCTGACCGTCCGGGACAGCCTCAAACGCATCGGCGTGCGATGCTCTGGCAGACAACCGTGGCAACGCACCGCGGCGCGGCACTGCGACGAACGCATCGAGGTCCTGCAGCGCGGCGCCACCAACGTCACGATCAACGAGACGACGACCGCGCTCGACATCCCCGAGCCGAGCACTGAGGTACGCGACGTAGAAGCCGAGATCCGCAGCCACCGCAACTTTGACGACGTCCGCACCGCGCCGTCCGGGCCCCGCGCCACCGTGCTGATCGATCTCATCGCCGAGGACCTGCACGTCACCCCGGATCTGGTGCGGCGAGTCGCGGGCGAGCCACCCGAGGCCGACGATGCCGCACAACAGGCCCGCACCGGGCTGCTCTCCGCCGAGTGGGACGCCTTCCGGCAAGCCTTCGAACACTCCGACGAGACGATCGGAACGCCGAACTTCGTGATCTCGGCAACCAGTCTCACCGACGAGCACCCTCGGGTCGCCCACCGTCAGCTCGCCGAACGCTTCGCCCACGTCGTTCTCGTCCACCGACTACGCGAGGTCCGGGTTTTGCACGGGTTTCGCCGCTACGACCAGGAGGCCGACCTCGTCGACGTCGACCTCGGCGCGCGCGGTCGAGCACGCTGGCTGCCCGCCGTCGAGTCCTTCGGCGAGGGCCTCTTCCTCGCCCTCGACCAGGACACGCTCGGCCGCTGGGAACAGGACGAAGCTGTGCAGCGGCGAATCCAGCGTCTCGAGCGGCGCAGACGCGACAGCCTGATCGGCTCACGCTTCGGGCTGGCCACGCCCCGGCTAGTCCTGTTGCACACGTTCGCGCACTTGTTGATGCGCCAGCTGGCGTTCAGCTCCGGCTACTCCTCGGCCTCGCTGCGCGAGCGGGTCTACGCCGGCAGCGACCGCGAGGCAGGCGTGCTTCTCTACACGGCCGCAGGCGACGCCGAAGGGACCCTCGGCGGTCTGGTCCGACAAGGTCAACCACCGCGGCTGGCAGAGACGGTGCTCGCGGCGCTCGAGTCGGCGTCCTGGTGTTCTGCAGACCCGATCTGCCGGGAGAGCCATGGGCAGGGATTGGGCAGCCTCAATCTCGCCGGATGCCACGGATGCGCCCTGGTCGCGGAGACCTCATGCGAACGATCCAACGTGCTGCTCGACCGCGTCCTGCTCGTCGGTGGCGACGACGTGCCCGGCTACTTCGCGCCCGTCATCGACACCATCCGAAGCGAGACCGTTTCGACAGCCTGACCACGCGAGGCCGTATCGCGGCGGCATCCGGGCCATCAGCCCTCGGCGGTCGCCTGTGGGTTGGCTCGTCGACGGGCTCGCCTTGCCGTCGCATGCTCATCGAGCAGACACGCTCGGCAGTAGGTGGCCAGCGCCGCTGGATCCAGCAACTCGGCCAGCGGCCACCTGTCGAGATGGTCGGCATCCGCATGCAGATGATGGATCTGCACATAGAACACCCTGTCCCCGGACGCCAAGGCTGTGGCCCGCTCCCGGCGACACCGCCAACACGTGTAGTTGTCGCGGCTGAACACCTCCGCCCGCACGGACTCCGGGAAAAGACGTTGGTGCTCGTCCCGGCGATCGGTGGGATCCACGGAGAGCAACCGGAACGCGTCGCCGCGAAGGTCGCGGCAGTCGATCGCCGAGTCGATCGGCAGACCGTCATCGTCCCGCAGCTCACGCACCAGTGGGGATGCATCGCGGCCGCCAACGACGTAGGAAAGCTCGCTGCCGAGAACTACCGCGCCGACGGGCTCGGACAGCAACGCGAGGACCCGCTCCTTCGGCGTGCCGTCGCCGCGCCGGATCGTGCTCAACTTCTGCCAACGCCGGGCGGCTGCACCGTCTGGCTCTGCGGCCATCAGCCGGTACATCCGGTCCTGTTCGTCGATCCGATAACCCTGCTCGAGCCGCAACTCTCGCACGCGTCGCGCCCACTCCCCGATGCCTGACACGGCGGCGAGCTCCTCACCGGTGATCCACTCGCCGAGGTGCTCTTGGAAATGATTCAGGATCCGGCCGCGCGCGCCGTGACCCGTCGCTGCGCGCGGCCGCTGGCCGCCGTAACAGCGCGCCAAGGCCAGCTGCAGCCGCTGAGCAGCGGCGAAGACGAAGTCAGCGTCGGTCTGCCGCGCGACGGAATCCCTAAGCTCCGCGAGCTGACTTAACGACCGCTCGAACTGGCTGTACGCATCGTTGTCGGGCACATCTTGAGGCTAGCGACCAAACGGAGATCGACCCTCAAGTGATGCCATACCGGGTTTCTGCTCCTGTCGACGTCGTCCACGGCACTGAACTGGTGGGGGCATCTGGTCATTCGTGGGCGTGGCCTGCGGGGGTTGCGTGCTGATAGCTGCCCCGGACTCGCGACCAGGTACCGGTGTTGCGCGTGCCCGAATCGCCGGGGGCACGTGCTGAAATTCACCAGTGACGCCGGAGGCGCAAGCCGGGCCGCCGTCGAAGAGCGCCGCGGACCTGGTCGAGCTGCTCGGCCATCGCAGGCAGGTCGCGGTCGTAAACCAGGCCGGCGTCGATCTGGCGGGCCAGATCACGCAGAGCGTCGACCCAAGCCGCTCCTCTGGGCGGCACGACAATTTCGATGGTCTCGGTGACCGTCACGGGCACGTCGACCTCGACGATACGTTCGACGAGCTCCACTGCAACCCGTCCGGAGGCCGCGGCCCTGCGCTGCTCCCAGGCGCGGTGACGGCACGACGAAGAGCACCAGGACGGCACCCGGCCCGTTGGTCGGACGGCGATTTCGGCCTCGCACCAGACACAGGTGACCGTCTCAGGCCGTCGCCGGCGCCCCACCAGTCGTTCCTCAGCTGGGCGTTCCGGATCGCCCATCGGGTATCTCCTTCGCCGCAACATTCGTGCCAACGATTTTAGACGCCCGCTGGTGCAAGAGGTGTATCGGTTTGCGATCTT
>QHCA01000143.1 GCA_003244095.1 Pseudonocardiales bacterium | reverse complement strand
GTTGACGTAGAAGTTGCCGGCCGAGAAGCGCAGCACCTCACTCGCCTGGTCGATCGCGGCCCGGTCGGTCGCGAACACCGCCCCGGTCAGCGCGTAGGGCGCCACGTCGGCCGCCTGCCGCAGGACGGCCTCGTACTCGGCGTCGTCGTACACGAACACCGACAGGATCGGGCCGAAGTACTCGGCGGTGAACACCTCGTGGGTCGGGTCGGTGCACTCGACGACGGTCGGCCGGATGAGGTAGCCCTCACTGTCGTCGTACGCACCGCCGGCGACTATCGTGCACGCGTCGTCCTCGCGGAACCGGTCGATCGCGGCCGCCAGCCGGGCGAAGGCACGGGCGTCGATCACGGCTCCGCCGAAGTTCGACAGGACGGTCACATCGCCGTACAGCAGGCAGTCGGTCGTCGCCCCGAGTCGCTCGCCGAAGCCGTCGTCCCACAGCGAGCGGGGGATATAGGCGCGCGAGGCGGCCGAACACTTCTGCCCCTGGTACTCGAACGCGCCGCGGATCAGCGCCGTGTGCAGGGCCGCCGGGTCGGCGCTGGGGTGCGCGAAGACGAAGTCCTTGCCCCCGGTCTCGCCGACGAGACGCGGATAGGTCTTGTACGCGGAGATGTTGTCGCCCACCGTCCGCCACAGGTGCTGGAAGGTGCCGGTGGAGCCGGTGAAGTGGATGCCGGCGAGGTCGGGGTCGGCCAGCGCGACCTCGGAGACTGCCTTGCCGTCGCCGGTGACCAGGTTGACCACACCGGGGGGCAGGCCGGCCGCCTCGAACAGCCGCATCAGGTAGTGCGCCGACAACTGCTGCGTCGGCGAGGGCTTCCAGACCACCGTGTTGCCCATCAGCGCGGGGGCGAGGGCGAGGTTGGCCGCGATCGAGGTGAAGTTGAACGGCGCGATGGCCAGCACGAAGCCCTCGAGCGGCCGGTGGTCGAAGCGGTTCCACGCCGCCGAGGTCGAACGCGGCTGCTCACCGAGGATCTGCCGTCCAAACGCGACATTGAAGCGGAGGAAGTCGATCAGCTCGCAGGCTGCGTCGATCTCGGCCTGGAGCACCGACTTCGACTGGCCGAGCATCGTGGCCGCGTTGATCGTGTCGCGCCACGGCCCGGCCAGCAACTCCGCTGCCCGCAGCAGGACCGCCGCCCGCTCGTCGTAGGGCAGAGCGCGCCAGGCCGGCGCGGCCTCCTTGGCCGCGGCGGCCGCGGCCCGCACGTCGGCGGCGGTGGCGTGCTTCAGGGTGCCCAGCACGGCGCTGTGCCGGTGCGGCTGGACGACCTCGTACGGCTCGCCGCCGGCCATCCGCTGCTCGCCGCCGACGGTGATCGTCAGGTCGATCTGCTCGTTGCCCATCTCCTTGAGGCGATGCTCCAGCGACGTGCGCTCCGGGCTGCCCATTGCGTAGGAGCGAATGGGCTCGTTGACCGGGTCCGGCGGTGCTGTCACGGCGTCCATGCGCCCATGGTGACACACGGTGACAAGCGGCGAAGGAGCTTCGAGCGCAGAGAGGAGCGCACCGAGATGACAATCACCTAGTCGGGCCAGAGGTCCAGAAGTGGGCCGAGCTCGCCGACGGCGTACCACGCAAGCTCGTGGCCTTCGGCTCCGTCCACCGTGAACTGCGCATCTTCGCTGCCCAGCTCCGCTTCCAGCGTCGCGGCGGCAGCCGCACGGACGTCGGCCTCCGCGTCCGAGTTGTCGATGTGCAATGACACGACATCACTCAGTGTGACCGGAGTCATCACGCGTACGGCGTCGCGGTCGAGGTCGGACAGCACCTCCACGGCGCTGTCGGGGAGGTCGGTGGCGAGCACCACCCGCCTGCGCGGGGCCAGCGGGTCGGCGTCGAGCAGGCGCAACGAGCCGCGGGCGGCGTCGGTGAAGGCGGCGTACTCCAGCTCTTCGGCGTCACCGCTGGCGTACCACTCGCGCAGCGTCGGCGTGACCGCGAACCCGGTGATCGGCGCGGGCAGCTCACCGGCGTCGCGGAGGCCGAACAGCATGGGCAGCGTGCCCGAGAGGTAGACCCGCATCACACCGCGTCGGAGAGGTCGCCTGGGGCCTTCTCTGCACCGGCCACGTCGCGCAGGCCCTCGGCGCTGGTGCGCAGGGAGGTTTCCAGGACCTGGCGCCGGCGGCGAGGGTCCATCAGGTTGGCGCCGATGGCGGCCAGGTCGGCCGGCCCAGGGCCGAGCATGATGACGTCGGTGCCGCTCTCCCGCACCTTCTCGGCCTCTCGCCGCAGCTGGCGGGTGACGATTCGGCGGAATCGCCGCTCGAGGCGGGCCGGGACCGACCGCGGCCGGTCTGGGGCGAAGGAGGCCATCGGCGCGACGACGTAGACCTCGTCGAGGCCGAGCCCGGCAAGCAGGTCGAGGGAAGTCGAAGAGCAGGCGCCGCCGTCGACGTAGCGGCGGCCGCCGATGGACACCGGTGCGTACCAGCCGGGGATCGCGCAGGAGGCCATCACGGCGTCGGGCAGCGGCGCGTCCGGCGCGCCCGGCCGGCCGAACGGCACCCGCCGCCCGGTCGCATAGTCCATCGCCACGAGCCAGGTGGACGGGTGCTCGGTCCACAGGTTGCCCCCGGCGACGCCGGAGATGATGCCGCGCACCGGCTCGAGGCTGGCTCGCCCGCGCGGCAGCACCGCCGACATGGCGGCGAGGGGGGTGACCTGCAGTGGGTGCAGCGCGGAGCGGACGAGCAACGGCACCGAGCCGAGGCCAGGCGCCGGGATGGGCGGCAGCGGTCCGCCACCGTCGGCCTCGTAGTCGTACTCGATCACCGGATCGGTCGGGACCGGGATGCCGCTCTGGTGCCGCAGCATCGTCTCCACGCTCACGCCGCAGCCGAGCAGGGCCGCGGTGATAGATCCGGCCGAGGTCCCGACGACGTAGTCCACCTCGCGACAGTCGAAGCCGTACTCCTGCTCGATCGCCGTCAGCGCGCCGACCGCCCAGGAGAAGCCGAGCACCCCCCCGGCCCCGATGACCAAGCCCCGGCGCCTGTTCACGAGGAAGCCGTCATGAACGTGTCGTCATGAGACGGTCTCCACGAGTTCGGCGAGGGACTCCTCGATCAGCTGGCACAGGGCGTCGAGGTCGGTCATCGCGTCGCGGTCGGCGTTGAGCCCGTAGTAGACGCCGCCGTTATAGGAGGTCAGGCCGATGGACACGGCCTGGTTCTTGGCCAGGGGCACCACCGGGAAGACCTCGATCATGGGCGCACCCCCGGCGTACAGCGGGAACTGCGGCCCCGGCACGTTGGTGACCACCACGTTGAACAGCCGCTTGGACAGCCCGCTCGCCGCCCGGGCACCCATGCTGTGCAGCGTCGGCGGGGCGAAGCCGGACAGGCGCACCAGCGCGTCGGCACCGACCGACTGCCCGGCCTCCTTGTGCGTCTTCATCTTGGCGCTGATCTGACGCAGTCGCTCGACCGCGTCCTCCTCGCCGACAGGCAGGTCCACCAGGTACGACGACACCTTGTTGCCCAGGGCGCCCTGCTCCGCCGGGGCGCGCACCGAGACGGGGACCATCGCGCGGATCACCGTACTGCCGTTGACCGGCTCGCCGCGGGTCATCAGCCAGTTGCGCAGGGCACCCGAGACGGTGGCCAGCACCACGTCGTTGACGGTGCCGCCGTGCATCTTGCGTACCCGCTTGTAGTCGTCGAGTTCGGTGCGCGCCATGCCGAAGCGGCGCTGCTCGCCGATGTCGACGTTGAGCGGCGTCCCGCTGGCCGGCCGGGCCGCGGTGCGGACGTATGCGACCAGGCCGCTGACCTGGGTGGCCAGCTTGAGCCCGGTGGCCGCGGCATCGTTGACGCCGCTGCGGATGGCGTCGATGACCTCGGTGGGCTGGCGGATGAAGTCAGAGATCGCCTCCACGACGAGCTCGATCGGGCTGGGCTCCGGGTCGGGCTCCCAGTCGTCGGCCGGGACCTCGCGCGGCTCGGGCGTCACGTCGAGGAGCACCTGGCTGATGTCGACACTGCTGATGCCGTCGACCATCGCGTGATGGCTCTTGGTGATCACCGCGAGCCGGCCGTCGCTGAGGCCCTCGACGAAGTACATCTCCCACAGCGGCCGGGTGCGGTCGAGGCGGCGCGACATGAGCCGGCCGACCAGCTCGCGTAGCTGGTCGTCGCCGCCCGGCTTGGGCAGGGCGCTGCGGCGGATGTGGAAGCCGACGTCGAAAGTGTTGTCGTCGACCCAGACAGGGCTGGCGAGGTGCCCGGGCACCCACTTGATCTTCTGCCGGTAGCGCGGCACGAGACTGATCCGGGCCTCGATGATCGACACGAGCTTGTCGTAGTCGAACGGCTCGCCCACCGGCGGCCGGAAGACGGCCACCCCCCCGACATGCATGGGGGTTGTCGGCTCCTCCAGGTAGAGGAAGGAGACGTCCATCGGAGCGAGTCGGTCGGTCATCGCAGTGATCATCTCCTCGCAGATGGTGTCTATGGTGGCACGTCCGGCCGGGTTCACTGATCCCCCGATCAGCGCAATTGCCGGTCGAACAGTGCTTCGAGCTCGCCGATCGTGGTCGCCACGTCCGTGTGGTGGATGCCGACCATGCCGGCGGCCACCGCACCGCGCACATTGTGCTCCAGGTCGTCGACGAACACACACTGCTCGGGCGGCAGGTCCAGCAGCGCGGCGGCGTGCCGGTAGATCGGCCCGTCGGGCTTGCGCATCCCGATCTCGCCGGAGATCACCACGGCGTCGAACAACGTCGCCCAGCCCTCCCGCGGATAGTCCAGGCCCCAGGAGTTGGACAACAGGGCGGTTCTGATACCCGAAGCCCTCGCCCTCGCGACCACGCCGGTCATCTCCGCGGCCGGCCGGAAGCCACCGAGCATCCGGGCCACCAGGCCGTCCGCCGCCAGCTCGCTGCCGTCCGCGCGGCGCAACTCGGTGGTCAGCAGGCGTTCGAACTCCAGCACCGGCAGCCGGCCGGCCTCCAGGTCGTGCACCGGGTTGACCGGCGCGTCCGGCGCCAGCCAGCGGCGCATCAGGGCGGTGAACTGCACGGGGTCGACCCCGTCGGCGCTCATCCACCCGGCGATCGTGTCGTCGAGGGCGCTGGTGAGGACGCCGCCGTAGTCGACGATCAACCCCCGCAGTCGGCGCACGCGTCGATCGTAGGGGTGATCGCCTGCCCTACCGCAGCGGTGGTCCGCTGCACGTCGCCGGTGGCGAGCAGGTCGAGCAACGACCCTCGCAGGACGGCCAGCACTGCTGTGCGGGCGGCGCGGCCGGCCTCGGTGTCGCGGACGGCGGTCGGCTGGGCGGTGGCGAGTACGGCCAGCCAGTCCGAGACGGTGGCGGCCGCGAAGCCCGCCCACGGCCCTCCCGGGTCGACCAGCGACCGGCCGTAGGCCTCCACCCACAGGATCAGCAGCGGGCGGTGCTCCTCGGCGGCCAGCCAGGCCCACACGCTATATGCGGCAGCGGACAAACCGGCCGGCTGCTCGGCGGCCGGGCCGCGTACCCCGTCGAGCAGAGCGAGCTCGGCGGACCGGGCCCGGGCGAGCAGGGCGCGCACCAGCCCGTCCTTGCTGCCGAACAGGTACAGCAGCACGCGGGGGCTGGAGCCGACGGCCGCGGCCAGGGGACGCAGGGACAGGTCCCCGACGCCGTGCTGCAGGACATAGCGGTACGCCGCCTCGAGCAGCGCGGCCTGCCGCGCGGAGGGGGCTTGGGTCGGCACGGCCACGGCGCTACCCTCTCACTGAAACGACTGTTTCACCAGATGGGGAGGCTTTCGATGGCGGCAGTTCTCCGGCACCTCGGCCAGCCCGGCGACCTGGGATGGGTGGTCCAGGCGCACGGCGAGAGCTACCACGGGCAGTTCGGCTGGGACACGACCTTCGAGGCCCTCGTCGCGCGGATCGTCGCCGACTACGCAGGCAGCCTCGACCACGACCCGGCGCGGGAGGCGGCCTGGATCGCCGAGGTCGACGG
>QHCA01000142.1:3815-4293 GCA_003244095.1 Pseudonocardiales bacterium | reverse complement strand
GGCAGCGTCAGATGTGTATAAGAGACAGCAACTCGCCCGTGCGTGCGCCGTGGCTGAACACACCGCCCAGGTAGATCAGCGTGGTCTCCCCCTCCTCGGCCACCCGGCCGAGGTAGGGCTGCACCATGACGGTCCGCCCGGCGGCCAGCAGGGCGGCCATGTGCGTGCGCGCCGCTGCGGTCTGCCCGCTGCCATAGCGGGCGGTGTCCCTGCCGCCGGCGCTCACCGCGGGTTTGACGACGTACTCGCCACTCCCCGGGAGTCTGACCTGCTCGCCCGGCTCGACGAAGTCCGTCGGCACCACGGGCACGCCGGCGGCGGCGAGCTCGCCCAAGTAGTGCTTGTCGGTGTTCCAGCGCAGGACGCCGGCCGGATTGTGCAGCCGCGGCACGGAGTCGGCCCAGGCGAGGAATCGCTCATGGCGATCGGTGTAGTCCCAGGTCGAGCGCACGACCGACAGGTCGAAGGCGTCCCAGTC
>QHCA01000142.1:0-3678 GCA_003244095.1 Pseudonocardiales bacterium | reverse complement strand
GCGTCGACGGCAACGGCGCAGAACAGCAGCGCCAGATAGGTGTTGGAGAGGTGGAACAGCCGCATCGGCTGCACCGGGCGGCCCGCGCGGACCCCCGCGTACATCCGGTGCGCCTCGGCCAGGAAGACCGCGCCGAACAGCACGGCCAGGGCGCCGTAGACCGCCGTGGTCGCCAGCGGCCACAGCAGCAGCGACACGGCCACCATCGCCCAGGAGTACGCGAGCATCCGCCGGACGACGACCAGCGGCGAGGCGACCACAGGCAGCATCGGCACGCCGGCCGCGGCATAGTCGTCGCGGTAGCGCAGGCCAAGCGCCCAGAAGTGGGGTGGGGTCCACAAGAAGATGACCCCGAAGAGCACCGCGGCCGCCCAGGACAGCCGGCCGGTGACCGCGGAGGTGCCGATGAGGACCGGCATGCAGCCGGCCGCCCCGCCCCAGACGATGTTGGACGGCGTCCGGCGCTTGAGGCCGACGGTGTAGACGAAGACGTAGAAGAGGATCGCGAGGACCGCCAGGGCGGCCGACAACAGGTTGGTGGTCAGCGCCAACTCGGCCGTGGCGAGGACCCCCAGCACGACGCCGAAGATGAGCGCGGCCCGCGGGGTGACGGCGTGCCGGGCCAGCGGCCGCCGCCGGGTGCGCCGCATCACCGAGTCGATGTCGCGGTCGACGTAGCAGTTCAGGGCGTTCGCGCTGCCCGCGGCGAGCGAGCCGCCGACCAGCGTGGCGACCAGCAGCCGGGCGGGCGGCATCCCCCGGGCGGCCAGCATCATCGTCGGTACGGTCGTGACGAGCAGCAGCTCGATGATCCGTGGCTTGGTGAGTGCCACGTAGGCACGCACGACATCGAGCCGGCTCTGCACCGGCCCACCCACGGTCGCCTCGGCGACGACGGTCGGCGGAGCGAGCGCGGTCACGCGACCATGCTAGCCGCGCCGCTCGGTAGAGATCCCCCCCACCTGGGTAGGCTTCGGACAAACGCTCGACCACACCTGCCAGCTCTGAAGATCCAGCAGAGGAGCGCGCGCCCGTGAGCACAAGCACCCTCGAGTGGACCGATCTTGACCGCCGCGCCGTCGACACCATCCGGGTGCTCGCCATGGATGCCGTACAGGAGGCCGGCAGCGGTCACCCGGGTACGGCGATGAGCCTGGCGCCGGCCGCGTACCTGCTCTTCCAGCGACTGCTCCGGCACGACCCGACCGACCCCGGGTGGGTCGGGCGCGACCGGTTCGTCCTGTCCTGCGGGCATTCGAGCCTCACGCTCTACATCCAGCTCTACCTGTCCGGGTACGGGCTGACGCTCGACGACCTGCGCCACCTGCGCCAGTGGGGCTCGCGGACGCCCGGCCACCCCGAGCGCGGGCACACGGCCGGCGTCGAGACCACGACCGGTCCGCTGGGCCAGGGCGTGGGTAACTCGGTCGGCATGGCGATGGCCGCGCGGCGGGAGCGCGGCCTGTACGACCCCGACACCGAGCCCGGGCAGAGCCCCTTCGACCATACGATCTGGTGCTTCGCCAGCGACGGCGACATGGAGGAGGGCGTGCAGGCAGAGGCAGCCAGCCTCGGCGGGCACCAGCGGCTGGGCAACCTCGTCCTGCTCTACGACGACAATCACATCTCGATCGAGGGCGACACCAGCGTGGCCTTCTCCGAGGACGTGCTCGAGCGCTACGCCGCCTACGGCTGGCACACGCAGCGGGTGGACGACGCCGAGGACGTGCCGGCCCTGGAGGCCGCGATGATCGCGGCGCGCGACGAGACCAGCCGCCCGTCGATCATCGCGGTCCGGTCGATCATCGCCTGGCCGGCCCCCCACGCGCAGAACACCGGCGAGGCGCACGGCTCCGCGCTGGGCGCCGAAGAGGTAGCCGCCACCAAGAAGATCATCGGCATGGACCCCGACAAGAGCTTCGACGTCGCCGACGAGGTGCTCTCCCGCGCGCGGGAGGTCGTCGACCGGGGGCGCGCGCTGCACGCCCGGTGGCAGGAGGGGTTCGACGCCTGGGCTACCGCCAACCCGGCGCGCAAGGTGCTCCTGGCCCGCCTCCAGGCCCGGCAGCTGCCGGCCGGCTGGGCGGATGCCGTCCCCACCTTCGAGGCGTCGGAGAAGGGGATGGCCACCCGCAAGGCCTCCGGCGAGGTGCTCAGCTCGCTGGCCGACGTGCTGCCGGAGCTGTGGGGCGGGTCGGCCGACCTCGCCGGATCCAACAACACCACGATGAAGGGCGCCGACTCCTTCCTACCGGCCGAGTCCGGGGTCAAGGACGCCAACCCCTACGGCCGCACCCTGCACTTCGGCATCCGCGAGCACGCGATGGGCTCGACGATGAACGGCATCGCCCTACACGGCGGCACCCGGCCCTACGGCGGGACGTTCCTCGTCTTCTCCGACTACATGCGGCCGGCCGTGCGCCTCGCCGCCGTGATGAAGCTGCCGGTCACGTACGTGTGGACGCACGACTCGATCGGTCTCGGCGAGGACGGCCCGACGCACCAGCCCATCGAGCACCTCGCCGCGCTGAGGGCAATCCCCGGGCTCGACGTCGTCCGGCCGGCGGACGCCAACGAGACCGCCGTCGCGTGGCGCACCATCCTCGCGCACACCGACCGGCCGGCCGGGCTGTGCCTCACCCGGCAGAACGTCCCGACGTTCGACCGCTCGGTGTTCGCCTCCGCCGAGGGCGTGGCCCGGGGCGGCTACGTGCTGGCCGAGGCCTCCGAGGGCCTCCCCGAAGTGATCCTCATCGCGACCGGCTCCGAGGTGCAGATCGCTGTCGCCGCCCGGGAGCGCCTCGAGGCAGAGGGGCGGCCGACGCGGGTTGTTTCGATGCCCTGTGTCGAATGGTTCAAGGAGCAGGAGCCGGCCTACCGGCAGGAGGTCCTGCCTCCCTCGGTGCGGGTACGGGTCAGCATCGAAGCCGGCATCGGCCAGAGCTGGCGCGAGATCGTCGGTGACGCCGGCGAGACGCTCGGCCTCGAGCACTACGGCGCCAGCGCCGCCTACCAGATTCTGTACGAGCAGTTCGGCCTGACCGCGGAGCGCACCGTCACCGCCGCACACGCCAGCCTGTCCAGGGCCGGCGCCGAAACCGGATCCACTACGGGCACCTAGTCGAATGAGCATCGAGCGAAGCGAGATGACAATTAGTCGAGTGGCGATCAGGAGGATCAGATGAGTGAGGTCTTGGCCGAATTGTCCGCCGCGGGAGTGGCGATCTGGCTCGACGACCTGAGCCGCGAACGCCTGATCAACGGCAACCTGAAGTCGCTGACGGAGGAGCACCACGTCGTCGGCGTGACGACCAACCCGACGATCTTCGCCAAGGCATTGGAGAAGGGGTCGTCCTACGACGCGCAGGCCCGCGATTTGGCCATGCGCGAGGTCGACATCGGGGAGGCGACGCGGGCGATCATGACCTACGACGTGCGCTGGGCCTGTGACGTCCTGGCGCGGGCCCACACCGCCTCCGGCGGGCGCGACGGCCGGGTGTCGATCGAGGTCGACCCCCGGATCGCGCACGACTGCCCGCGCACGGTGGCCGAAGCCAAGGCTCTATGGTGGCTGGTGGACCGGCCCAACCTGTTCATCAAGATCCCGGCGACCAAGGAGGGCCTGCCGGCGATCACGCAGACCCTCGCGGCCGGGATCAGCGTCAACGTGACGCTGAT
>QHCA01000141.1 GCA_003244095.1 Pseudonocardiales bacterium | reverse complement strand
CCGGCCAGGACGAACTCCAGGGCGTCGAGGCCGGTCCGGATGCCGCCCATGCCCAGGATCGGCACCTCGGGCATCGCCTGGTGCACCTGCCAGACGCAGCGCACCGCGACCGGCCGGATCGCCGGCCCGGACAACCCGCCGGTGATGCCGGCCAGCGCCGGGCGCAAGGTGTCGGTGTCGATGACCAGGCCCAGCAGGGTGTTGATCATCGACACCCCGTCGGCGCCGGCAGCGACCACCGCGCTCGCGACCGCGACGATGTCGGTGACGTCGGGTGAGAGCTTGGCGAAGATCGGCACGCCGGGGTGCGCCTGCTCCCGGACGGCCCTGATGACCCGCGCCGCCGCCCGGGGGTCGCAGGCGAAGACGGTGCCCCGGTCGGCCACATTGGGGCAGGAGATGTTCACCTCGAGCATCGCGAGCCCGGGCTGGCCACGGACCTTGCGGGCCAGCGCGACGTAGTCCTCGACGCTCGACCCGGCGATGCTCACCACCGCCCGGGCGCCGCGGGCGGCCAGCCACGGCAGGTCGTGTTCGAGGAAGGCGTCGATGCCCGGCCCCTGCAGGCCGATGGAGTTGAGCATCCCGCTGGGCGTCTCGGCCATCCGCGGCGTCGGCCGGCCGGAGCGCGGCTGCAGGGTCACCGACTTGGTGACCATGCCGCCGATGGCCGACACGTCGAAGAACGCGGCCAGCTCCTGCCCGGCAGCGGCGCAGCCGGACGCGGTGAACACCGGATTCGACGTGTGGAAGCCGGCCAGATTCGTTGACATGTCGACTTGCGGCAGCGTGGGCGCGGCTGGAGCGGGCCGTACGGTGACGTCGCCAGTCACCTGCGGGCCGGTCGGCGACCGGCCGCTCACCACGCGACCCCGGCGGGTGCGCCGAGCGTGTCGGCCGGCAGCGTGCCGATGTCGTCGAAGCGCACCCGATCGGCGAGGAACACCGGACCCTCGACGCAGGATCTGGCCATCCGGGTTACGCCGTCGTCGCCGACGACCGGCAGCACGCAGGTCATGCACACCCCGATCCCGCAGGCCATCGACTCCTCGACCGCGACCTGGCAGGGCAGGCCAAACGTGGCGGCCACCTCGGCGACCGCCCGCAGCATCGGCATCGGGCCGCAGGCGTAGACCACCTCGGCGGCGATCCGGTCGATGACGGCCGGCAGCACGTCGGACACCCGGCCGCACTCCCCCATCGAGCCGTCGTCGGTGGTCACGGTGACCGTGGCTGCCGTCCGCTTGGCCTCCAGGACGCCGAACAGGCGGTCCGCACTGCCCGCGCCGATCACGAAGGCCGTCGGGCAGCGACGCGCCCGCAACGCCTCGGCCAGCCCGAACAGCGGCGCGCTGCCGTACCCGCCTCCGACCAGCACCACCGGAACGGGTGTCGAGGGCAGGCGGAACGGCCGGCCGAGCGGGCCGACCACGTCCAGTTCGTCGTGCGGGCACAGCCGGGAGAGCCACTCGGTGCCCTTGCCGTGCACGGAGAGGACCACGTCGACCGTGCCGCCGTAGACGCCCCGCTCGGCGACCTGGTAGATCGCGAAGGCCCGCCGCAGCGGCATCGAGGTATTCGGGCCCCCCACCGCCAGCGCGATGAACTGCCCCGGCTTGGCCCGCTCGGCGATGCCCGGCGCGACGACGGTCATCAGCCAGTACGCCCCCGCACGGCGCAGCGAGAGCACCTCACCGCTGACCTGGACGGCGCTCACCGGGCCACCCGGGCGGCCCGCAGGGCGGCATGCAGCTCCTGCAGGGGGCGCACCCCGACCTCGTCGCGGATCAGCGCCTCGATGCCCTGCACGCAGGCGGCGGCGCCCTGCACCGTCGTGATGCAGGGGATGTCGCGGGACACCGCGGCGGTACGGATCTCGTAGCCGTCGATGCGCGGGCCGGAGTTGCCCCACGGGGTGTTGATCACGAGGTCGATCCGCCCGTCGTTGATCAACTCGACGATGTTGCCCGGCCCGTCGCCGTGCTTGCCCACGACCGTGGTGTCTACCCCGTTGCGCCGCAGCACGTCGGCCGTCCCCTGGGTCGCCACGATGTCGAAGCCGAGGTCGGCCAGCCGCTTGACCGGGAAGATCATCGCCCGCTTGTCGCGGTTGGCGACGCTGACGAAGGCCCGGCCCTTGACCGGCAGCGACCCGTACGCCGCCGCCTGCGACTTGGCGAAGGCCTTGCCGAACACCGTGTCGATGCCCATCACCTCGCCGGTGGACTTCATCTCCGGCCCCAGCAGGCTGTCCAGGCCGTGCCCCTCGGCAGTCCGGAACCGCTTGAACGGCAGCACCGCCTCCTTGACCGCGATCGGCGCGTCCAGCGGGAGCGTGCCGCCATCCCCCGAGGCGGGCAGGATGCCCTCGGCCCGCAGGTCCGCGACGCTCGCGCCCATCATGATCCGGGCCGCCGCCTTGGCCAGCGGAGTGGCCGTGGCCTTGGATACGAAGGGCACCGTCCGTGACGCCCGGGGGTTGGCCTCCAGGACGTGCAGCACCCCGGCCGCCAT
>QHCA01000140.1 GCA_003244095.1 Pseudonocardiales bacterium | reverse complement strand
TCCCACGACGAGTTGATCATCGGATGCCGACCCACCGCCAGCAACAGCGCCTTGGCCACCAGCAGGAGCGGGCCGACCCGCACCCCCGAGAAGCCGCCCATCTCCCGCAGGCGCCCGATCGCCCGCGTGCCGCGGGTCACGTCGACGGTGACGAACTCGGTCACGTGCGGCGCGGTGAACGCGCTGGCCGACATCGCTGCGGCGATGTGCTTGCGGACACCCTTGATCGGGATCCGCCGCTCGCGACTCACCGGGTCGAAGTCCCGCGCCGCCGCGACGGCCGGCACGACCTCGGTCGGCAAACCCGAACCGTCGGCCGAAACCTGCGGTGCCGACGACGCCGACGTCACGTCGTCGCGGGTGATCGTGCCGCCCGGCCCGCTCGGCTCGACGGCATGCAAGTCCACCCCGAGGTCGCGGGCGAGCTTGCGGACCGGAGGCTTGGCCAGTACGGGAAGCTCGTCGGCCCGGCGCTGTGCCGCCGCGCCCACCTCGGCCGCCGAGACGCGGGCCGGCGGCGGGACGAGGTCGGAGGTCGACACGGCCTCCGCTGCCACCTCACCGGTCGTCGCGGGCGGCGCCTTGCGCTCCCGGCGCTTGGCCGTCGTCGACTTGGGGCCGTAGCCGACCAGCACCGAGGTGCGGCCGCCGGGCGCCGGGCCGCCGATCAGGCCGGGCTCGACGGCGGCGTCGTCCGGCGGGGTGCCGATGGCACTCTCCCGCTCCACCGCTCCGGCCACCGACTCGACCGGGCTGGCGGCGGCGAGGTCCTCGGCGATCAGCGACCGGGCGACCGGGTCGCCGTTGGTCAGCGTTCGCATCGTCTGGGTGTCGGCGGTCAGCGGATCGAAGGGGTTCGGGTCGACGTCGTCGGTGTCGACGTCGTCGGTGTCGACGTCGTCGGCGGTGCCGGCCCCCGCGTCGGCCTCGGGCTCGGCATCCGCCTCGCCGGCGCGTTTCGGGCCCGGGCGGGGGCTCGGCCCGTCCGTCTCGAAGGAAATGATCGGCGCTCCCACGTCGACCGTGTCGCCCTCGCCGTGGAGCAGTTCGGTGACCACCCCGGCGTACGGCGAGGGCAGCTCGACGGCGGCCTTGGCGGTCTCCACCTCGACGATCGGCTGATTGAGGAGCACCGTGTCACCCGGCTGGACCAGCCACTTGAGGATCTCACCCTCGGTCAGTCCCTCCCCGAGGTCGGGGAGCTTGAACTGCTTGATCAGCGGCATCTCGATGGCTCCTAGTAGGCCAGCGACCGGTCGACGGCGTCGAGCACGCGGTCGAGGTCGGGCAGGAAGTCCTCCTCCAGCCGGGAAGGCGGGTAAGGCGTATCGAAGCCTGTCACGCGCAGGACCGGTGCCTCCAGCGAATAGAAGCACTCCTCGGTGACCCGGGCGGCGATCTCGGCGGACAGGCCGACGTTGCCCGGCGCCTCGTGCACGACCACGAGATGCCCGGTCCGGCGTACCGAGTCATAGATCGGTGCCATGTCGAGCGGCGAGAGCGTACGAAGATCGATGACCGCCAGGTCCCGCGCGTCGTCGATGGCCGCCGTGGCGGCGTCCATCGCGACCTTGACCATCGGACCGTACGCGACCAGCGTTGCGTCCATCCCGTCGCGCACCAGCCGCGAGGAGAACAACGGATCGGGCGTGGCGTCGCGGTCGAGGTCGGTTTTCTCCCAGTAGCGCCGCTTGGGCTCGAAGAAGATCACCGGATCGTCGCAGGCGATCGCCTGCTGGATCATGAAGTAGGCATCCACCGGGTTGGAGCAGGCCACCACCCGCAGGCCGGCGGTGTGGGCGAAGTAGGCCTCGGGTGACTCGCTGTGGTGCTCGACCGCGCCGATGCCGCCGCCGAAGGGGATCCGGATGACCACCGGCAGCTTCACCGAGCCCTTGGACCGGTAGTGCATCTTGGCGAGCTGGCTGACGATCTGGTCGTACGCGGGGTAGACGAACCCGTCGAACTGGATCTCGCACACCGGCCGGTAGCCGCGGATCGCCATGCCGATCGCGGTGCCCACGATGCCGGACTCGGCCAGCGGGGTATCGATCACCCGGTCCTCGCCGAAGTCCTTCTGCAGGCCGTCGGTGACCCGGAACACGCCGCCGAGCTTGCCGACGTCCTCGCCCATGATGAGCACCTTGGGGTGCTCCTCCATGGCCTTGCGCAGCCCCTCGTTGAGCGCCTTGGCCATCGTGATGGTCGCCATCAGGCCACACTCCCGACATCGGCAAAGGAAGCGCGGTAGGCGGCGTGGCCGGCGGCCTCGGCGGTGATCAGCGGATGCTCCTCGGCGTAGACGTGCTCGAAGAGGGTCTCAGGAGCCGGGTCGGCCATCTCCAGGCAACCCTTGCGCACGTGAGCGGCCAGCTCGTCGGCCTCGGCCTCGATCGAGGCGAAGAACGCCGCGTTGCCCAGCGTGCTCTTGTAGAGGAAGGACTTCACCCGCTCGATCGGGTCCTTGAGCTTCCAGGCCTCGAGGTCGCTGGCCAGCCGGTAGCGGGTCGGGTCGTCGGAGGTGGTGTGCGCGCCCATCCGGTAGGTGTAGGCCTCGATGAGGGTCGGCCCCTGGCCGGTACGGGCGTCGTCGAGCGCCTTGCGCGTGACCGCGAGGGTGGCGAGCACGTCGTTGCCGTCCACCCGTACACCCGGGAAACCGAAGCCTCGCGACCGCAGGTACAGCGGGATGCGGGTCTGCCGCTCCAGCGGCTCGGAGATGGCCCACTGGTTGTTCTG
>QHCA01000139.1 GCA_003244095.1 Pseudonocardiales bacterium | reverse complement strand
CGTGATCGTCATCGGCGCCGGTGCGACCGGCCTGGGTGCGGCTCGAGGGGCGCGGCAGGCCGGCCACAGCGTCGCGATGGTCGAGCAGGACAAGCCCGGCGGTGACTGCACGCACTACGGCTGCGTACCGAGCAAGACCCTGATCGAGACGGCCCGCCGGGTGGCGGTGCTGCGTGACGGCGCCGAGCGCGGCTACCGGGGCAGCGTCGAGGTGGACTTCCCCGCGGTGATGAAGCACGTCGCGGCCGTGATCGCCGAGATCGAGAAGGACGAGTCGCCGTCCCTGCTGGCTCGGGAAGGCATCGACCTGGTCATGGGACACGCCAACTTCACCGGCGCGCACACCGTGGACGTCGCCGGCAAGACACTCACCGGGCGGCGGATCGTGCTGGCGATCGGGGCGCAGGCGTTCATCCCGCCGGTGCCCGGGCTGGCCGAGGCGTCGTACCTCACCAACGAAACCGTCTTCTCGCTGGACGAGCAGCCGTCGCACCTGCTGGTCCTCGGCGGCGGCCCGATCGGGTGCGAACTGGCGCAGGCGTTCCGGCGGCTCGGCAGCGCGGTGACGGTGATCCAGGGACCGCCGACCTTGTTGGTACGCGACGAGCCGGAGGCCGGCCGGGTGCTGCGTGCCTCGCTGGAACGCGACGGCGTGACGCTGCACACCGGCGTGACGGTCACGGCCGTCGCCCCTGGCCCGACGCTGACCCTCAGCGACGGCTCCACGGTGTCCGGCAGCCACCTGCTCGTCGCCGCCGGCCGCCAGCCGCGTACCGACGGGATGGAGCTGAAGGTGCCCGGCGTCGAGCTGGACCGCCGCGGCATGATCGTCGTCGACGAGCACCTGCGCACGACGGCCGACCACATCTTCGCCGCGGGCGACTGCGCCTCACCGCTGCAGTTCACCCACGTCGGCTTCCTGCAAGGCCGAATCGCCGCCGGCAACGCCTTCGCCAAGCCCCTCCGGCCGGGGCTGATCGGTGGGCTGCGGTCCTGGGACCCCTCAGGAGTGCCGTGGGTGACGTTCACCGATCCGGAGGTCGCTCACGTCGGGTTGACCGAGGCCGAGGCGTTCTCGGAGTACGGGGACGCCGCACGGGTTGCCTTCGCAGCGGATACGACCAGCGACCGGGCCCGCGCGGCCGGGGAGACCGAGGGCTTCGTCAAGATGATCGCCGCGCCGAGGAAGGTGCTGACGGCCAAGCCGTTCATGCGGCTGGTCGGGATGACCGCGGTCGGCCCGGTTGCCGGAGAGCTGCTCGCCGAGGGCGCTCTGGCCCTGAAGACCGGCATGCTGGTCGGCCGGATCGCCCAGACCATGCACGCCTACCCCACCTGGAGCCTGTCGGTGCAGTACGCGGCGGCGCAGTTCTTCGGCACCTACGCCGGCCGCACCGCCCGTCCCGCCCGCGCCCCGGAGAAGTAGGCAGCCGACGGGGCGTGGACCGTCGGCGGACCCGGACCTTCATCAAGATCCAGGCCCCCGTAGACCCAGTGCAGCCAGTCGCGCGGAGATGGGCCGTCAGGCGCCGTGGGTTTGGTTGCTGACGAACTGCGGGTTGGCCGCCACCCAGGCGGCTAGCGTGTCGGCGGTCATAGCCGTGAACATCTGCGCCGCCCGGACGTGGTCGACGACCAGCACGTCACCGACCCCGGGCACCTTGGCGTCGCCGGCGATCGGCGTGGTCACGAAGGTGAAGTCACGCGGCCGCAGGCTGCGGAACTGGAAGACCAGGTCCGTGAGCTGCAGGCCCTCGTCGACGGCGATCGACTTGGACGCTGCGCTGAGGAATCGGTTGAGCTTGATCGGGTTGGTCAGCGTCCCGGTCGAGCCGGCCTTGCTCAGCAGCGCGGCGAGGAACTGGTGCTGGCGCTTGATCCGGTCGAAGTCGCCGCCGTCGAGGCCGTGCCGCTGCCGGACGTAGAACAGCGCCTGCTCACCGTCGAGGTGGTTGACGCCCTTGGTGAACGTCTTGTGCGTCTCCGGGTCGTGCGTGGTGTGGTCGACGGTGACGTCGACCCCGTCGAGGGCGTTGACCACGCTTTCCAGCCCTTGGAAGCTGATCACGACCACGTGGTCGATCGTGTCGCCGGTGAACTGCTCGACGGTCTTGACCAGCAACTGGATCCCGCCGTACGCGTAGGCGGCATTGATCTTGAGCTTGCCGCCCTGGGAATTCCCGCCGGGCGGGATGTAGACGTAGGAATCGCGGGGGATCGAGATCACGAAGCCGTGCTTGTGATCGGCCTGCAGGTGCATGAGCATGATCGTGTCGGTGCGCTGCGTGCCCACGACGTTGAACTGCTTGGGATCCAACGGATCCTTGGCGCGACTGTCCGATCCCACGATGAGGATGTTCGCCGCTCCGCTGAGGGTGGCGCGGGCGCGCGTCTTGACCCCCGGCGAAGGCGTGCCGAAGGCCTGGATCCGCTGGACGTTGTTGTCGTACTTGTTGGCCGCTGCCATGACCGTGCCGACGAGCCCGCCGCCGATGACGGTGAGCACCAGGAGACCGATGCCGATGACCAGACGCCAAGGCCGCTGCTGCTGAGGGGCGCGGTGCCGGGCGCGATGGCGCCCGCCGCCGGCCGGTTGAACCGAGGGCCGAGGGGGTCCTCCCTGCAAAACAGCTCCTTCGCCTTGGGGCGCGACAGCCAGGAAACCTGGCGAAGTGCACCAGGTTAGCCGACTTCTCGGCAGGTACAACGGGCAGGAGGAGAATAGGTGGCGCCCGGATGACCCTCGGTGATTGCGCCGTGCACCCTGATCCTGGGTGTAATCTGGCGCCGCCCGATCCGGTGACCTGACAGGAAGGGACGGAGTGTCAGCGCCGAGACCGTCCCAGGACGCTGAGTCGCCCCTGCTCGGCTCCTCCCTGCCGCCCGGCGAGCCGCACCCGAGCGGCCCCCTGCCCACCCCCGCGACCCCGGCCATCCCGGTGATCGCCGCTATCCCGGCCGGGCCGGTCAAGGTCGGCGGCTCGCGGGTGTACGTACCGGTCAAGCGGCTGATCGACCTGGTCCTCGCCGGCATCGGGCTGGTCCTGACCCTGCCGTTGCTGGGACTCTTGGCCCTGCTGGTCAAGCTGGAGAGCAAGGGCCCGGCGATGTACGCCGCCGAGCGGGTCGGCGAGAACGGCAGGCATTTCGCCTGCCACAAGCTGCGCACCATGCGCACCGACATGGACGACTCGATCCACCGCGAGTACCTGCGCTACCTGATCGCCAACTCCGGCAGCGTGGTCGCCGAGCGGATCCGCGACGACCCGCGGATCACCCGGGTCGGCCGATGGCTGCGCAAGAGCAGCCTCGACGAGCTGCCGCAGCTGTGGAACGTCGTGCGCGGCGAGATGAGCCTGGTCGGCCCGCGCCCTCCCCTGCCGTACGAAGTCGAGTGCTACCAGCCGTGGCAGATGGGCCGCCTGGCGGTGCGGCCCGGCCTGACCGGCTACTGGCAGGTGCTCGGCCGCGGCCAGGTGACCTTCGACGACATGTGCCGGATGGACCTGCGCTACATCGAGAAGCGCTCCGTCGCCCTCGACGCGTGGGTCCTGCTCAAGACCCCCCTCGCGGTCGTGTCGCGGCGGGGAGCGGGGTGAGCCAACCCAGCCGAGGAGCGCATGTCCACCCCAGCGCCACGGTCGAGGACGGTGCCGAGATCGGCCAGGGCACCCGCGTCTGGCACCAGGCCCAGGTGCGCGCCGGTGCCCGCATCGGCGCCGACTGCATCCTCGGCAAGGGCTCCTTCGTCGACGTCGGGGTGGCCATCGGCGACAACTGCAAGCTGCAGAACTACGCCCAGGTCTTCCACGGCAGCGTGGTCGAGGACGAGGTGTTCATCGGCCCCCTCGCGGTGCTCACCAACGACCGGTTCCCCCGCGCGGCCACCCCTGACGGCGGCCTCAAGGGCGACGCCGACTGGGGGGTCGAGGGCATCTCGGTACGCCGGGGCGCCAGCATCGGGGCGCACGCCGTCGTGCTGCCCGGTGTCGAGGTCGGCGAATGGGCCATCATCGGGGCGGGCGCCGTGGTCGTGAAGGACGTCGAGGCGCACCGCGTGGTGATCGGCAACCCGGCCCGGCCGCTGGCCTGGGCCGGTCGCTGCGGGCATGTCGTCGACGACGACGAGTGGGCCGGTACGCAAAACTGCGCGGTATGCGGCCTGCTCCTACGTTGAGCTGCCGAGGGTGGCCGGCGCAGATGGCGTCGGGGCCTCGGCGACCGGCGGCACCCCGGCGCCGACGACACTGGCGGGGTCGCGGCCCGGCACCGCGTTGATCACGACACCGAGCAGCTTGGTACGGACCTGGGCGGCGGTGATCCGGGCCTGCTGCACCTCGTCGATGCTGGTCGCGCCGTAGCGGACCACGAGCAGCACGCCGTCGGCGATCGCCGCGAGC
>QHCA01000138.1 GCA_003244095.1 Pseudonocardiales bacterium | reverse complement strand
AAGACCCAGCAGGACTCGCTGCTGGGCGCGGTGGAGGACCGCACGGTAACCCTGGTCGCCGCGACGACGGAGAACCCGTTCTTCTCGGTCGTCTCCCCGTTGCTGTCCCGTTCGCTGCTGCTCACGCTCGAGCCGCTGACCGCCGACGACGTCCGCGAGGTCGTGCAGCGGGCGCTGACCGACGAGCGGGGCTTCGGCGGGCGGTTGACGCTGGCTGCCGACGCGCTCGACCACCTGGTCCGCCTTGCCGACGGCGACGCGCGCCGGGCACTCACCTCGCTCGAAGCCGCTGCCGGCGCGGCAGCCGAACGCGGTGGCGACACCGTCGACCTGGCCACGCTCGAGGAGGCCGCCCAGCAGGCCGCCGTGCGCTACGACCGCGAGGGCGACCAGCACTACGACGTGACCAGTGCCTTCATCAAGTCCGTCAGGGGCAGCGACGTCGACGCCGCGCTGCATTACCTCGCCCGGATGGTGGTCGCCGGGGAGGACCCGCGGTTCATCGCCCGCCGGTTGGTCATCCTGGCCAGCGAGGACGTGGGACTGGCCGATCCCACCGCCCTGCCGGTGGCGATGGCAGCCGCGAGCGCGGTGCAGCTGATCGGCATGCCGGAGGCCCGGCTGAATCTTGCCCAGGCCGTGGTCCACCTCGCCCTCGCGCCGAAGTCCAACGCGGTGATCCTGGGCATCGACGCCGCGATCGCCGATGTCCGGGCCGGTCGCGGGGGCCGGGTGCCGGCCGCCCTGCGGGACGCCCACTACCCCGGCGCCAAGCGCCTGGAGCACGGCAGCGGCTACGACTACTCCCACAACCGGCCGGGCGGGGTGGCCCGGCAGCAGTATCCACCCGACGACCTGGTCGGCCGCGACTACTACTCCCCCACGGCGTACGGCGCGGAGACTGAGCTGGCCCAGCGCCTGGGACGGCTGCGCAGGCAGGTCAGGGGGGAGACCGCGCCGCCGCGCGACTGACCCATCACACCGCGCGATGATCACGGTAGGGTGCCACAGACCCGAGTCGGCAGGAGAGGGAGAGTGATCGTATGAGTGGTCCTGCGATTGCAGGGCTCGTGGCATCGGGGGGCTTCGCCGTCCTGGTCCTGGTGCTGGCCGTGCCGATCCTCAAGCTCGGCCGTACCATCGACGAGACCACCAAGCTGGTCGCCTCGCTCAACGAACGCACCGCACCGCTGATCACCGACCTGGACACGACCCTGCGCCAGGTCGGCGCCCAACTCGAGCGGGTCGACGCGATCACCACGAACGCGCAAACCGTGACGACAAATATCGCTTCCCTGACCTCGCTGTTCGCCGCCACACTGGGCAGCCCGGTGGTCAAGGTGGCGGCGTTCACCTACGGCGTGCGCAAGGCGGTCACCGGCCGGCGCAAGGCCGACGCCAGCAAGCGGGTGGCTCAGGAGATCAAGGACGAGCGCCGCCGCGGGCGGCACGAGAAGGGGAGGCGATAACGGATGCGACGCCTGTTCTGGGCCGCGCTCGGCGCGACTGCCGGCATCCTGATCGTCCGCAAGCTGACCAGCACCGCGCGTGGCTTCACCCCGGCGGCCCTCTCCGAGCAGCTGTCGCAGAGCATTGCCGGCCTCGGCGATTCGATCCGCGACTTCGCCGATGACATCAGGGCCGCGATGGCAGAGCGCGAGGAGGAGCTGATGGCTGCCCTGGCCGACGACGGCACCGGGCGGCCGGGCGCAGGGGGCAATTCGCGATGAGGACCGCCGACATCCGGCGGCGCTTTCTCGACCACTTCGTCCGCTTCGAACACACCGTCGTCCCGAGCGCCAGCCTCATCGCCGACGACCCCACCCTGCTGCTGGTCAATGCGGGCATGGTGCCGTTCAAGCCGTACCTGCTCGGTGAGCGCACGCCCCCGCACCCGCGTGCCACCAGCGTGCAGAAGTGCGTGCGGACCGTCGACATCGAGGACGTCGGCAAGTTCAGCCGCTACGGCTCGTTCTTCCAGATGTGCGGCAACTTCTCCTTCGGCGACTACTTCAAGGAAGGTGCCATTCACTACGCGTGGGACCTGCTCACCACGGCGCAGGCCGACGGCGGCTACGGCTTCGACGCCGAGCGGCTGTGGGCGACGGTCTACCTCGACGACGACGAGGCCTACGACGTGTGGACCCGCCAGGTCGGCATGCCCCCTGAGCGGGTCCAGCGGCTGGGCAAGGAGGACAACTACTGGGACATGGGTGTCCCTGGCCCGTGCGGCCCCGACTCGGAGATCTTCATCGACCGCGGGCCAGAAAACGGCCCCGACGGCGGCCCCGCTGTCGGCGGTGATCGTTTCGTCGAGCTGTGGAACCTCGTGTTCATGACCTACGAGCGCGGTCCCGGCGAAGGCAAGGACTACCCGATCCTGCGCGACCTGCCGGCCAGGAACATCGACACCGGGATGGGCCTGGAGCGGGTCGCCACGCAGCTACAGGGTGTCGACAACCTGTACGAGATCGACGAGGTCTACCCGGTGCTGGCCCGGGCGGCCGATCTGGCCGGCAAGCGCTACGGCGCCGACCCCTCCGACGACGTCCGGCTGCGGGTCGTGGCCGACCACGTGCGCACCACCCTGATGATGATCGGCGACGGCGTGACACCGGCCAACGAGGGCCGCGGCTACGTGCTGCGGCGAATCCTGCGCCGGGCGGTGCGGGCGATGCGGCTGCTCGGCTACGACGACCTGGCGCTGCCGGATCTGCTGCCGGTGTCACGAGACTGCATGAGCCCGTCCTATCCCGAGCTCGCCGCCGACTTCGAGCGGATCTCCTCCTACGCCTACGCCGAGGAGGAGGCCTTCCGTTCGACGCTGCGGGCCGGCACCACGATCTTCGACAGCGCTGCCGCGGCGGCGCGCAGCGCCGGCAGCAGCACGCTGCCCGGCGACAAGGCATTCGCTCTGCACGACACCTATGGCTTCCCGATCGACCTGACGCTGGAGATGGCGCGCGAGCAGGGCCTGACGGTCGACGAGGAGGGCTTCCGCCGCCTGATGGCCCAGCAGCGCACCCGGGCCAAGGAGGATTCCCGGGCGCGCAAGACCGGTGGCACGGACGTGTCGGCCTACCGTGCGGTGTTCGACCGGGCCGGCCCGTCGACCTTCACCGGCTACTCCGAGGTCGAGCGGGAGTCGGCCGTGGTCGGGATCATCGGGCCGGTCGGCGCCCTCTCCGGCGCCGATGAGGGCGACGAGGTGGAGGTCGTGCTCGACGCAACGCCGTTCTACGCCGAGGGCGGCGGCCAGCTGGCCGACCTGGGCCGTATCACCGTCAGCGGCGGCGAGCTCGAGGTCCTCGACGTGCAGTCGCCGGTGCCCGGCCTGATCGTGCACCGGGCCCGGCTCCTGCGCGGGGAGCTCAGGTCGGGCGACCAGGCGCACGCCGCGGTCGACGTCGAGCGGCGGCGGTCCATCTCGCGGTCGCACACGGCCACCCACCTCGTGCACCGGGCCATGCGCGGCGCCCTCGGCGAGTCGGCCACCCAGGCCGGCTCTCTCAACGCACCCGGCCGGCTGCGCTTCGACTTCAACACCCCGGCCGCCGTGCCCTCGACCGTGCTCGCCGACGTCGAGGACCAGGTCAACGCCGTCCTGCTCGACGACCTGCCGGTGCGGGCCTTCGTGACCACCCAGGACGAGGCCCGCCGGATCGGCGCGATGGCGCTGTTCGGGGAGAAGTACGGCGATCAGGTCCGGGTGGTGGAGGTCGGTGACTACGCCCGCGAGCTGTGCGGTGGCACGCACGCGGCCCGGTCGGGGCAGATCGGTGTGATCAAGCTGCTGTCCGAGGCGTCGATCGGGGCGGGGGTCCGCCGGGTGGAGGCGCTGGTCGGGCTCGACGCGTTCCGCTTCCTCGCCCGGGAGCACGTGCTGGTGGCGCAGCTGGCCGAGATGTTCAAGGTCCCGGCAGACGAGGTGCCCGACCGGGTGCACGGTATCGTCTCGCGGCTGCGCGACGCCGAGAAGGAGCTGGCCAAGCTCCGGGCCGACGCCGTGCTGGCCCAGGGCGGCGAGCTCGCCACCGCCGCCCGGGACGTCCACGGTGTCGCCGTCGTGACCACGGAGGTGGCCGGCGGCACCGCCGGAGACGACCTGCGCCGGCTGGCCCTCGACATCCGGGGGCGGCTCGATCCGGGCCGGCCGGCGGTCGTCGCCGTCGCCGCCGGCACCGGTGGGCGGGCCTCGATCGTGGTGGCGGTCAACGGGCCGGCGCGAGCGGCACGGCTGTCGGCCGCCGACATCGTGCGCGAGGCCGGCCAGGCCATCGACGGCAGGGGCGGCGGCAGCGACGAGCTCGCCCAGGGTGGCGGCACCAACGCCGCCGGCGTGCCCGAGGCGCTCCGGTTGGTGACCGACTACGTCGCAGGGCGGGTGACCGGCACTGAGTGAAGCCCCGTCGACCTTCGGCGTCCGGCTCGGTGTCGACGTCGGGTCGGTCCGGGTCGGGGTCGCCGCCAGTGACGCTTCCGGGGTGCTGGCGACGCCCCTGGTCACCCTGCCGCGTGCCGCCTCGGTCACGGCCCTCGCCCGGCTGGTCGACGAGCACGCGGCGGTGGAGGTCGTCGTCGGACTGCCGCGCTCCCTGTCCGGCCGATCGGGCCCGGCCGCCGAGATCGCTGTGGCATATGCGGACGAACTTCGCGCCGTGCTGGCCGACCGGCCGCGGCCCGTCGCGGTGCACCTGGCCGACGAGCGGCTCACCACCGTCATCGCGTCGCGTAATCTCACTGACCGAGGCGTCCGCGGGAAGCGTCAGCGTTCGGTGGTCGACCAGGCGGCCGCCGTGCTGATCCTGCAGTCCTGGCTCGACAGGGAAGCTCGATAGGGAAGCTCGATAGGGAAGCTCGACAAGGAGAGGCGGTGCGCATGGCGGGCAACGACCTTGACCTGCTGGGCGACTCCGCCATGCCGGCCAGCGGGGGCCGCCACCGGTCCAAGCACCGCCGCCCGCCTACCCGCCGGCGGGGTCGCAGCCTGCTGCCGTTGCTGATCGTCCTGATCATGCTCGGCGGCATGGTCGGGGGGGTCTGGTACGGCGGCTCTCGCGTCATGGCAGCCCTGACCGGCACACCCGACTACGCCGGCAACGGCTCCGGCACCGTCGCGGTGGAGATCAACAGCGGCGACAGCGCGACCGCCATCGCCGGCACCCTCCTCAACAAGGGTGTCGTGAAGAGCATCAAGGCCTTCGTCGCCGCTGCCCGGGCAGATCCCCGCTCGCTCACACTGCAGCCCGGCGCCTACAAGCTGCACAAGCAGATGAAGGCCAGCCTGGCGTTGGCGCTGCTGCTCGACCCGGCGTCGCGTCTGCAGGCCGTGGTGACCATCCCCGAGGGCTTCTCGGTCGTCCAGACGGTGGCCCGTATCGCCGCGCGCACGGGCCTGCCCCTGGCCCAGGTCCAGGCGGCGGCCAGGGACACGGCCAGGCTCGGGTTGCCCGCCTACGCCAAGGGTGGGCTCGAGGGCTTCCTCTACCCGGCCACCTACGACATCGAGCCCGGCACGTCGGCCCGCGCGGTGTTGCAGATGATGGTGGCCAAGTTCAACGCGGTGGCGGCATCGAGCAAGCTCGAGCAGCGGGCCGCGGCGGTCGGCCTCAGTCCGTACGAAGTCCTCGTCGTCGCCTCCCTCGTGCAGGAGGAGGGGCTGGTCGTCACGGACATGCCGATGATCGCCCGGGTGATCCACAACCGGATCGTGGCCGGCACGCCGCTTGGCATCGACGCGGCCATCTTCTACGGGCTGGGCCGCACGGGTGGGCAGTTGTCGGCGGCCGACCTCAACAAGGACACCCCCTACAACACCCGCAAGGTCAAGGGTCTGCCGCCGACGCCGATCGACTCCCCGGGGGCCGACGCCGTCTCGGCCGCTCTCGCGCCGACGCCCGGCGACTGGCTGTACTACGTGCTCAAGGACAAGCAGGGTCACCAGTTCTTCACCGACAGCTATCAGGCATTCGTCGACCAGAAGGCCAAGTCGATCAAAGAGGGCGTGTTCAAGTAGATGCCCCGAGCGGCGGTCCTCGGCAGCCCCGTAGCGCACTCTCTGTCCCCGGCGCTGCACCGGGCGGCCTATGCCGCCCTCGGCCTCTCCGGCTGGGCCTACGACGCGGTCGAGTGCGCCGAGGAGGGCCTGGCGCCGTTCCTCGACGGCCTCGGCCCCGAATGGGCCGGGCTGTCGCTGACCATGCCGCTCAAGCGGGTGGCCATCGGCCTGATGGCGACCGTCTCGGCGCTGGCCCGCGACGTGGGTGCCGCCAACACCGTGTTGTTGTCCCCGGACGGCCGGCACGCCGACAACACCGATGTCGGCGGCCTGGTCGACGCGCTGAGCGGTGCGGACGCCTCCGCGGCGGTGGTACTCGGAGCGGGTGGCACGGCGGCCGCGGCGCTGGCCGCGCTGCGTGATCTGGGCGCGTCCGGGGCCACCGTCGTGGTCCGCGACCGTGGCCGGGCCAGGGACCTGCTGGCCGCCGCCGACAGGCTGGGGATGTCCGTCCGGCTGCGCCGGTGGCCCACCGTGCCGGAGCCGGCGAGCCTGGTGATCTCCACGGTCCCCCGTGGCGCGGCCGACGCGCTCGGCGACCACCCGTGGCGCCGGCAGACGACGGTCTGTGACGTGCTGTACGACCCGTGGCCGACCCGACTCGCCGCTGCCGCGGCGGCGGCCGGTTGCCGGGTCGTCGGCGGGCGGGAGCTCCTGCTGCACCAGGCTGCCCGGCAGGTGCGCCTGATGACCGGCCGGGCCGCCCCCGTGGATGCCATGCGGCAGGCGATCGCCCTGCCCTGACCGGGCGGCCACCGCTCAAGGCCGGCGGCGCTTGCGCCGATGCCACAGCGAGCGGGACAACCGAACGGTAGGAGTGGCGATGGCGCACGGGTCCGGCGGGCTGATCCAACCGGCGGGGGCAGCGCCCGGGTCCAGCTACGCGGCGGTCGGCACGGTCGTGCCCGGCGGACCGATGGCCAGACCGTGAAGCTCGAAGGCCCGCTGGAGGCATTCGGCCTGCCGGACCTCTTCCAGTTGCTCACCGCGACGAGGAAGTCTGGGGGCCTGCACCTCCACCGCGGCGCCCAGCGCGGCGTGATCCGCCTTGTCGACGGAGCCATCTCCGGCGCCAGCAGTGACACGACCCGCCAGTCCCTGGTCCGCCGCCTGGTCGGTGCCGGGCAGTTGACCGAGGAGTCCCTCTCCGCCGGCGTGGCCCGGGTGCGGGGCGACCGGTCGGTCGGGCTTGCCCGGGCGATGCAGGAGGCGGGGGCGGTCGACGACACCTTGCTGCTGGACGTGGCCCGCGAGCAGACGGTCGACGCGCTGTTCGACGTCCTGCGCTGGACCGACGGCACCTTCACCTTCGAGGTCGACGAGGCCGACGGCGACGACCTGGGCCTGCGGCAGAGCGCCGACGAGCTGGTCGCGGCGGCCGGCCAGCGCATCGCCGCCTGGCCGGCCCTGTCCGGGCAGATCTCCTCACCCGATGTGGTGCTCCGCCTGACTCCTGCACCGGAACACGACCCCACCCTGACCCGCGACGAGTGGGCGCTGGTGGCGTTGATCGACGGCCGGCGCGACATTCGCGACCTGGTCGACCTGTGCGGGCGCGGGGAGTTCGCCACCGTGGCGCTGCTCGGCCCCCTGGTCGAGCGCGGCCTCCTGGAAGTACCCGGCGAGGGTGCCGGTGACGACGTCGCCACCGGCCTGCTCCGGCGCCAGCACCTGATCGAATCGCTGGAGGGCACCTCCGAGCCGGTCGAGTCGGGGCCGGCAACCGCCGTCGCCGACCTGCCGCCGGTGGACACCGCACCGGTGCCCCTGCCGCGGGCACCCGAGCGGACACAGGACGAGCCGGCCCCAGCACCACCCGTCGAGTCGCACTCGGTACTTCCGGTGCCTCCTGAGTGGCCGCAGGAGGAGACCTCGCCGCCGCGCCTGCAGGGGAGCCGGCGTGGCCTGCAGTCCGGGATCGTGCCGGCCCCCGATGACGACCGGCAGGTGGTCATCGAGCCGGATCCGAGTGTCAATAAGGGCATGCTGCTGCGCCTCATCGCCGGCGTCCGTGCGGTCTGAGGATGGCCGGCCGGGCGGTGACGGGACGTAGCCAGAGGACCAGCGCGATCAAGGTGGTCATCACCGGGCCGTTCGCGGCCGGCAAATCGACGCTGGTCCGTACGGTCAGCGAGGTCACCGTGCTGTCCACCGAACGCGCGGTGAGCGGTGGCGACCGGGCCGAGAAGCCCGCCACGACAGTGGCCATGGACTACGGGCGGATCACGATCGACGAGGACCTGGTGCTGTACCTGTTCGGCACCCCTGGTCAGGATCGCTTCGACTTCATGTGGGACGTCCTGGGCGAGGGCATGCTCGGCTATGTGCTCCTGATCGACGCCGACCGGCCGGAGAGCCTGATCGAGGCCGTACCGATCCTGAACGCCTTCCGCCGGACCGCCAAGGTGCCCTTCGTGGTCGCGCTCAACCGGGCCGAGACGGTCGACCCGGCCGACGAGCGAGGCGTACGGGAGGCGCTGTCGCTGGCCGCCGACGTGCCGGTGATCGCCTGCGACGTCAGGGACCGGGAATCGGTCAAGAGCGTGTTGCTCGAACTGCTGTACGCCGTGATGGAGCCGGTCGACCGCGCGGCCGCACTCGGGTGACGAGCCACCTGTCCGCGAACTGACGGTTGGGCCGTACGGACTACAGCCCGGCGGTCGGCACGCCGAGATTGCGGGTGAGACCGGTCAACGGGAACGGTAACAAGGAATGGTCAACGGGGGGAGGGGCGACCGTGCGGCAACTCGGCGACATCCTCCTCGGTGAGGGCCTGGTCAGCGCGGAGCAGCTGGTCGCTGCCAACGAGGAGCAGACACGCGTCGGGCGGCCCCTGGGCCGGGTCCTGATCGACGCCGGAGCGCTCACCGAGGGCCAGCTCGTCCGGGCACTGGCCACCCAGATCGGCCTGCGTTTCGTCGATCTCAGCGACTACCCCTTGGACGGCTCGGCGGTCGCCCTGGTCTCCGCCGCCGTCTGCCGCCGGCACAATGCGCTGCCGATCGGCTATGAGGACGGCCGGCTGCTCGTGGCCATGGCCGACCCGGCCAACGTCTTCGCCGTCGACGACATCCGCTCGCTGACCGGTATGGAGATCAAGCCGGTCGTCGCGACCCGCAACGACGTGGTGGCGGCGATCAAGCGGTTTCACCGGGCCGACGGTGACCTTGACGACCTGACCATGGCGATCGAGGTCGCCGACCCCGACGTGGACCTGTCCAGCATCCGGGCAGTCACCGAAGACGCCCCGATCGTGAAGTTCGTCAACCTGCTGATCAGCCAGGCGATCCAGGATCGCGCCTCCGACATCCACATCGAGCCGGCCGAGCGCGACCTGCGGGTGCGGTTCCGCATCGACGGCGTGTTGCACGAGATCATGCGTTCGCCGAAGAACATCCAGTCCGGTGTCATCTCCCGGCTGAAGATCATGGCCGACATCAACATCGCCGAGCGCCGGATCCCTCAGGACGGACGGCTGTCCGTGGCCATCGAGGGCAAGAAGGTCGACCTGCGGGTGGCGACCCTGCCGACCGTCTGGGGCGAGAAGGTCGTGCTGCGGATCCTCGACAACTCCACGGCGCGGCTCGACCTCGCCGACCTCGGCTTCTCGCAGGAGAACTACGAGCGGTTCTCCGCGAGCTACCGCAAGCCGTACGGAATGATCCTGGTGACCGGCCCGACCGGGTCAGGCAAGTCGACCACGCTGTACGCCGCGCTCAACATCGTCTCGACGGTGGACAAGAACGTGATCACCGTCGAGGACCCGGTCGAATACCGGCTGCCCGGGGTCAACCAGGTGCAGACCAACAACAAGGCCGGTCTGACCTTCGCCTCGGCGCTGCGCTCGATCCTGCGCTCGGACCCCGACGTGGTCCTGATCGGGGAGATCCGCGACCACGAGACGGCGCAGATCGCGATCGAGGCCGCCCTGACCGGGCACCTCGTGCTGTCGACCCTGCACACCAACGACGCGTCCTCGGCGCTGACCCGGCTGGTCGAGATGGGCATCGAGCCGTTCCTCGTCGGCTCTGCCATCGACTGCGTGCTGGCCCAGCGGCTGGCCCGGCGGCTGTGCGTGCGGTGCAAGGAGGCCTACGTGCCGACGCACGACCAGTTGACGCTGGCCCGGTTCCCGTGGCCAGCGGAGGAGCCGCCGCCGACGATCTATCGCCCGGTCGGCTGCCCCACCTGCGCCAAGACCGGCTATCAAGGGCGGCTGGCCCTGCACGAGGTGATGAGCGTGTCCGAGGACATCGAGCGGATGGCGGTCGAGCACGCCTCCGCGGCGGCCGTCCGCGAGGTGGCCTGTGCCCAGGGCATGACCACGCTGCGCAACGACGGGTTGGCCAAGGTCCTGGCCGGTGTCACCTCGCTCGAGGAGATCTTCCGCGTCGTCGTCTGAAACCGGCACCCGGCCAGGCCTCAAGGTCGCTACCGGTCCGGCCGATTCCCTGGGGGTGCCGGGAGTGTCCCGGTGGATGGTCGGAGGGCGCTTCCGTGGATTCGAACGACGACTTCTTCTCCGCTCCGGCCCCGTGCATCCCGAGCGCGGTGCTGGACCATTCCTCCGTCCCGGCCCAGACTCCGGCACCGATAACCGACCACAGGATCGGGTCCGGTCCGGTCCACGCGACCTCGGTCAGCGCGGCCCCGGTCCAGGCCGGCGCCGCACGGCGGTCCACGGGGGAAGACTCCGCCCAGGACTCCGTCAGTCTGACCGACCTGCTGGTGCACGTGCTCGAATCCGGCGCATCCGACCTGCACGTCACGGCCGGGGCTCCGCCCACCGTGCGTCTGAACGGCTCGCTGCACGCCGTGGACGGCTACCCGCGCATGACGCCGCCGGTGATCCAGCGGCTCCTCTACGCGATCGTCACGCAGAAGCAGCGGGAGAAGTTCGAGGAGCACCTCGAGCTCGACTTCTCCTACACCGTGCCCGGGCGGGCCCGCTTCCGGGTCAACATGTACCGTCAGCGGGATTCTCTGGGCGCTGCCTTCCGGCTCATCCCCTTCGAGATCAAGCCGCTCGAAGACCTCGGCATCCCCGCGGTCGTGTCCAGCTTCGCGGCGATGCCACGCGGCTTCGTCCTGGTCACCGGGCCCACCGGCTCCGGCAAGTCGACGACGCTGGCGTCCCTCGTCGACCTCGCCAACCGTACCCGCGACGACCACATCATGACCGTCGAGGATCCGATCGAGTTCTTGCACTCTCATCGGCGCTGCATGGTGAACCAGCGCGAAGTGGGGGAGGACACCCACTCCTTCCAGAACGCGCTCAAGCACGTGTTGCGGCAGGACCCGGACATCATCCTGGTGGGCGAGATGCGCGACTTGGAGACCATCTCCGTCGCGCTGACCGCCGCCGAGACCGGGCACCTCGTCTTCGCCACCTTGCACACCTCCGACGCCGCCCAGACGATCGACCGGATCATCGACGTGTTCCCCGCCCATCAGCAGCAACAGATCCGCGTCCAGCTCGCCAGCGCGCTGCAGGGCGTGGTCTGCCAGTCGCTGGCCAAGACCGCCGACGGCCGAGGTCGGGTCGCGGCCGTCGAGGTCCTCGTCGCCACCGCGGCGGTGCGCAACCTCATCCGCGAGGGCAAGACCCACCAGATCTACTCCGCCATGCAGGCCGGCGCGAAGTTCGGCATGCAGACGATGGATCAAAGCCTTGCCGGGCTCGCCAAGCAGGGCCGCATCAGCTATGACGACGGACTGCAACTGTGCCACCACGTCGAAGACTACAACCGGTTGTCCGGCCGAGCCTGAGAGGTATTGCGACATGGCAACGACCTATGAGTACTCAGTACGTGACCGCGCGGGCAAATTGATCAGCGGCTCCCTCGACGCGGAGTCCCCTGCCGTGGTCGCCCGGAAGTTGGCCGCCATGGGTTATGCCCCTGTCTCGATCAACAAGTCCAACGCGGGGATGAAGCGGGAGCTGACCATCCCCGGCTTCGGCAAGAAGATCAAACTCAAGACCCTCGCCGTCTTCTCGCGGCAGTTCGCCACCATGATCGACTCGGGGCTGTCGTTGTTGCGTGCCCTGACGATCCTGGTGGAACAGACCGACAACAAGGAGTTTGCGCGGGTACTGGCCGAGGTTCGCACCGATGTCGAGTCGGGCAACGCGCTGTCAGCGGCAATGGCCAAGCACCCGAAGGTGTTCCCGTCGCTGATGGTGAACATGTCGAGGGCCGGCGAGATCGGTGGCTTCCTCGACCAGACCATGCTGCAGATCGCCGAGAACTACGAGGCGGAGGTCAAGCTGCGCGGCAAGATCAAATCGGCGATGACCTATCCCGTGGTCGTCTTCGTCATGGCGATACTGGGCTGCACCGGCATGCTGATCTTCATCGTGCCGGTCTTCAAGAAGCTCTTCGCCGACCTGGGCGGCACGCTGCCGCTGCCCACGCAGATCCTCGTGGTGCTCTCGGGCATCCTGCGCTACTGGACGCCGCTCATCATCGTGGCCCTGGTCGTCGGCGTCATCGTGTGGGGAAAGATCAAGCTTCAACCGCGGGTACGCAACGTCGTGGATCCTCTCAAACTGAGGCTCCCGGTCTTCGGCGCCCTGATCCGCAAGATCGCGCTCGCGCGGTTCTCCCGGAACCTGGGCACGATGATGCGTTCTGGCGTGCCGATCCTGCAGAGCCTGGACATCGTCGCCACGACCACCGGCAACATCGTGCTCGAGCGGGCCACCCGCGCCGTGCAGGACAGCGTCCGCAGTGGTGAGTCGCTGGCCGGGCCGCTGAAGGAACACAAGGTCTTCCCGCCCATGGTCGTGCAAATGATGGCAGTCGGGGAGGAGACCGGCGCGCTGGACACCATGCTCGCCAAGGTCGCGGAGTTCTACGACCAGGAGGTGGAGGCCACCACGGAGGCCCTCACCGCCCTGATCGAGCCGCTGATGATCGCGGTGCTGGGCACCGTCATCGGGGGGATGATCATCGCGCTGTACATGCCCATCTTCAAGATCTTCGAGCTGATCAAGTAGCTCCCCGGCGCTTAAGAACCCGATGGCGCGGGTCGATGACTGCAATGTCAATTGAGTACGCACCGGCCAGACAGGGCATACCCGCCGCAGGGCGGGGTCGCACAGCCAGGGGGACGCACCCGCGCCCAGCCCAGCTACCTGGTCGGCTCCAAGCAGGGGCCGAAATGCGCATGAGCGGCTCACACAAACGTCCTGAAAGGGGCACGCACATGCTCGCTCGTATCCGCAAGTCCATGGAGGAGAAGGACGAGGGCTTCACCCTCATCGAGCTCCTCGTGGTCATGATCATCATCGGCATCCTGGCCGCGATCGCCATCCCGGTGTTCCTCAGCCAGCGCAAGAAGGCCCAGGACTCCGCCGCCAAGGCCGACGTGTCCACCATCGGCAAGGAGGTCGCGACCTACTTCGTCGACGCGACAGTCGTCCCCTCGGTGACCCTGCTGGCAAGCGGTCGTTACCAGCTGAACGCCGCTGCAGTCGTGGGCCCACCCGCCGTCGCGGCCGTCACGACGGACCTGGGCAAGGCCAGTACCAACAACGCGCTCGGCGCGCAGTTCTTCACCGACAGCACCGCGTGGTGCGTCACGGTCCAGAACACCGCCGGTGACAAGTCCAAGAGCCCGGGCGGCTACAAGTACTCCGCCGCCGGCGGCCTTGACGTGGGCGTCTGCACCTCGTCCGCGGGCTGATCGTTCACTACCCAGCTGCAAGGGGGAGGGGGGGAGGGGCGGCGTCGACAGCCGCCCCTCTCCGTTTGCCCGTTCCTGATCGCCATTCCAGGCTGTCAGCCGACTAGGGAGTCAGTGGGAATGCTCGCTCGTATCCGCAAGTCCATGGAGGAGAAGGACGAGGGCTTCACGCTCATCGAGCTCCTCGTGGTCATGATCATCATCGGCGTCCTGGCCGCGATCGCCATCCCGGTGTTCCTCGGCCAGCGCAAGAAGGCCCAGGACTCCGCCGCCAAGGCCGACGTCACGACTATCGGCAAGGAGATCGCGGCCTACTACGTCGACGGCACGGGCACCCCGACGCTGAGCATCTCCGCCGGCCGCTACGTCATGAACGTTCCTCTGGTGGCCATTCCGCCGCAAGCGGCCATCGTCGGCCGGGACGTGAACAAGGTCAGCACCGGCAATCTGCTCGGTGCACAGTTCTACACCAACGACACGGCATGGTGCGTCACCATCACCAACGCCAAGGGCGACAAAGCGGTCACCGGATACAAGTACTCCGCTGCCGGCGGCCTCGGCGAGGGGGCCTGCGCGACCTCCGCGGGCTGATTCCAGATCCCGCAACAGAGAAGCGTGGGCGGCACTCAAGACCGGCCGGCCTGCGGCCGATAGCACGTGGTGACGTGGCGCGGGTCTCGCGCAACGGGTGGACCGACAAGGAGCCTGCTGGTGACCAGACTGCGCAGGGCTCTCGACCCTCGACGCCGCGCGGCCGGCATCGACGCCGGGTTCACGCTGGTCGAGACGGTTGTGGCGCTCATGATCATCTCGATCGGGATGCTCGGTCTCATGGGTGCGCAGTTGCGGTCGATCGGCCTGGTCGCCCTCTCGAACCAACGGCAGGGCGCCAGTGCCCTGGTGAACCGTGCCATGGAGCAGATGCGGGCGCTGCCGTACGGCAGCGTCACGGGCGGGATGGTGTGCTCCGATCTGGCGGCCGATCCGAACGTGACCGGCGGGTCCGGCACCTGCTCGACCGCCCGGCTCCGGCTGGCCGGAATCAACGAGGCGATCGTCGTGAGCACCGGCACCCAGATCGCCCCGCTCAACCCGCACGTACAGGCGGCTGCTACGACGAAGGTCGGCACGGTGCAGTACACCGTCAAGGCGTACGTGACCCGGGTGGTGGACACCGATCTCGCCGGCGCCTCGGGATACTGGCTGACCGTCGTCGGCTCCTGGTCGAGCAACCTTACGGCGGGCGCCCCCCAGGTGATCTCCGTCCGATCGCAACTCTACTCGCCCACGGGATGCCTGTCGAACGTCACCCACCCTTTCTCCGGTCCCTGTCAGGCGTTCCTCTACACCGATGCCGGCTCCCACGGCGGCACCCTCTCGGTCCAGTCGAACCGCGCGGGTCTCGGTCTCCTCGACGGCATGGACGCGTCCCTCGGCTCCGTCGCGCTGCCCGGGTTGTCGACCCGGCTGCAGAGCGAGCAGAGCGTCTCGGCACAGTCCCAGGCCGCGACGTCCGCCGGCAAGATCACCGGGTCGATCACGAACCTGGCCTCCGGCGGTGTCACCGGCACGTCGTCCGCGGACACCGACCCCTCGACTGGAGCCGCCCGTTCGCCCGCGAGCGCGACCACCGCGACGCAGAGCGCGTCGACGATCACCGCCACCGGTGTCGGGAGCTCGCTCGCGGTCACCGCGGCCGGATCGGACTCCGGTTCGACCCTCAGCACGATGACCGCGCAGGCGTCGCCGGCCTGCGCCGACAGCGCCGGGGCGACGCTGCTCACTGGCCAGGCATGCTCGACCTCGAGGATGACGCCAGGTGGGACATCCTCGATCGTCATGACCGGAGCATCCCTCGGTGCACGCACCGTCACCCTTGGCGACACTGCGGCGGGGGCCAGCCCGTCCCGCGCCTATGGTGCACGGTTCCTCACCGGGCTGAGCGGTCACTGTATAGCCACCTCGGGAGCCGGCTGCGTCGCCGCCGGCGCGACCCGGGTGCTGGGCGCGTCCCACGCGGGCGGCCTGGCCAGTCTGCTGCCCGGTGACAAGGTGTACGACACCCGCGCGGGCTCCGTGGACGTCACGGGAGCATTCGCCGGCTCGCCGCCCCTGGTCAGGCTGACGGGCTACTCCGACAGCGTGACGGCCGAGTCGGGCATCAGCCCCGCCGGATCGACCTATGCCCGGGCGGGAACCTTGGTGTACTGGTCCGGCAGCGGGTTCAGCGCGCCGGTGAGCCTCACCGCCGCCACCAACCAGGTGTACGCCGTGCCCCAGGTGACGGCCGTGTACGGCGCCACCACGATCATCGTCTCGGGGACCGTGACCGTGACACCGGGGTCCGCGCCCACGACCGGGGCGGCGCCTTGCCAGGTCGCGGCCTGCAGTGTCGACGCGGCCACCGGTGGTGTGGTGGCCCAGCTGACCTATTCGGTGCTGGTCAGCGGGACCGAGGTGGGCAACTTCACGACGACACTGGACATCGGCAGCGCGCTGGCCCAGACGACCTACCTGGCGGCACCCAGTGCATGAGATCCGCCGGCGCCTGGTCGCGCGACGGCTCGTCGCGACCGACCAGGGGCTGACCCTGATCGAGCTGCTGGTGGCCATGCTCATCTTCAGCGTCGTGATGGCGATCTCGTTCAGCGTGCTCGCTGCCGTCCAACGGCAGAGCAGCGACGTCGTGGCACGTGAGGACACGGTGGGCAACGCGCGGCTGGCCATCGAGCAGATGGACCGTCAGATCCGCTCCGGCAACGTCCTCTACGACCCGCTGCTCGAGCCGCTGCCGCTGTCGATGCGCGTCTACACCCAGGCGAATGGCGCTCAGCAGTGCGTGCAGTGGCAGGTGTACAGCGGCGCCCTGCGGTTCAGGTCGTGGTCCCCGACGTGGCAGACGGACGGGATCGTGTCCGCCTGGTCGAACGTGGCGCACTACATCGTCAACGACGCCGCGAACCCCCCGTTCGCACTCGAAGGCAGCAGCACGGCGTACGGATCGCGCCTGCTGGACATCTCGCTGCGGGTCAAGGCGCCCCGGGCTGGTGGCAACCCCGTCCAAGTCCAGACGTCGCTGTCCGGGCGCAACACCCTGTACGGCTACGACCCCGGGGTCTGCAGCCCCGTCCCGGCCACCTAGGAGTATCGATGTCTCGTCTCGTCCAGCAGCGCTCTCGTGACGGGGGCAACGCGCTGCTGATCGCCGTGCTGGTGACGTCGGTCTGCCTGAGCCTGATGCTGGTCGGGGTGCACCTGGCCGTGTCCTCGTCGCGGTCTTCCGGGGTGGACCGGCAGCGGGTGCTGTCCGTCAACGCGGCGGAGGCCGGGGTCGACAGCGCCTACACGGCGATCCAGGCCGCGGGTCTGAACCTGCCGTGCACCCTGCCGGCGGGGAATGTGAATGCCGCGCCCGACACGGCGACCTACAGCACCACCGTGGCCTACTACGACGCTGCAGGTGTGGTGCTTGCCTGCCCGCCGGTCGGTCCGGTCAAGGCGCTGATCCGCAGCACGGCGACCACCAACACGCTGGGCGGCGGAGGCAGCAAGCCGACCCGGGTGATGGAGGCTCTGGTCGACCTGACGCCGAAGGGCGGCGGTGGCCTGGACAAGGCGATCTTCGCCAACGGCGTGCTGGACGGGTCCATCATTGTCAGCACCGTGGGCAACGCGGGCGCCAACGCCGACATCTACAGCAACAGCAACGTCAACTGCGGCGTCGCGATGAACGTCGCCGGAAGCATATACAGCCAGGGCGACATCTCGACCGGGATCACATGCAGTGTCGCCGGCAACGTCTGGGCCGCGCGCAATGTGACCGAGGGTATCAGCAGTTTGATCGCCGGCTTCGCCAAGGCTGGCACCGGCACGATCAACGCGGGTCTGCTGAGCACCGTCACGGGCAACCTCTATGCCGGGGGGTTGATCAGCTACGGCGCGTGCGTGGCCGGCAAGTGCTTCCCGAACAGCTCCCCTGGACCTCCGCCGGTGCTTCCGTTCCCGATCATCCGCAGCGACGCCGCGACC
>QHCA01000137.1 GCA_003244095.1 Pseudonocardiales bacterium | reverse complement strand
GACGACGTGCTCGACCACCTGCTCCCGGCGAACTGGCGGGAGGGCTCCCATGGCTGACCGCGGGCGGATGCGCCTCGACCAGCCCAAGACCCCCCGGCGCGGTGTGCCACGACCCAGCTACTCGCCGGAGACGTTCGGCCGGATCGCCGAGCGCTTCGCGCGCTTCCTCGGCACGTCGCGATTCCTCGTCTACATGACGATCTTCATCGTCATCTGGATCTCGTGGAACGCCCTGGCACCCAGGTCCGCGCGATTCGACCCGTACACGTTCACCTTCCTCACCCTGCTGCTCTCCCTGCAGGCCTCCTACGCCGCGCCGCTGATCCTGCTGGCGCAGAACCGCCAGGCCGACCGCGACCGCGTCTTCCTGGAGGAGGACCGGGTGCGCGCACTAGCGGCAAAGGCCGACATCGAGTACCTCGCCCGCGAGCTCGCCGCGATGCGGGTCGCGATCGGCGAGCTCGCCACCCGGGACTTCATCCGCTCCGAGATGGCCCGGCTCGGCGACGACGAACGCGAGCGTGATCCCGAACGCGGTTGAAGCCGCGACTTCACCCATTAAGCCTAAGGGCCAAGCTGTCGAGACTTCGACCATGATCGCCGAACAGCAGACCCCGCGGAGACGACGGCTCGGGGAGGTACTTGTCGAGCAGGGCGTGCTGAACGAGGCGCAGCTGGACACGGCCCTGTCCGCGCAGATGCAGACTCCCGCGGGCGTCGGGCGGCAACGTCTCGGAACCACCGTCATCAGCCTCGGGCTGGCTACCGAACGTCAGATCGCCCGCGCCCTGGCCACCGCGCTCACCCTGGAATTGGCCGACCTGGGTCGAGCCCCGCTCGACTCGACCGCCGCTCGGCTGCTCCCCCGGGCCATGGCCCAGCGTCACGAGTGTCTCGTCCTCGCCATCGACGGCGGCAAGATCACCGTAGCAACCAGCGACCCGACGAACGTGGTCGCGATGGACGACATCCGGCTGCACACCGGCGCCACCGAGATAGTGCTCAAGGTCGCCACAGCCACCCAGGTGAGGGAGGGCCTGGGCCGCGCCTGGAGCCTGAGCAGCGATTCCTCCGGAGTCGTACCGCTGCCGGCCGAAGTCGAGCTCGAGATGCCCGACGAGATATCCGAGGTCGATGCCGCACCGGTCGTTCGCCTGGTCAACGCCGTGCTTGGCGACGCGGTGCGTGCCCGGGCCAGCGACGTCCACATCGAACCGCAGCAGACGGAGTTGCGGGTGCGCTACCGGGTCGACGGGGTTCTCCGGCAGGTGATGACGGTCCCTCGCGGCTCGACAGCGGCAATGGTCAGCCGGATCAAGATCCTGGCCGGGCTGGACATCGCCGAGCGCCGCCGGCCGCAGGACGGCCGGACCCGGATCCAGGCCGACGGCACGATGATCGACGTGCGAGTCAGCACGCTGCCCACCATGCACGGCGAGAAGGTGGTGCTGCGGCTGCTCGCCCGGGCCGACGACATCCCGGGGCTGGACCGCTGCGGCCTGACGCCGGAACAACTTCCGATCATGCGCGGGGCGCTGTCCTCGCCGCAGGGGCTGGTGATCATCTGCGGCCCGACCGGGTCGGGCAAGACGTCGACGCTGTACGCGGCCCTGAAGGAGATCTCCGACATCGAGCACAACGTCGTGACGCTGGAAGACCCGGTCGAGCTGCAACTGCCCGGCATCAGCCAGGTGCAGGTACACGAGGCTTCCGGCCTGACCTTTGCGCGTGGCCTGCGTTCGGTGCTGCGCCAGGACCCCGATGTCGTGCTGGTCGGGGAGGCCCGCGACACCGAGACCGCGGAGCTGGCCCTGCAGGCCTCACTGACCGGCCACCTGGTCCTGACCACTCTGCACACCAACGATGCCGTCTCGGCCGTGACCCGGCTGGTGGAGATGGGCGCGGACGCGTTCCTGCTCGCCTCCTGCCTGACGCTGGTGGTCGCGCAGCGGCTTGTCCGGCTGCCGTGCGAAAGCTGCGCGGAGGCCTACCTCCCCGACCCTGACGTCCTGCACCTGCTCGGTCTCACTGCGGAGGACCTCGAGGACGCCACCCCCCGGCGGGGCGCCGGCTGCGGCGACTGTGGAGACACCGGCTACAAGGGCCGGTCCGGCATCTTCGAGCTGCTACCGATCACCGAGGCACTGCGGGCCGTGCTCCACGCGTCACCCACCGAAGCCGCTGTCGGCGCGGCAGCCCGCGAGGCGGGCGTCCGCTCGCTGCGCAGTGCGGCCGTTGCCCGGGCCAAGCAGGGAATGACGACGTTCGAAGAGGCGCTGCGGGTCAGCCATGCCGACACCGACGTGGGGTTGCGCTGCCCCGGCTGCACGCGCGTCATCAGCCTGGGCATGGTGGCCTGCCCGTGGTGTGCGACCGACCTCGAGTCGGGCCGGTGCGCCGGGTGTGAGCGCATGCTCGAGCCGGAGTGGAAGCTGTGCCCCTGGTGCCGCACGGTGGCAGGCGCGCCGGCCGCCTGAGGAAGCTGCCGACGTGGCCGCGCCGGCCCGCCCCCGTACTATGGCGTCATCATGAGCGCCCCCGACACCCTGGCCGACCAGGTCCACGCCGCGCTAGCCACCGTCAGCGACCCCGAGATCAGGCGCCCGATCACCGAGATCGGCATGGTCAAGGGCGTGCAGACCCACCCCGACGGGTCGGTCGACGTCGCCATCTACCTCACCATCGCCGCCTGCCCGCTCAAGGACCGGCTGACCGCCGACGTCACCTCCGCCGTCGCCCGGATCCCCGGCGTGACCGCCGTCCGGGTCGAGCTCGACGTGATGAGCCAGGAGCAGCGGCAAGCGCTGCAGTCGCAGTTGCGGGGCGGCACCCCGGTCAAGGAGATCCCGTTCGCCAAGCCGGGGTCGCTGACCCGGGTCTACGCCGTGGCCTCCGGTAAGGGTGGTGTCGGCAAGTCGACCGTGACCGTCAACCTCGCTGCCGCGCTGGCCCGGCGCGGGCTTTCCGTCGGTGTGGTCGATGCCGACATCTACGGCTTCTCGATTCCGCGGATGCTCGGGGTCACCGGCAGCCCCACCCAGGTCGAGCAGATGATCATGCCGCCGCAGGCACACGGCATCCGGGTGATCTCGATCGGGATGTTCACCAAGGGCAACACCGCCGTGGTCTGGCGCGGGCCGATGCTGCACCGCGCGCTACAGCAGTTTCTCGCCGACGTGTTCTGGGGCGACCTCGACGTGCTACTCATGGACCTGCCGCCGGGCACCGGCGACATCGCCATCTCCGTGGCCCAGCTGGTGCCGAGCGCGGAGATCCTCGTCGTCACCACCCCGCAGCAGGCGGCCGCCGAGGTGGCCGAGCGGGCCGGCTCGATCGCCCTGCAGACGCACCAGCAGATCGTCGGTGTCGTCGAGAACATGAGCTGGCTCGCGCAGCCCGACGGCAGCCGGCTGGAGCTGTTCGGCAGTGGCGGCGGCGGTCAGGTGGCAGCGTCGTTGTCGCAGCTGACCGGCGCGCCGGTGCCGCTGCTGGGGCAGGTGCCCATCGATGTCCGGCTGCGGGAGAGCGGCGACAACGGACGGCCGCTCGTCCTCGACGATCCCTCCGCCCCCGCGGCTGCCGCCCTGCTGGCGGTGGCCGACGGGCTGGCGGCGCGCCAACGCGGGCTCGCGGGGCGGTCCCTGTCGCTGACGCCGGTCAGCTCGGGCGGCTGAGGGCGGCCGTCAGGTCGCGTGGGTCAGGTAGCGTCGGCGTCGTAGGGCGCCCGCTCGTCCTCGGCCAGTGGCCGCTGCGCCGCGCGGTTCGGCTGCCGTACAACGGCGGGCGGGGTGTCACTGAGCAGGTCCTCACCGTCGAACAGGTTCTTGCGGATGAACGTCTTGGGATTCAGCGAAGCCAGGTCGAGGTCGCCGAGCTCAGGCCCGAGCTCGGCCTGCAGGTCCGACCTGGCGTTGTCGGCCATCTGGCGCAGCGTGCGGAGCATGCGGCCGGCCTCCGCCGCCATCTTGGGCAGCCGCTCGGGCCCGAAGACGAACAGCGCGATGACGACGAGAAGGGCGACCTCGGGCCACCCCAGCGAGTTGAACACGAGTCCAGAGTAGGCCGGTCCGGCCTACGCCGCGCCGAGGGTGACCGATGTGCTCTGCTTACGGCCGTCGCGGTAGTACGTAATCTTTACCGAGGAGCCCGGCTCCTGGGCACGGATCTGCGCGATCAGGGCGACCGGGTCGTCGACGTGCTTGCCGGCGAACTCCGTGATGATGTCGCCCTCTTTCAGGCCCGCCCTGGCCGCCGGGCCCCCCGAGGTGATCGCGCCGAGCGGGACGCCGGTGACCGAGCCGGTCGCCGCGTCCTTGACGGAGGCGCCGATGACCGTCCGGGTCGCCTTACCCGTCGCGATCAGCTGCTCGGCGACCCGCTTGGCCTGGTTGATCGGGATCGCGAAGCCCAGGCCGATGCTGCCGGCCTGCCCGCCGCCGGTGGCCAGCGTGGCGATTGCGGAGTTGACGCCGATGACCCGCGCGTCAGCGTCGAGCAGCGGTCCGCCGCTGTTGCCGGGGTTGATGGCCGCGTCGGTCTGGATCGCCGAGATGTAGGTCTGCGCAGGCTCGTTGCTGCTCTCGGCGCTGCCGGACTGCACCGGCCGGTCGAGGGCGCTGATGATGCCCGAGGTCACCGTACCGGCAAGTCCCAGGGGTGAGCCGACCGCGACGACCGGGTCGCCCACCGCAACCGACGCGGTGGAGGAATCCCCCAGCGTCACCGGCTTGAGATCGGTCTTGGCCACCTTGACGACGGCGATGTCTGAGAACGGATCGTGCCCGACAATGGTGGCCGAGGTGGTGGAGCCGTCCTTGAACACCACCTTGATGTCGCCGCCGTTGACGGCCTTGGCGACCACGTGGTTGTTAGTGAGGATGAAGCCGTCCTTCTTGATCACGAAGCCGGATCCGGTGCCCTGGCTGCTGCCGTCCGTGGTCTGGATCGACACCACGCTGGGCAGGGTGGTCGCGGCGATGTCGGCGATCGAACCCGGCGCGCGGTTGGCCGCCGCCGGAGCGCCCAGCGCCGTGCCCTTGCGCGGCGCGAGGATGCCGTTGTTCGAGTCCCGGGTGAGCGCGTACGTCCCGGCACCGGCCGCGCCACCGGAGATGAGCCCGGTGAGGAGCGCCACGGCGATCACGACACCCATGCGGGGCCGCAGCGTGGACCCGGGCGCGGGGGAAGTCGGCGCGGGCGGCGCCCATGGAGCGCGGGGCAGTTGCTGGGTCGGCGTCGTGAAGCTGGGCGAGCGCGGGTCGCGCCACGGCTCGTTCTGCGCACCATGGGCCCACCACGGCGACTCCTGGCGGGGGCCAGGCTGCTGGCCGTACGGATTCTGGGTCATGGTGGTCGGATCCCCTCTGCACTGCGGTCAGGTATGACTGTGCCGTGTCGGGTGTGAAATCCCGGTCAGCCGCCCTGTGCCGCTCTCAGCCCCGCTCAGGAAGTGGGGTCCACCCAGGATCCCATCCGGGCCAGTCCGCGGCGAATCCGGTGCCCGAAACTCTCCCGCGCCGAGCCCGTGAAGGCGGCCACCGTGGCGGTGACGACGGCATCCGGGGCGTCGGCGACCGCGGTGTGCACCCAGCCGCCCTGGGACCACACGACCCGCCCGCTCAGGCCGGGACGGGTCCAGACCGGGGTGCCGGCCAGCCGCACCGGCTGCCAGCCCTTGATCGAGTCGGGGTTGAGCCGACCGGGCTGGCTGAACACCGACACGGCGAAGAGCCCGTCGGTGTAGCTCAGGTGCAGCACCCCGAGGTGGCTCCGGGCGTCGAACAGCTCCAGGCCTCCCGCCCGCTCAGGCGCCTGCCAGCCGGCGCGCCGCAGGTCGGCGATCTCAGGGGCGCCGAGGGAGGCGCCCGTGTCCCGGGCGGCAGCCTGACTGGGGGCGGCCCATGGCTGGGGCACCGACATGGCGACGTTGACGAAGGCCGCAGCGCGGACCGTGCGCCCGCTGCGGTCGTAGAGCTCGCGCCGCAGGACCAGCCCGCTGAGCTGGTCGAGCCAGAAACGGCCTACCACGGCGGAGCTCCCCCGCGGCCGGGCCTCCACCACCTCGGCCGGGTGCCCCGCGCACTGGCTCGGCTGGTCAGTCACCGACAACGCGTAGTAGCGCTCGAGCACGGCCAGCGCCCGCGGGTCGAGAGCCGCCGCAGCCTGATCGTCGGCGGGCCTGGCGGCGTTGGCCCCGGACAGCCGGGCCAGCACGCCGTGCCCTGGCAGGTGCTGCAGGTCGACGACCACGCTCGATGTGCCCGCGGTCGACCAGCTGGTGACGAACTGGGTGCCGGAGTAGGCCTGGTTGGCGCCCGCCGCGGCTGCCCGACGCAGGAGTGCGATGGCCCGCAATTCCGTTGTGCTCATCGGCCCGGTGGTCGGGGTAGGGCTCGCACGCAGCGTCATCGACACGCTGCGCGAGCCCGGCGGGATCGCGCCCACCGGCAACTCGCCGGCCACCAGTGCCGGCAGGGCGATGCCGCCCAGTGCGCCCGCTCCGACGACCAGGGCGAACGCTCGCGCCGTACGCAGCGCGACACTCATCGATCAGCGGATACGGACATCACGGCCCCGGCCGCCGGGTCTGCACCGGGGAACCCCCCGGTCGTCTGCGTGTGCTCGACCGTGTAGCGGAAGACGGCGGGTGTCACTGCGGGACCGCGGTCCCGGGTGGGCCCGAGGGTCACGACGACGACGGCGACGCCCATGGCAAGAGCGGTCACCCCGCCGGCGAGCCGACGGGTCCGGCGACCGCCCGAGCGCGTGGGCGGGGTGTCCGGCCCAGGCTTGGTCGCCGGCCGGCGGGTCCGGATGACCCGCCGGGGCGGTAGGACGGCGGCGACGCCGGCAGCGCGGAGGGCGGGGCGACCGGACGGGACGACCACGCGCGAGTCGGGCGCCCCGGCAGCCGTGCCGATGTCCCGCAGGCGCTGCGCCAGACCGGGTGGCAGATCCGGCTCGGCGAAGCGTTGGAGCCGGTCCTTGACGCGGCGCTGGTCGTCGAGGGCGCTGCGGCACCGGGCGCAGCCGGCCACGTGGGCCAGGGCCTGGTCGCGGGTGGAGCTGCTCAACGCGCCGTCGACGAGGCCGGCAGCAAGGTCACCGAGATGTCCGTCACGCGAGCTCATAGGGCGCTGCCCCCTGCCCGCGGCGCGCGCCGGCCCGGGCTGCGGTGGCTCAGCGCCCGCCGCAACTGGGCCCGGCCGCGGTGGATCCTGCTGCGGACGGTGCCCAGCTTGACGCCGAGCGTCGCCGCGATCTCCTCGTAGGACAGCCCCTCGATGTCGCAGAGCACCACGGCGGCCCGGAAGTCCGGGGGCAACGCGTCGAGTGCGGCCTGCACGTCGTCGTCGAGGTGGGTGTCCTCGTAAAGCTGTTCGGGGGTGCGCTCGCGGCCGGGGATGCGCTCGCTGTCGTCGGGCAAGGCGTCGAAACGGATGCGCTGGGCCCGGCGCACCCGATCGAGGAACAGGTTGGTGGTGATCCGGTGCAGCCAGCCCTCGAAGGTGCCCGGGGTGTAGTCGGCAAGGGAGCGGAAGACGCGCACGAACACGTCATGCGTCAGGTCCTCCGCGTCGTGCTTGTTGCCGGTGAGGCGGTAGGCCAGCCGGTAGACCCGGGCCGAGTGCAGCCGGACTACCTCGTCCCAGGTGGGCGGCACCCAGGCCACGGGGCTGTCGGACACCATGTTGCTGACGCCTCCACCCCAGGTTGCCGACACGGTCGCCACCATGGTGCCTCGCTCCTCGTCTCCGGGCCAACCCCGGCCGGATCGTGTCTCAGGGGTGGGTGAGCCGTACTCCCTCGGGGAACGGGTGCGGACCGCGATGCGTTCCCGGCCGCCTCTGGTGAATTGGATCTTCCTGCCCGGCATTTCGGGCTAGGCGTAGGGTGGGAACGACCGGTTGTCCGCTGATCGGCATCTGGCGCGCTTGCGCTTCCCCGCCTCGGCTCTGTCACCGGAACGGGTTGGTCCTTCTGGTCCTTCGGGATCGGTGGCCATACTGTCGCGGCGGCAGCCGCACGATCGGGCCGACGATGACCACGCTCGCGTATCCGCCGAACTCTCCGCCCGATTTCGCCCCCGCGCTGGCCGAGCTCACGGCGCTGCTGCTGTCCGACTCACGCCTCGAGGAGCTCCTCCAGCAACTGGCGGGGCTGGCCGCCGGCGGCCTCGTCGGTGTGCAGGCCTGCGGGGTCACCATGGACCTCGACGGCCGTCCCCACACCGTGGCCTCGACGTCGGCCCAGGCCGCCGCGGTAGACGAGTTGCAGTACACCGGCAAGTCCGGGCCCTGCGTCGAGGCGCTGTTGACCGGCCACACGGTGACCGTCTCCGACTGCCGCACCGATGCCCGGTGGGACGGCTTCGGAGCGGCCGCGGCCGGACTCGGGGTGCACTGCGTCCTGTCCCTCCCCCTGTTCTTGGGTGAACGCGTCGTAGGTGTGCTCAATCTGTACGGCGGCGCCGCGCACGAGTTCGCCGACGCGGAGATCGGCCGGGGTCAACTGTTGGCCGCCCAGGGCGCCCTCGTGCTCGCGGCCGCGGCCCGCCACAGCGACCAGGTGGACCTGACCGCGCACCTGCGGGCCGCGCTGACCAGCCGGGCGGTGATCGACCAGGCGATCGGGGTGACCATGGCCCGGCACCGCTGCGGCCCGGCAGAGGGTTTCGAGCGGCTGCGCGGCATGT
>QHCA01000136.1 GCA_003244095.1 Pseudonocardiales bacterium | reverse complement strand
GGAGTCCAAGCGGATGATCGACCGCGTGAGGACGTTCATCGGGTACCGGGAGTATCCAAAGTACGGCATGGTCAGCCGCTACTTCGTGTACAAGCAGGCCCTGTTGAAAGAAGCCGAGCGCCTCGTACAGGCCCACGTACTTCGTGACAAGGAGGACATCTTCTACCTCACGTTCCAGGAGCTCCACGACGTCGTGCGCACGAACCGCGTGGATGACCAGCTCATCGGCCAGCGGAAGGACGCGTTCCGGTCGTATCGGGCGCTCACGCCGCCGCGGGTGCTCACGTCGGACGGCGAGGCCGTCACCGGTTCGTACCGACGCGACGACTCCCCGACAGGTGCGCTCGTCGGCTTGCCGGTTTCTGCCGGGACCGTCGAAGGGCGGGCGCGAGTCATCCTGGACATGGCGGAGGCCGATCTCGAACCGGGTGACATCCTGGTCACGGCGCACACGGACCCCAGCTGGTCGCCACTGTTCGTCGCGATCACGGGCCTGGTGACGGAGGTCGGGGGCCTGATGACCCACGGCGCAGTGATCGCACGGGAGTACGGCCTGCCGGCCGTCGTGGGGGTCGAACATGCCACCCGGCTGATCCGGGATCGGCAGCGGATTCGTGTCAATGGAACGGACGGGTACGTGGAGATCCTGCCCTAGAGACGTGATGGCGAGGCCGGGACTGCCCGGCGACATCAGGATGAGACCCTGGCCCGGTCAGCCAGATGACCGACAGGGGGCTGGGCCTTCCGATTCGAACTCGGGTGCCAGGATGAATCAGCTGGAGCGCTCGGCGTAGCGCACGTTCCCAAACGGCCATTGCTCGGCGACCCAACTCGAGACCGCGGAGTGAAGGGGCGAGTCGAGCATGCCGACGTCCGCCCGTACCCAGGAGTGGATTTGAGCGTCATGCTCGCCGTCGGTCATGGGATAGATGTAGACGCAGCCGAGCACCTCCGCGGTTCGCGGCTTGAGCACGGTGAACGTGAAGCCACTCCGCTCGGCGAAGTCGTGAGCATGGCGCTCGAGGTCGCCTCGGTTCTCCTCTAGCGACATGCCGCCGGACGGCGGCCATTTGCCCGACTCGTAGCCGGGAGTCGAGCGGATGTGAGCGATGCTCGACGTCCACGCCGCGTGGTCAGACTCATTGTGCTCGACGTCGAGCGGCACCAGATGGAACTGCGGCTGCGATAGCCCGCGCGGCGGGTCGAAGTCGTCCGGAACAAAGGATTTGCTCATGACGCCTGACGCTAGCGGCGAAAGGTGGACGCTGAACAGCATTTCTCGTCGTCGGCAGTACCTTCGGTGATCGCTCTTGCGCTCCACGCTGGGCAGGCAGGAGGGCCGAAGCCGTACCCGAGGGAGTTCCGCGGCATCAAGCCTGGCAGGTGGCCCGCGGAGCGGCGGCATCGGCGGGCTGCTCGACGCCCGGACTCCCTCGGCGACGATCGTCGCCGCCCTCAAGGGCAACGCCACGTCCTATACCTGGGTCGCCGCCGCCATCGGCGCCAACAACGCGGCCGGCTACCAGCTCGCCTCCGGTGCGCCCGTACTCGCAAATCGGCGGATTCAACGGCAGCGACCCGTCGCCCACACTCGCAGTTCCAGGCGCTGGCAACATCAGGGAAGATTCACTACTTCATCGCCGGTGACAGGGGCGGCGGCCCCGGAGGCGGGGCCGGTACGTCCGCCCAGATCACCCAGCGCCGGTAGCTCGGCGGTCAGGAGGCCGCTGACCGCCCTGCCCTACAGCCAGTCGTTGCGTCTGAACAGCCAGTAGAGCAGTACGGACAGGCCGATGATCAGCACTGTGGATGCATAGAAGCCCGACTCCCTGCTGAACCCGGGATAGGGCACGTTCTGGCCGTAGAAGCCGGTGACCGCGGTGGGGACGGCGATGATCGCCGCCCAACTCGTGACTTTCTTCGTGATGATGTTGAGCCGGTTCCCCTGGATGGTCAGGTTCGTCTCCAGGATGCTGGTGACCAGATCCCGCAGACTTTCGGTCCACTCGGTGGCGCGCAGGACATGGTCGTAGACGTCTTGGAAGTACGGGCCCATCTCCCCGTCGACCAGCTGCAGGTCCCGGCGCATCAGCGTGTTGACGACCTCGCGCATCGGCAGCACGACCCGACGCAGCAGCACGAGGGTCTTACGGAGCTCGAAGGATCGCCGCTGCAACGTCTGCTGATCCATCGACGGGAGGAAGAGGTCGTCCTCGAGGGCCTCGATCCCGTCGTCGAGGGACGACACGGCCGCGAAGTGCCCGTCGACGATGTAGTCGACCAGGCCGTGGACGAGGAAGGCCACGCCGTTCTTGGCCAAGTCGCCCGCCGAGTCCCACCGGCTGAGCACAGCATCAATGTCGAACGTGTCGTCTTGGCGGACCGTCACCAATGCCCGGGCGGTGAGAAATGCGCCCACCTCACTGGTCACCAGCTCCCCGGAGTCCTGGTCGAACCGGACCGCGTAGGCCGACAAGAACGAGTGGTCGGCGTAGCGGTCGAGCTTCGGGCGCTGTCCCCGGTCTTCGGCGTCCTCCACGGCGAGTGGGTGCAGCCCCAGCTCGTCGGCGATCAGCCGAAGATCTTCGCGGTCCGGAGCGCACACGTCGGCCCACACGAGCGTGTCCGGGTCCTCCAAGTGTTCGGAGACGTCGGCGACCGGAAAGCCCTCGTCGACGAGGACCCCGTTCCTGTAACAGCGGGTACGAACCATCAGGCAACGGTAGATGCCGCCACCACACCCTGTGTGTCGTGGCAGGCAACTGGTAGCTTTCCGTCCCCCGGCCCCTCGGTATGCCACCGAGCGATGGCCGTCGGCGCGATGAGGGAGAGGAGCATGCAGTACTTCGTGCACGGAGTGGACAAACCCGACGTCGGGGACGCCCTCGATGCGTTGGCGGAGCAGCACTGGGCCTACATGGACGGACACGCCCGAGCAGCTGGTGGCCCGGGGTCCGACACTGTCTCCCGACGGTACGGCCCACACGGGCAGCGTCCATGTCCTGGAGGCACCCACCATCGACGATGCCCGGCGGTTCGCCACACGGGAGCCGTACCATCTCGCCGGCCTCCACGCCTCGGTGGCGGTGACCCGTTTCGGAATGCTCTCGCCGGGTCGATGTGGGATCGGCCGCCGGCTCGTCTTCGGAGGGACTCCTGGTCAGTGAGGATGCGGCGTGCAGTGTTGGCCTTGTCGCTGCTGTAGATGACGGTGCCTCGGGGCCGAACGGTGGTGGCTGGCGCCGGATTGCCCGAGACGGCCACCTCGATGGCCAGCTACCGGTGGCAACGTGGCGGGCGTCACCAGTCGTGAACAGAGGTCGCGGGCGACGAGGAGGGCTCGATCACCGCCATTGACTGCCGCGTCCTGCTCCCAGCAGTCAACGCTCAATCCACGCTGGTGTTCATTACAATGCGTTCCTGCGAGCTTACATACTGTAAGCTTCACTGGAGTACGACTTGCGGTACGGGACCGGTGGACACCGGGCCACTGGACTGGGAGGTCCCCTATGGGCATCGGCGGCAGCATCTTCTTGCTTGTGATCGGAGCGATCCTCGCGTTCGCCGTGCATACGACGGTCGCCGGCATCGACATCAACATCATCGGATTCATCCTGATGGCCGCGGGCATACTCGGTCTCATCCTCTTCCTGGTGATCTGGGGCCCCCGTAACCGCCGCGGCGGTGTCGTCGAGCAGCGCGTCGTCGTACGCGATGACCCGGTTGACCCGCGCTACTGAGTCGAACACGTTCCTGCTGGCTCAGCTCACTGTCTCCCGGACCCTGATAGCTGACAGGTGAGTGGTCGATCAGCGGTCGGTGCCCCCGCGTCGCGATGTCGCCTGCCTTAGTCGGCGTCGCGGGCCATGATCTGGTCGACCACTGCGGCGATGTCGGTGCCGACGATGTCGGGTTGGCGGCCGATCGGGCTCAGCACCATGCCAGGTCGCGCAACGAACGCCGCCTTGCAGCCCGCTGCCAAGGCGCCTGAGACGTCCCACGAATGCGCCGCCACCAGTCGTACCTCGGAGATTCCGACATCGAATGCTGCGGCGACGGCATGGTATGGCTCCGGGGCAGGCTTCAGCCGCTTGACGCTGTCGGCAGAGATGACGTCGTCGAAATATTCGCGGATTCCGGCGTTGGTCAGCTGTGCTTCGGCGACGGCTTGTACAGAGTTCGTCAGGGCGACGGTCTTGAGTGAGCTACCGCGCAGTTTCCGCAGGGCCCCCGCGACCTCCCGGTGCGGTGGCAGCGTACTCATCCGGCCCACGATCTGAAGTGCCTGCTCCGAGGTGACGGTACGGCCGTGCCGCTCGGCGAGCATGAGCAGCGCAGCAGTTTGGGCTGTGCTGAAGTCCACGTACTCGCCGGTCAGGCCGCCCACAAAGGACAGTTGGAGCATCTGCGCGAACCATTGACCCCGGAGCCCGGCCGATCCCAGCCTCTCCTCGAAGCCGGCATCGAGTGCCGTGAGGTCCAGCAGCGTCTCGTTGACGTCGAACGCGACGACAGTGGTCACGGCTTGGATTGTCCCCTAGTCCTGAGGCCGGGATCAGACCACTATTCCCGGTCGGGCCGGCGGTAGCCGAAGAAGCCCCGCTGCTTGATGAGAGCACCGACCTCGGCCGGCACCATCGACTCCCACATGCTGTCACCCTTGGCGATCCGGAGCAGGACGTCACGGCTCAGGATGGGCAGGTACTCGGGCTTGTAGTTGTCCAGATCCACGAAGCTCCCCCGCCGGGCCAGGTAGTCGTACAACGGCTGCAGATCCGCACCGACGGCCACGTTGTCGACGGTGGTCACCTCCCCGTCACGCAGCATCGGGTAGACGAACAGCCGCAGGCCGTTCTTGAACAGCCGGCCGAAGCTCTCCAGGAGCCCCCCGGACAGGTGCGCGTGGTTGGCTTCCTCGAACAGGTCGATGAGGCTGGGCACGCCCATGACCATGCCGATGCGCCCGTCGGTACGCCAGGCCAGGTAGGCGGCTAGCCGGTGGTAGTCGACGTAGTCGGAGATGAGCACGGTCATCCCGCAGGCGGCGAGCAACTCCGCCCGGGCAAGGAAGTCGCGACGGTCGACGTCACCCCCGCCGGCCAGCAGGTTTGCCATGGTCAGCTCGGTCAGGACGAGCACCTCGCGGCCGGTCACTGCGGGATCGGCCTCGAACTTCGCCCGCGCCGACTCCAGCATGTCGATGTTGACCACCGTCGGCGGCCGGAAGCTGCCGCGCTCGACGAGGATCGCCTTCTTGCGCAGTACCTCACTGGGCTGCAGGACCTCGCGGTCCGGGCCGAACATCGCCGCGCCGCTCAACCCGACCTGCACCAGCTTGAGCGCCATCAGGCGGTTGTCGACCGACCGGAACTCGATCCCCTTCAACTGGATCATGTCGATTTCGATGCGGCCCGTGGTCAGCCGGTCCAGCAGGCTCTCTACGAGTCTCTCGGGCTCGTGATGGAGGAAGAAAGCCGCGTGCAGGAGGTTGACCCCGACCACCCCGAGGGCCTCCTGCTGCAGCGCCGCCTCTGCGTCGAGCATGCGTACGTGCAGGATGACCTGACTCGCCTCGTCATGCGGATGGGACTGGAACTTCACGCCCATCCACCCGTGGCACTCGTTGCCACCCCCGTAGCTGCGCGCCACGACGGTGTCGGCGAAGGCGAAGAAGGCGGTCTCGTCGCCGCGCTCGTCGCCGAGCCGTTCCACGTTGAGCTGGAACTCGCGATCGAGCATCGCCTGCAGCCGGCCCATCGAGACATAGCGGTCGGACTTGCCGTAGACCGCGTCGCTGACCGCCATGTCGTATGCCGACATCGACTTGGCGACGGTCCCGGCCGCTCCGCCGGCCCGAAAGAACCAGCGGGCGACCTCTTGGCCGGCCCCGATCTCGGCGATGGTGCCGTACCAGCGAGGATCGAGGTTGATCCGCAGAGCCTTCTGCAGTGTATCGGTGGCGGCTTCCATCGAGGGTCCTCTCGCGATGCGCTGCAAGCGCGGCACATGTGGCGACAAGGAGATCACCACCGGAGAGGATTCGCCAGGCCCTACCCGGCAACCGAGGCCGGCTGCCAGGTGGGGAAGTCGGTGCCCGTGTCACGGTAGCTTCGGGGGCGACCCCGATTGGAGAGCCACCGTGTCCCACCCCGAGCCCGCACCCGAGCGTGACGTCGACGCGATCCGCATCGCCTGCACCCGGCGGCTTGCGGGCGGGCCGCCGCAGGAACGCCGCCCGGCCGCCGTCCTGACCCGGCTCGCCGAGCTGGTCGACGCGGAGCAGGACCAGGACACCTACGGCGAGGGCAGGCTGGCCGGCGATCTGGAGACGCGGGTCGCCGGGCTGCTCGGCAAGCCGGCGGCGGTGTTCATGCCGAGCGGCACCATGGCGCAGCAGATCGCACTGCGGATCTGGTGCGACCGGGCCGACACCCGTACGGTCGCCTTTCACCCGACGAGCCACCTCGAGTTGCACGAGGAACGCGCCTACGACCGCCTGCACGGCCTCACCGCGAAGCTGGTCGGCGACCCCAACAGCCTGATCGGGCTGGCCGACCTCGAGGGCCTTCAGGAGCGCATCGCCGTACTTCTGTTCGAACTCCCTCAACGCGAGATCGGCGGGCGGCTGCCCGAGTGGGACGACCTCACCGCCCAGGTGGGCTGGGCGCGGGATAACGGCGTCCGAACCCATCTCGACGGCGCCCGCCTATGGGAATGCGCGCCCTACTATCGGCGGCCGTACGCCGAGATCGCCGGGCTGTTCGACACCGTCTACGTCTCCTTCTACAAGGGGCTCGCCGGGATCGCCGGATGCTGCCTGGCCGGCCCGGAGGATGTCGTCGCCGAGGCGCGGGTCTGGCAGGCGCGGCATGGCGGGCGGCTGTTCGCGATGTACCCGTACCTGCTGGCCGCCCAGCACGGGCTGGACACCAAGCTCCCGCAGATACCCGCGCATTGCGCCAAGGCGCGGGAGGTAGCCGATGCCCTACGGGAGCACCCGGGGATCGAGATCGTCCCGGACCCGCCGCAGACGACGATGATGCACCTGCTGCTCCGCGTCGATCCATCGGCCTTCCGCGAGCGGGCGCTGGACTACGCCGAGGAGACCGGCATCTGGACCTTCGCCAAGACGTCCACCTCCGGCGCGCCCTCGTCGCAGTGGATCGAGTTCACCGTCGGCGAGGCGACGATGGAGTTCACCGGCGCGGAGGTTCGCGCGATCTTCGACCGGCTGCTGGCCGACGGCGCGGCTTAGATCACCTCGGGCGCGGGATCGACGATGACCTGTACGTCGACGTTGCCGCGCACGGCGTTGGAGTACGGGCAGACCTGGTGCGCGGCGGCGGCGATCTTCTCGGCCAGCTCGCGGTCGAGATCGGGCAGCCGGACGTGCAGCTCGACGGCCAGCTCGAACCCGCCCGAGTCGTTCGGGCCGATCCCGACCCGGGCGGTCACCGAGGCCTGCCCGGCCGGAGTCCTGTTACGCCGGGCAGCCAGTCGTACGGCATTCTCGAAGCAGGCGGCATAGCCTGCGGCGAAGAGTTGCTCGGGATTGGTCGCCACGCCGCCCGGGCCGCCGAGCTCCTTGGGAATCGCCAGATCGTGGTCGAGCGCGCCGTCGGAGGAACGCACGCGCCCCTCACGTCCGCCGATCGCGGTCGCCTCGGCCGTGTAGAGGATTTTCATTCCGACAACCTAGGGCATGTCACGGTGCCAGCCGCACGAGCATCTTGCCGATGTTGGCCCCGCGGAGGAGTCCGAGGAAGGCTTCCACAGTGTTCTCCACGCCGTCGGTCACCGTCTCCTCCGTCACGATCCTGCCCTCGGCGTACCACGCCCCCACCTCGCGGAGGAACTCCGGACGCAGGTGGCCGTAGTCGAAGACGAGGAAGCCGCGCATGGACAGCCGGCGGGCGATGAACAGCGGCAGGTTGCGCGGGCCGGGCGGCGGCGACGTGGCGTTGTAGACGGAGATCATCCCGCAGACCGCGATCCGGCCGTGCAGCTTCATGGACCCGATGGCGGCTTCGAGATGCTCACCGCCGACGTTGTCGAAGTAGACGTCGATCCCGTCCGGCGCGACGCCGCGCAGCAACTTGCGCACCGGGCCGTCCTTGTAGTTGAACGCCGCGTCGAATCCTGCCTCGTCGACCAGCCAGGCCACCTTCTCCGCCGAGCCCGCGCTGCCGACGACCCGGCCGGCCCCCTTCAGCCGCGCCATCTGCCCGGCCAGGCTGCCGACCGCACCGGCGGCCCCGGAGACGAACACGGTGTCCCCCGCCTTCATGGCCGCGACGTCGAGCAGCCCGGCGTACGCCGTCAGCCCGATCATGGACAGGACGTTGAGGTGGGCCTGCGCGGGCACCGCCGTCGTGTCGATCTTGTGCGCGTCCTTGCGGTCCATCACCGCCCGGTCCCGCCAGCCCAGCTCGTGCGCCACCGTGTCGCCGGGGGCGAGGTCCGGATGGTTCGACGCCTCGACCACGCCCACCGCACCGCCGACCATCGGCTCGTTCAGCCGGTATGGCGGCACGTAGGACTCCCGATCGTCCATCCTGCTCCGCATGTACGGGTCGACCGACAGCCAGGTGTTGCGTACGAGAACCTCACCCGGGCCGGGATCGGCCAGCTCCACCCCGACGAGCTCGAAGCAGTCCGGGCTCGGCTCGCCGTGGGGGCGGGCCACGAGGTTCCATTCGCGGGCGGTCACGGGCATGGGCGGGTCTCCTTCGGCGGTCCGGACGGGGAGGTCGTGCGTTCAGAAAGCAGTATCACTGCCGGGTGAAGGCTACGACCTGCTCCTCGCCGCGCTATACCTTCCGCGGCGGCAAGGCCGCGACAGCCGGCCTACCTGGCCGCACACACCGAGCGGGTCCGCGTCGGTGCCCTCGTCACGGGGTACCGATCGTGCTCGGCGACGCCGCGACGGTCGCGCACAAGGCTGCTGTCGTACGCGCGGCGAAGGTGCCAAGATGATGTCGCCCGCCGGCCGGTCCGCCGGTCGAATCCGCCGATCGGGAGCCGAGGTACGGAGGTCGTGGTGGACGTCGAGCCGAACACCGACCTGCTGCGGGAGTCAGCCGAAACCCACCACCATGTCTACCGGATCGTGACCGGCGACGACCCGGACTACACCGCGACGCAGCCGGCCCAGCCGAGGGGGCAGGTGTACGCGCGCCGGCTCAAGGAGCACTTCGCGCAGTGACGCCGGACATGAGTACGCAGGCGCACGCCGCCGCGATGTACGCCCGCGACCTGACCTGCCGGTCCTTGGGCATCGGCCTCGACAAGGTCGCCCCAGGCCGGGCGACCCTGAGCATGCGGGTCACCGAGACCATGGTCAACGGCCATGGCATCGCCCACGGTGGCTACCTGTTCCTGCTGGCCGACGCCGCCTTCGCCTACGCCTGCAACAGCTATGGCCCGGTCACCGTGGCGCAGAGCGCGGAGGTGACGTTCCTGCAGCCGGCCGCGGTCGGCGACGAGCTGGTCGCCGTGGCCGTCGAGCGGGCGAAGTACGGCCGCAACGGCATCTACGACGTCACCGTCCGGCACGGCGGCGGCCGGGTCATCGCGGAGTTCCGCGGGCACAGCGTGACGCTGGCCGGCACCCGCGGCCCAACACCGAGTTGATCATGACGTTTGCCCTCTGTACCAAGGCGCTATGCCCTTTGTCCGCGCGGCGCGGGGGCCTCAGCCGATCTTGTGGCGCCAACCGAAGGGGTCGGGGGCGGTGCCGTACTGGATGCCGAGCAACCGCTCGCGCAGCAGCCGGGTCACCGCACCCGTCGTACCGTCGCCGATCGTCCAGTCGTGGGCGCCCGACCGGACCGCACCGATGGGGGTGATGACGGCCGCCGTGCCGCAGGCGAACGTCTCCGTACAGCTGCCATCGGCACAGCCCAGCCGCCACTGCTCCACGGTCACCGGGCGCTGGGCCACCTCGTAGCCGAGGCTCCCGGCGAGCCGCATGATCGAGTCCCGTGTCACGCCGGCCAGCTGGGTGCCGGTGAGCGGCGGCGTGACCAGCCGGTGGCCGTCGCCGGAGGACTCGACGAAGAAGATGTTCATGGCGCCCATCTCCTCGATCGAGGAGCGCTCGCCGGAGTCCAGCCAGACCACCTGGTCGCAGCCGTGCGCAGCGGCCTGCTGCTGGGCGATCATGGCGCCGGCATAGTTGCCGGCGAATTTGACGTCGCCGGTGCCGCCGGGTGCGGAGCGGGCGTAGTCGACCGACAGCCAGGCCCTGATCGGCTCGATGGTGGTCGAGAACAAGCCGTCGACCGGCGAGAGGATCACCGCGAAGAGGTACGTGTTCGCCGGGCGGACCGCCACGGTCGGCTCGGTGGCGATCATGAAGGGCCGGACGTACAGGCTGCGGCCGATGCCGTCGGGGACCCAGGCGTGGTCGATGCTGACCAGCGTCTCGATCGCCTCGACGAAGACATCCTCGGGCAGTGCCGGCATGGCGATCCGGCTCGCCGAGCGGTTGAAGCGGCGGGCGTTCTCGTACGGCCGGAAGATCGCGATGCCGCCGTCCGGCTGGCGGTAGGCCTTGAGCCCCTCGAAGAT
>QHCA01000135.1 GCA_003244095.1 Pseudonocardiales bacterium | reverse complement strand
AACTACTTTGCGGCTAGCCCTGACCGCGCGGAGGGGGACAGGCCGCAGGCCAGGAATCGTGATGGCGCACGGGTTCACCGCGGTGAAGGAGATGTTTCTCGATCGCTACGCTGCGGCGTTCGCTGCCGCAGGTTTCGTGACTCTGGTCGATCCTGACCGGATAGGAATCTGGGGCTCGAGCTATTCGGCCGGGCATGTGATTATGCTGGCCGGCGAGAAGTTGCAGATCAAATGCGACGTTGGGCACATTCCTGAAATTGGCCCCACGGGACCCAGCCTCTCGGAGGCAACCGTGGCCGCCGTCACCACGGCGATCGGCATGGGGTTGGTGCTACCCGCGACCAACGCCACGGCGGCTCCGGACAAGAACGGCCACGGCCCGCTGGGCAAGTTCAAGAAGATCGTGGTGATCTACGAGGAGAACCACAGCTTCGACAACCTGTACGGGCGCTGGGGCACCGTCGGCGGCAAGTCGGTCGACGGCGTCGGCCAGGCCAGCCTCGCGCACACCATCCAGGTGAGCCAGGCCGGCACCCCGTACAACTGCCTGCTGCAGAACGACGTCAACCTCACCTCGCCACCGCTGTCCAGCGTCTGCAGCGAGACGGTCGGCGCAACCCCTATAACGAGCCACTTCGTCAACACGCCGTTCCTGATCGACGACTACATCAAGCCCACCGACACGACCTGCCCGGCGCCGGGCGACTTCAGCCACCCCAACGGCGTGCTCAACGGCCAGGGGCTGCCCGGCGGCTGTACCCGCGACCTGGTCCACCGCTTCTACCAGGAGCAGTACCAGCTGGCCGGCGGCCAGCAGAACCGTTACGTCACCGGCAGCGATGCGGCCGGCCTGTCGATGGGCACCTACGACACCACCCGGCTCCCCGTCTACGCCTACCTGCACGGCAGCAAGGCGCCCCACTACGTGATCACCGACCGGTTCTTCCAGGGCGCGTTCGGCGGCTCCTACCTCAACCACCAGTGGCTGATCGCGGCGCAGGCGCCGCAGTGGAGCACCGCACCCGACACTCAACACGCGGTGCTCGACAGCAACGGCTTCCCCCAGGCTTCCGCCCCGCTCTACGTCTCGCCCCAGCCGGCGACGACGCACGACGGTACGGTGACGCAGGCGTGCGGCCTGCCCACCACCATCCCGGGCAAGGCCTGCGGCAACTACACCGTCAACACCCTGGTGCCCTCGTGGCAACCGACCCGCTTCGGTACGCAGGTGCCGGGCTTCACCAACAGCAACATCGGTGACCAGCTCAGTACGGCCGGCGTCTCGTGGGCGTGGTACTCCGGCGGATGGGACAACGCGGCCGGCAACATCGGCGGCCCGGGCTACACCAACGGTGCCGGCCCGACCTGCGCCGACCCGAAGGCCGCTTCACCGACCACGTTCCCGTACTGCCCGGACAAGACGTTCCAGTTCCACCACCAGCCGTTCAACTTCTACACGCGCTACGCACCGGGCACGCCCGACCGGGCCGCGCACCTCAAGGACGAGGCCGAGTTCATCGACAAGGCCCAGCACGGCAGGCTTCCCGCGGTCAGCTTCGTCAAGCCGGTCGGCGCGGAGAACGAGCACCCCGGCTACACCAACGAGACCAGCGGCAGCACGCACCTCGTCAACCTGCTCAAGGCCATCGAGAGCGGCCCCGACGCCAAGGACACGTTGGTCGTCGTGACCTATGACGAGTTCGGGGGCCAGTGGGACCACATCTCGCCACCAGGGCAGGGCAACAACAACGGCCCGCACGACCTGTTCGGCCCGGGCACCCGCATCCCGACCCTGCTGATCGGCAAGGGGCTCGAAGGTTCGACGGTCGACCACACCTCGTACGACTCGACCTCGATCATCGCCACGATCGAGCGGCAGTACGGACTGCTGCCGCTGAGCCCGCGGGCCGCCCAGGTCCACGACCTGGGTCCGGCGATCCGGGCGGCGCACGACTGAGCCGGCGGACGGCGGGCAGATCCAGGCCTCGACCGGAGCCTGGATTTGTCCACAGGGTGCACATTCGGTAGGTGTGCCGCTTCGGCGCGTCGTGTCACAGTGTGCCCCCGGAGGAACCTGCGGAGGGGGCCCGCCAAGCTGACCGCGGGGTGACTGGGTCTGAGCACTTCAGTCGCCACGGGTGGCGGGTCAAGGGCAAGCTGGCCTGGACCGGTCCCGCGGCGGAGAGGTTCGCCGCCGATGTCGCGGGCTGGAATACCACCACCAGCGGCATGGCCCACGATCTGCGGGCCGTGTCGTGTTTGGCTGTACGGCCCTGGGGCGGCAGGCTATGCGTGTGGAAGTTGAGGGGGGTGCCCCACGGGTGGCGGCGCTCGGGGCCCTTCGTGATGCCATGGCCGCGCTGTCGACCGAGCGGGCTGGTGAGCGTGCCCAGGACCTGCGCGCCCGGCTGATCGCCGAGATCGACGGTCACCTTATCCTGCGGGCGACCCACCCGGACTCACCGGTGGTGGTCGCCTTGGCCGGCCCCACCGGCGCCGGCAAGTCCACCCTGGTCAACGGCCTGGCGCGCAGCGTGGTCAGCCCGGCCGGCGCGCTGCGGCCGACGACTCGCACGCCGGTGCTGGTGCACCGGCCGGAGGACACCCGGTGGTTCCCCGGCGAGCGCCGGCGAGTCTCGGCGTGGGACGCCGTGCACCCTGTCGTGTCGCACCATCTGCCGCAGGGTGTCGCCCTGCTGGACACTCCTGACGTCGACTCCGCTCGGCACGGCCAGCACGGCTACACCGGCCAGTTGCTCGCCACGGCCGATGTGTGGTTGTTTGTTACGACTGCCACGCGGTACGCCGATGCCATCCCATGGCAGACTCTGCGAACGGCCGGTGGGCGGCGGGCCGACCTGGCCGTGGTGCTCGACCGCGTACAGATGGGTGCGACGGAGGCCGTGGGGGATGACTTGCGCCGACTGCTCGATGCCAACGGGCTCGAAGAGGCCGTCCTGCTCGTGATTCCCGAGACGTCCCTCAACAACGGCCGGCTGCCCGACCCGGCCGTCGCCCCGGTGCGCACCTGGCTCGAAGGCCTCGCCACCGGCCGGGACACCCGCGAGGAGGCCCTGCAGCGCACGCTCACCGGTGCCATGGCCGCCCTCGCAGAGCCGCTGGCCGTGCTCGAATCCCTGGTCGGGGGCGATAGGCGGCTGCGCCAGGCGATGGCGGCGGCCCTCGGGAGCCCGCGTTGACCCGCGCCGCCGGGGGGGTGCAGCCGCCGGTTCAGGCAGCGGCGCCGCTCGAGGCCACCGAGCTCGCCGAGCGCCTCGACCAGCTCAGCCTGATCCTCAAGGAGGGCGCCGAGCAGCTCGACCGGCGCACCGCCGGTGCCACCGAGCGGCTCTTGCGTCGGGCCGGCCAGCGCCTGCGGCTGTCCGGCACCCACACCGTCGTCGCCCTGGCCGGTGGCACGGGCAGCGGCAAGTCCACGTTGTTCAACGCCCTGTCCGGCCTCGACTTGTCCGGGGTCGGGGTGCGCCGGCCGACCACGTCGGCGCCGTACGCCTGCGTGTGGGGCCCCGATCCCGCGACCGAGCTGCTCGACTGGCTCGAGGTGCCGACCGAGCGCCGGATCCTGCGCGAGTCCGAGCTCGACGCCGACTCCGAGGCCGCGCTGCACGGCTTGGTGCTGCTCGACCTGCCTGACCACGACTCCATCGAGGTCTCGCACCGGCTCGAGGTCGACCGGCTGGTCGACCTCGTCGACGTGCTGGTGTGGGTGCTCGATCCGCAGAAGTATGCCGACACGGCAGTGCACGAGTTCTACCTCAAGCGGCTCAAGGCCTACTCCGACATCATGCTGATCGCCCTCAACCAGGCCGACCGGCTCGATCCCGGCCAGGCCCAGAGCTGCCTCGCGGACCTGCGCCGGATGCTGACCGACGACGGCCTGGGCAGCATCCGCACGATGCTCACCTCGACCCGCACCGGCATCGGCGTGCCCGACCTGCGCGCGGTGCTCACCACCGCGGTCGCCTCCCGGCGGGCGACCGCCCGTCGTATCAGGGCCGACCTGAGCTCCTTGGCGCCGCGGCTGGTGCGCACCGCCCTGCCCGATGTCGACCTCCGGCGCGTGCAGGCCCAGGAGGAGGAGGCGGTGGCCGAGCTGGCCGACCTGGCCGGCGTCGAACGGATCGCCGTGGCGGCCACGGCCGACTACCGCACGCTCGGGCTGCGCCGTGTCGGCTGGCCGCCGGTCGCCTGGCGGCACCGGCGCGAGCGAGGGGTGCCGCCGCTCGCGGTATCCCGGGCCGACGTCGGCAAGGTCGCCACGACGGTCGCCCTCAACGCCACGGCCGAGTTGGTCGGGCCGTGGCCGTCCCGCCTCGAACGGCGGGCGGACGCGGTCACCGGGTCCCTCGCCGACGGGCTCGACGGCGTGATCCACGCCGCCGTCCAGCAGCCGGTCGCCAAGCCGCCGTGGTGGCGCATCGCGACGATCGTGCAGTGGCTGCTGCTGGGGTTCGCGGTCGCAGGTGTCGCCTGGGCCGGGCGCGCCTTCCTCGCCGGCGGGCGGCAATGGCCGCTGTCGATGACGGGGCTGGGCGGCCTGGTCGTCACGGGCGTGGCCCTGTCACTGGGCCTCGCGCTGGCCGGGATCTTCGGCCGCTCCGTCGTCAAGGGTGCCGATCGCTGGCAGGCCGCCGTCGAGGGCCGGCTGCGGCCCGAGGTGGCGATCGTCGCCGGCGAGCGCCTCTTCAGCCAGCTGACCGCCGACCTGGCCACGTACAACTCCGTGCAGGAGGCCCTCAACAGCTTCGCGCCGCGGGCCGAGGTCGAGCCGCCCACCGCCGAGACGCCCAAGCGCGAAGCGCCCGCAGCCGACGCACCTGGTGCCGATCCGGTCGGCAACGGGCGGGTTGCCGCTGCGCTGCCGCGAGGGGAGACCGCCAAATTGCCTTGATCGGCTGCCCCGGCCGGTCATAGGCTGCACGACCCCGTGATCTCACTCCCCGATGTCCTCGCCGACGAGCAGCGGCACCTCTCCCATGCCCGCGCCTGCCTGGCGCGGATGCGGGAGCGGGCCGGCGTGCTCGGCGACGTGGGCGTCGACGCCTTCGCCAGCGAATCGCTCGGCATCGCGTTGCGCCGCCGCCTCGCGCAACTGCAGGACGACCCGGCCACGGCCCTGTTCTTCGGCCGCCTCGATCAGGTCGAGGACCACGAGGTGTTCCACATCGGGCGGCGGCACGTGCGCGACGAGGCCGGCGACCCGGTCGTCATCGACTGGCGGGCACCGCTGTCGCGGCCGTTCTATCGGGCCAGCCCCGCCGACCCGATGGGGGTCCGCCGCCGGCGCCGCTTCGGCTTCGCCGGGGGCACGCTGACCAGCTTCGAGGACGAGCGCCTCGACGCGGGCCCGGCGAGGACGGGCGCCGGCCCCAGCCAGATCCTGATCGACGAGATCGAGCGGCCGCGCGTCGGCCCGATGCGCGATATCGTCGCCACGATCCAGCCCGATCAGGACGGCATCGTACGGGCGGATCTCGACGAAACCATCTGCGTGCAGGGGGCACCCGGGACCGGCAAGACGGCGGTCGGGCTGCACCGGGCCGCGTACCTGCTCTACACCTTCCCCGAGCGGCTCAAGCGCGGCGGTGTGCTGGTGATCGGGCCCAACCGGGCCTTCCTGTCCTACGTCGCCAACGTGCTGCCGGCCCTCGGTGAGATCGACGTCGAGCAGTTGACGGTCGACGAGGTGCCGACCGCGGTACGGGTCCGCGGCAGCGACGACCCCGTTTCGGGGACCATCAAGGGCGCCGCGCGGATGGCCGAGGTGATCCGGCGGGCGCTGTACTCCGGGCTGCGCCGGGCCGTCGAACCGGTCACGGTGACCGTCGGCGCCCGCCGCTACCGGGTCTCGCCCGAGCGGCTGCGGCGATGGGTCGACGACCTGCGTCGTGGCGAGGTCCGCTATGCCGGTGCCCGGGAGCGGCTGCAGACGATGGTCGCCCACGACGTGCGACGGCAGATGGAGGCGACCGGCTCGACCCCGACCGACCGGGCGATCGAGCGGATGGCGCGTTCGGTCGACATCGACGCCCTGTGGCCGGCCGTCGACCCGGTACGGCTGATCCTGCGCCTGCTCAGCGACGCCGAGTTCCTGGCCAATGCCGCCAAAGGGTTGCTCAGCGACGAGGAGCAGGCCGAGATCACCTGGCCGGTCCCGCCGCGCGGGCCGGGCAGCGCCCGCTGGTCGCTGGCCGACGCGTTCCTGGTCGACGAGGCGGCCGGCCTGCTCGAACGGCATCCGTCGTACGGTCACGTGATCGTCGACGAGGCGCAGGACCTGTCGCCCATGCAGTGCCGGGCGATTGCCCGGCGCTCGCTGACCGGCTCGCTGACGGTGCTCGGCGACCTCGCCCAGGGCACCGCACCGTGGGCGACGGACGACTGGGGCATCACGCTGCGGCACCTCGGCAAGGACGGCGCGCGGGTCGAGCCGCTCACCCTGGGCTACCGGGTGCCGGCGCAGGTGGTCGCCCTGGCCAACCGGCTGCTGCCGCACATCTCGGTCGGCCTGGACCCGGCCGAGTCGATCCGTGGCGGGCGGGACGCGCTGCGGATCGTCGCCGTACCGAGACTGGCCGCAGGCGTCGTGACCGAGGTGCTCGCAACGCTGACCATGGAGGGCTCGGTGGGTGTCATCGCGGCCGACGCCGCCGTGCCGGCGATCCGCCGGGCACTGGCCGCCGCAGGCATCGAAGCAATCCTCGTGGGAGAGCCGGTCGGCTCAGAGACGCAGGAGCGGGTCAGCGTGGTGCCGGCCAGCCTCGCCAAGGGCCTGGAGTTCGACTCCGTGGTGGTCGCCGAACCGGCAGAGATCGTGGACGCCGAACCGCGCGGGCTCCGACGACTCTATGTCGTCCTCACCCGCGCGGTGTCCCGGCTGGTCGTCGTACACGCCCAGCCGCTGCCGGCCGCGCTCGACGATACGAGATGACTGTCAGTGCAGCGTCGTGAGCATCCCCGGCTGCACGGTGGCGAAAGCGCCGACGATCGCCCGGCCCCAGTACATCTGCACGATGCTGGCCTCGACGCCGACCCAACCGCGGAAGTGGCCGGTGTCGTCGATCACCTGAAGCATGGCCGCGGTGTGCCCGCCGCCGTTGGTGCTGATGCACACCGTGCCCGGCTGCTCCATCTGGGCGACTCCGCCGGTCTGGAAGTTCCAGTAGTTCTTGCGGCCATCGGTATTCGGGTTGCCGCCGATGTAGGAGTTGAACCAGGTTCGCTTGTCCGCGGCCGTGTTGCCCTTGCCCTCGAGACAGGTGCTGTTGCTGCACCGGTTGTAGTCGGGGAAGTTGAAACCCAGGTTGAGGTGCTGCGTGTTGGCGCCGTACACGTTCTGCACCAGCGGGCCGTAGAGCCGGGCGGCGGCGTAGGCCTGGCTGATCGTGGCGCCGGAGGTGGCGGCGGCGTTGGAGCCGAAGCCCCAGCCCTTCACGATGGCCTGGTTGCTGCTCCAGATCGACATGCTGGTGAAGCCGGCCTGACTGTTGTCGAGCCGCCAGGTTTCACCGGCACCCCAGGACCAGCCGATCGACAGGTGGCCGTAGGAATCGAGCCTCCAGGTGCCCGTCGCGGTGACCGGCACGCCACCGGGCTGGAAGTTGATCGGCGTGCGGATGGGGCAGGCCCGCAGGCAGCCGCTGGTGGTGTAGCCGGTGGAGCGCTTCATGTTCGCGGCGGTGCCACTGATGCTGTTCTGCCGCCAGGACCACACCTTCTCGGTCATCGTGTTGTTCGTCGCGAACTGGTAGGTCGCCAGCCGGACGTACATCGCGTTGGCCGGACCGCCGATCGCCACCACGACGTAGTTGGCACGCCCGCCGGGCAGGTTGGGCGCCGCGGCAGCTTGAGCCGGTGTCGCCATCGCGGCGAACGGCATGAGGGCGGCCAAGGCGATGAGCAAGCCGAGCAGTCTGGTCCTGCGCATGGGTGTCCTCGTTCGTCAGTGGGCACAGCCGGAGCGCGGAGTGATCCGGTGGCGTACGTCCGTGGCATCGACACGCTCCCGGCCGGACTGAACCTTCCCGTCAGCCCTTCCGGGCAGCTGCGCCCAGACGCAGCCGTCAATCTGCATTGACTTCTGGCTCGTCGTCAACGTACCTTGACGGCATGACCGACCGCCCTGACGATGCGACCCGGCTGGCCGAGACGGCCGCCAGTGCCGGGCCGCAGGTGGGGCTGGCTGCCGTGGCGGCCCTGCGCGGCCTGCTCGAGGTGCTCGAGGTGCTGCAGGTTGACGAGGCCCGGGCGCAGGGCTGGTCATGGAGCGACATCGCCGGCGGGCTCGGCGTGTCCAAGCAGGCGGTGCACCACAAGCACGCGGGCCGGATCCGGGCCGGGCGACGGAGGTAGCAGCAGATGTTCGAGCGCATGTCACCGGCCGCGATGGCCGCCTTCGACCTGGCACAGCGGGAGGCAGACCGGCTGGGCCACGGCTATCTGGGTACGGAGCACCTCCTCGCCGGGCTGATCGCCCACGGCGACAACGCGGCGGCGGCGTTCCTCGCCGGACACGGGCTGGACCTCGCCGGTGCCCGCACCGCGCTCGACCGCCTGGTGACGCAGGGCCGGCTGCCCGGTCCACGCCCGGCCGACGCGCAGACGCTCAGTGCCCTGGGGATCGATCTGGCTGCGATCCGGGAGAGCGCAGAGGCCCGCTTCGGCCCGGTGGCGGTCGACGACGCGACCTGCCGGGTGGCGCGGCGGCACTGGTGGCAGCGCGGGCGGGTCGGGCGTACGCCGCTGTCCGGCCGCCCGTTCCTTGCCAAGCGGGCGATGGAGCGCGCCGTCGAGGCGGCAGGCGGGCGGATGATCGCTCCCGAACATCTGTTGATCGGCCTGCTCGATGACTGCGCAGCCCCCGTCCGCGAGGGCCTGAGCCGGCGCAGCCGGCGGGAGTTCGGACGGCTCGGGCTGGCCGAGGACGCACGGGGCGGCGCCGGCCCGCTCCTGGCCGCAGCCGACCTGGATCCAGTGGCGCTGCACACCGCGCTGCACGCGTCGCTGGGCGACGATCCGTCCGGCTAGCGAGGCCCGTCAGGGCGGATCGGCTGCCCGTCTGCCACGATGTGAGCAACGCTGGACCCGGTGTGACCCGCCCGGTCCGGCGTCCTTGGGCCCGGTGCGGGGACCCCGCGACCGGCGGATGATGGAGGAGGCGCATAGATGCCTGGTGGTGATCCCGTCCTCAGTGCTGCGGCCGGCGAGCTCGCCGAGCAGTCCGACACGCAACTTGTGCAACTGCTGACCCCGGAGGGCGAGCGGGTCGACTATCCCGGCTACCCGCTGGAGCTCTCCGACGACGAGTACCGCAACCTCTACCGCGACCTCGTCCTCGTTCGCCGCATCGACGTCGAGGCGACCGCCCTGCAGCGCCAGGGCGAGCTCGGCATCTGGGCCTCGCTGCTCGGCCAGGAGGCCGCCCAGGTCGGCTCCGGTCGTGCCCTGCGGCCGACCGACATGGCCTTCCCCACCTACCGCGAGCACGGCGTCGCCTGGTGCCGGGACGTCGACCCGCTGACCCTGCTCGGGCTCTACCGCGGCGTCAACAACGGCGGCTGGGACCCGGCGGAGAAGAACTTCCACCTCTACACGATCGTCATCGGCTCGCAGACCCTGCACGCGACCGGCTACGCCATGGGCATCCAGAAGGACGGCAGCGAGGACGCGGTGATCGCCTACTTCGGCGACGGCGCCTCCAGCCAGGGCGACGTCAA
>QHCA01000134.1 GCA_003244095.1 Pseudonocardiales bacterium | reverse complement strand
TGACGACGACATCGCCTGCACCGACGGTGGCGGTGACTGCTGCCTGGCAGGCAGCGTCGTCGGTGATGTCGAGATCGGCACGGGTCAGGCCGGTTACCTGCTCGCCGTGAAGGGTGTCCATCAGGTCGCGGCCGAGCAGGCCGGCGGACCCGGTGACGAGCCAGCGGGTCATGACACCAGCGCGGGGGCGAGCTTGAGCGGCTCCCACCACGGGCGATTGTCCCGATACCACGCGATGGTGGCGGCCAGGCCGTCGGCGAAGTNNGGCGCGGCGGGGGCCGGGGGGGGGGGGGGGGCGCCCGGCGGGGGGGGGGGGGGGGGGAGGGGGCGGGGGCCGCCCCCCCGCCGGTCGGGCACGTGGTCTACCCGGTCCCAGCCGGCACCGCAGGCGTTGAGCAGCCGGCCGGTCAACTCGATGTTGGTCAGCTCCGTGCCGCCGCCGATGTTGTAGATCTCCCCGGCCCGGCCACCGTCGAGGACGAGCGCGAGCGCGGCAGAGTGGTCGTCGACGTGCAGCCAGTCGCGCACGTTGCCTCCGTCGCCGTACAGGGGAACCCGGCGACGGTCCAGCAGGTTGGTCACGAACAGCGGGAGGAGCTTCTCGGGGTATTCGTAGGGCCCGTAGTTCTTCGAGCTGCGGGTGATGACGACGTCGAGGCCGTGGGTCTGCGCGTAGGAACGCGCGATGAGGTCACTGGCCGCCTTCGACGCCGAGTACGGCGAGTTGGGCTCCAGCAGGCTGTCCTCGGTCCACGCGCCGTGCTCGATCGAGCCGTACACCTCGTCCGTCGAGACATGTAGGACCCGGCCCACGCTGTGGCGCAGGGCCGCGTCGAGGACGGCCTGCGTACCCAGCACGTTGGTCCGGACCAGGGCCGCGGCACCGAAGATCGAACGGTCCACATGCGACTCGGCCGCGAAGTGCACGATCGCGTCGTGACCGGGGACGACGGCGTCGAGGAGTCTCGTGTCACAGATGTCGCCGTGTACGAAGTCCAGCCGCGGCGAGCGGGCGACCGGGTGCAGATTGGCCCGGTTGCCGGAGTAGGTGAGCTTGTCGAGCACCGTGACGCTCGCGCCGGCCGTCGCCGGATGGCGCCCGGCCAGGACGGTCCGCACGAAGTTCGATCCGGTGAACCCGGCACCGCCGGTTACGAGAAGTTTCATTATCACAAACTGTAACAGCATAATCACGTTAGGTGCTCGCCTGAGCTAAAGTCCATGCCCAGGTTCACCGGCGGGGGACTTCAGTCGAAGTCCACGGCAGTCGATGCCGTTAGTACCGCCTCGGGCCGCAAATCGGAGTTCTGATGAAAAGTCTGTACTGGGTTCTGATGGTTTGTACCGCTTTTTGGGTCGGCTTGGACGCGAACCGACTTGGTGTGAAGAAGGGACGTCTCCGCGGAAACCCCCTGGACCTCTCCATTGCCTTGTGGGTGACCCTCTCGCTGGCACTCCCCGTTATCGGGCTGCCCTGCTACCTGTTGACCCGAGGCAAGTATCGGGCGATCCGGAGCGCTTCGCTGACACCGGCCGTGCCGGTGGGCACACCTCCGGCAGTGGCCAGGGACTAGAGGAGCTCCTCCGTGTAGGAGTTGGTTCAGGCAGCACCGGATGACTGTCGTCACTGTCCACATAGGAGTACGAAATAGCAATCGCCGTCCGGCCCGCCGCGCCGCACCAGGAGTGTCGCGCGCCCCGGCCGGGGTCAGCGGATCAGCCGCGACAGGCGACGGTCGGCCAGCGGCTGACCGCCGGTCTGGCAGGTGGGGCAGTACTGCAACGACTTGTCGGCGAAGGAGACCTCCCGCACCGTGTCGCCGCACACCGGACATGGCAGACCGGTGCGGGCGTGCACGCGCAGCCCGCTGCGCTTCTCACCCTTGAGTGTCGCCGATCCCTGCCCCACCGAGCGGGTCACCGCGTCCCGCAGGGTCGACACGACGGCGTCGTGGAGGCGGCCCACCTCCTGCGAGGTCAACTTCGCGCCGAGCTTGAACGGCGACAGCCGGGCCAGGTGCAGGATCTCGTCGGAGTAGGCGTTGCCGATGCCGGCGATCACCGTCTGGTCGACGAGCACTCCCTTGATCTGCTGCCGTGCTCCGGCCAGCGTCGCCACCAGCACATCGACGGTGAAGTCGTCGGCCAACGGGTCGACGCCCAGCCGGACGATGCCGGGCAGGGTCAGCGGATCGCGTACGACATAGACGGACAGCCGCTTCTTCGTGCCGGCCTCGGTCAGGTCGAAGCCGGCCTCGTCGTCGAAGTGAACGCGCAAGGCGATCGGGCCTCTGCCCGGCTTCGGCGGCACCGGCGACAGCTTGTCGCGCCAGTGCAGCCAGCCGGCCCGGGCCAGGTGGACGACCAGGTGCAGGCCGTCGCAGTCCAGGTCGAGGAACTTGCCGTGCCGGCCGACCCCGGTGACCTGCTGGCCGGCCAGCGAACTGGGCAGCGGGTCGTAGGTCTTCAGGACGCTTATCGCGGCCACGTCGACGCGCGTGACGAAGTGGCCGATGACCCGCTCGCGGAGGAACGCCGCGAGCGCTTCGACCTCGGGAAGCTCCGGCACGTGAGCCATTGTTCCCCGATCCGGGGCGACTCGGGCTACCTTTTCACCGTGGAAGTACGCGCTGAACTCGATGCCGATCCCAGCCGGGTCGCTGACGCGCGCCGGGTGACGGAAGGCACCCTCACCTCGTGGGGATTGGGTGACCTCGGCTATACCGCCGCGCTGCTGGTCTCCGAGCTGGTCACCAATGCCATCCTGCACGCCCACTCGGGCGTGGTGCTGACCTTTCGGCACAGCTCCGACGAGGTCCGCATCGACGTGTTCGACACCAGCCCGCTGCCGCCGCGGGTGCGGCACTTCCGGGCCGACGCCGGCACCGGGCGGGGCGTCCGACTGCTCGACTCGCTGGCCAGCAGCTGGGGCATCGCCCGCACCGTCGGCGGCAAGATCGTCTGGTTCACCCTGTCCACCGGGCCGCAGACGGCAACGGCCGCCTGGGAATTCGACTTCGACTCCGTGGAGCCACTGTGAGCACGCCCGAGCGGATCACCGTGCATATCTTGGGCTTCCCGCTCCCCCTCTACCAGCGCTCGCTGGAGCACAGCAACGAGTTGCTGCGCGAGTTCGCCCTCATCGGGTTGAGCCAGAAGGAAGGCGACAGCCGCCCGTTGCCCTCACGCCTGATCGAGCTCGTCGACGCCCTGACCCGCGACTACGCCGGCGTGACCGACGAGGCCGACGCGCAGCGCGACGAGGCACTCGAGGCGGGACTCGAGGTGATCGACCTGACCTACCTGGTGCCCGCCGGCGTCGCGGAGGCCAGCCAAGCCCTCGGCGCGATGCTCGACGAGGCCGACGAGTACTGCCGCCGGGGCGGAACCTTGCTGACCCTGGCGACGCCGCCCGAGACCAAGCAGTTCCGCGACTGGTATCTGGGGGAGTTCACCGCGCAGGTCGCCGGTGCCGAGCCGACCCCCTGGACCGCGTACGTCGGCGCGCTGCCCGACCGGCGATGACCGTGGGCGTCCCGGACTCGGCGAGCACCGGCGCAGCTGACGACTGGCCAGGCGATCCCGCTCGCCTGCGCCGGGCCGTCGAGGCAGCAGGGCACGGCACCTGGGAGTGGGACGCGGCCAGCGGGGCGGTCCACTGGGACGAACGGGTGGAGCGACAGTTCGGCCTGGCGCCGGGGGAGTTCGCCGGGACGGTCGAAGGCTGGGTCGCGCTCGTCTGGCCGCCTGACCGGGACCAGGCGATCGCAGAGTTCCAGCGGGCGGTCGGCGCCAAGGACAGCTGCTACTTCGAACACCGGGTGCAGTGGCCGGACGGCACCGTGCACTGGATTGCCGCGCACGGCCGGGTGCTGCTCAACGCCACCGACAGGGTCACCGGCCTGGCCGGGCTCTCCCGGGACGTCACCGAACGCCGCCAGGATCAGGAGCAACGTGATCTGGCGCACTGGCGGCAGACGGTGCTCAACCGCGCCGGCGACCTCCTCAACGAGGTGCTCGACGTCACCGTCAGGCTGAACACCCTCGCCCGCGACGTGCTGTCGGAGCTTGCCGACGGCGTGGCGATCCACCTGGTCGACGACAACGACAACCTCCAGCTGGTTGCCGCCTGGCACCGCGACCGCGACCGCGAGTCGGCGCTGCGCGCGCTGATGCAGGTCGGGCCCGATCAGCCCCCCGACTGCGCGGCGATCATCACCGGCCGCGAGCCACGCCTGATCCTCAACGGGGTCGACGTGAGCTGGCTCGACCAGCTCTCCGTACTGTCCGCCTATTGCGTGCCGCTGAACCGCGGCAACCGCACCTTCGGGGCGATCACGCTCATCCGGACCGACGAGCCGGCGTGGACCGAGGACGACCTGAGGCTGGTCCGCCGGATCGGACGACGGGCCGCCGTTGCCGCCGAGAACGCGCACCTGTTCACCCGCGAGCAGGCGGCCCGGCGGACGGTCGTCGACCTGCAGCGCATCACCGCGGGCCTTGCTGCGGCGGCCTCGCTCGCCGAAGTGGCGAGGATCGTCGTCGCGGATGCGCGCAAGTCGGTCGACGCGGACGGCGCCCTGATGGTGCAGGTGCTCGGCGAGCAGCTCAGCCTGCTCGGATCGGTCGGCACGGACCCGGCCGAGCTGGCACGGTGGCAGGGCTTGTCACTCGACGCCCCGCTCGCCAACGCCCGGGCCGTGCGCGCGGGCATGCCGCTGTTCTCCAGCAGTGACCCGCAGTCCGGCCTCCCGCAGTCCGGCAGCGCGGAGGCCTTCGCCGTCCTTCCGCTGACCCAGGGGCCGCGCGTGCTGGGCGCCATCCGGTACGCGTGGACCGCGCCACGTCGGCTCGCCCCCGGTGACTGGGAGCTCATGCTGTCGGTGGCCCAGCAGGCCGCGCTCGCGCTCGACCGGGCAGCCCTGCTGGCCGCCGAACAGACCGCCCGCGAGGAGGCCGAGAAGAGCCATCGCCGGATCGTCCTGCTCGCCGAGGTCAGCGACACCCTGGCGACCAGCCTCGACGTCGACGCGGTGCTGGCCAAGCTCGTCCACCTCGTGGTGCCGCGGCTGGCCGACCAGTGCACCGTCGACCTCGTCGACGCGCCGGGAGAGCCGCCGCGGCTGCTCGCGGTCGCGGCGATCACGCCCCGGCTGGAGGAGCTGCTGCACCTGACCGACAGCTACCTGCCACGCCGTCGCAACCCCAAGACGATGATCGGCAAGGCACTGGCCACCGGCCAGCCGGTCCTGGCCGCGCAGGTCAGCGAGGAGCATCTGCGGCGGATCTCGATCTGCGAGGAGCAGGCGCAGTATTACCTCGACATGGAGCTCGTCTCCGGGCTGATCGTGCCGCTCGTCGCGAGGGGACAGGTGCTCGGGGCGCTGAGCATGTTCACCACCCGCGCCTCGGGCCGGGTCTTCGGCCCGGACACCGTCGACCTGATGACCGAGCTGCTCCGCCGTGCGACGCTGTCGGTCGACAACGCCCGGCTGTTCACCCGCGAGCACGAGGCGGCCGAGACCCTGCAGCGGTCCCTGCTGCCCGACCTGCCCGACCTGCCCGACCTCGACGTCGCCGCCCGCTACCTGCCGGCCGCGACGCACGCCGGCGTCGGCGGCGACCTCTTCGACATCTTCGCGCTGCCCGACGGCGCCACTGCGATCGCCATCGGCGACGTCATGGGCCACGACATGCAGGCCGCTGCTGCCATGGGCCAGCTTCGCAGCGTCCTGCGGTCCTACGCCTGGGAGGGCGCCGCGCCCGGAGTGGTCCTGGACCGGATGGACCAGCTCGTACAGAGCTTCGAGATGGCCCAGCTCGCCTCGGCGCTGTACGCCCGCCTGGAGCCAGGACCCGACCCGGAGACGCGGTTGCTGCGCTACTCCAACGCCGGGCACCTCCCGCCACTTCTGCAGTACCCCGACGGCAAGGCGCGCTACCTCGAGGACGGGCACTCGGTCCTCATCGGCGTGCCGGGCGGGCACGCCCGGGCCGAGGGGGTCGAGCCGATGCCGCGGGGCTCCACCCTGCTGCTCTACACCGACGGGCTGCTCGAGATCCGGCACCGGCCGCTGGAGCCGGGTCTCGACGAGCTGCTGGCCACCGTGCAGGCCCACGACCCGGCGGCCGGTGCCGAGGCCCTGTGCGCCAAGGTGCTGGCCACCATCGAGGGACAGGAGCTTCGCGACGACGTCGCCCTCCTGGCCGTACGACTGCGTTAGCCGTACCGCGGGGCACGCCACCTTGGCGGGCGGGCCAGCCCACGACGACCCGGCTACGGCGGGCGCCCTGCTGCACGCCCTGGCCGACCTGACGCCCGTCGCATCCGTCCCCGCGCGGTGATCCAGGCCTGACCGGTCCGGCCCCAGCAGGACCGGAGAGGCCTGGATCACGCCGGGGATGCTTGTCAGGAGTCGGCGGCGTTGCCGGGCGCGCGGTGGTGCCGCGACAGCGCATGGTGATCGGTGCCGTCGGCGGCGTGCGGGTCGGCATGCACCATCGCGGCCGTCAGCCGGTGCACCTGATGCAGCAGCCGGTGTTCGGCCTCCTCGGCGATCCGGTGCGCGGCCACGACGGTCAGGGTCGGGTCGACGACCACTTCGCACTCGGCTCGCAGGGCGTGCCCGATCCAGCGCAGCCGTATCTCGCCGACGTCACGTACCCCCTCCGTCTGCCGTACGACGGACTCCACCCGGTCGACCAGGGCAGGATCGACGGCGTCCATCAACCGCCGGAACACCTCCCGGGCGGCCTGGCGGAGGACGGCGATGATCGCGACGGTGATGAGCAGTCCCACGAAAGGGTCGGCCCACCGCCAGCCCACCGCGACCCCGCCGGCGCCGAGCAGGACGGCGAGGCTGGTCAACCCGTCCGTACGCGCATGCAGCCCGTCGGCGATCAGGGCCGCCGACCCGATCCGGCGACCCACGGAGATGCGGTACTGCGCCACCAGCTCGTTGCCGGCGAAACCGACCAGGGCGGCGACCGCGACCAGCCCCAGGTGATGCACATCGCGGGAGTCGAGCAGGCGGCGTACCGACTCGTATCCGGCAACGACCGAGGACGCGGCGATCAACGTCACGACCACGATGCCGGCCAGGTCCTCGGCCCGGCCGTAGCCGTAGGTGTAGCGCCGATTGGCCGCGCGCCGGCCCACCGTGAAGGCGATGGCCAGCGGTACGGCGGTCAGCGCGTCCGCCGTGTTGTGCAGCGTGTCGCCGAGCAGGGCGACCGAGCCGGACAGCAGGAAGACGGCGGCCTGCACGGCCGCCGTCAGTGCGAGCGCGGCGAAGGACAGCCAGACCGCCCGGATCCCGGCGGCACTCGCCTCCAACTCGGTGTCGATCGAGTCGGCGGCATCGTGCGAATGTGGCTTCACCAGGGACGTGAGCAGCGCCGCAAGCCCCCGCCACGGCCCGCCCGGATGGTCATGGTGCGGATGCTCGTCGTGGTGGTGATCGTGGGTATGGGAATCGGCTGGCACCGGCCCATAATCGCCCGCCGCCGACGCCGGCGATAGCCGCACATGCACAGGGAGGACGATGACGGCCTTCGCGTGCGGCATTTGACCCGTTAGGCTCCCAGTACCAGCGATCGAGGGTCGACGATCAGCGATAGGGGGCGCCGCCGTGCGCAGGTCATCAGACTGGATTCGGGCCGCTTCGACAGGCGATATTCCGCCGGCGGTCGAGGTCGACCTCACCCGACCCTCCATAGCGCGGGTGTACGACTACGTCCTCGGTGGCAAGGACAACTTCGCGGTCGACCGCAGTGCTGCCCAAGCAGTCATGACCGCGGTCCCCGAGGCACCCAACATCGCCCGCGACAATCGCGACTTCCTCCGTCGCGGGGTGAGCTATCTCGTCGCCGAGGCGGGCATCACCCAGATCATCGACATCGGCTCCGGCTTGCCGACCGTCAAGAACGTTCACGAGATCGCCCACGAGGCGAATCCAAGCGTCCGGGTGGTCTACGCCGACATCGACCCGGTCGTGCTGACCCACGGGCGCGTGTTGCTGGCCGACGACGGGAACGCGACGGTCATCACGGCCGACGTCACCCAGCCGGACACGGTCTTCGGCAACCCGGGGCTGACCGGCTACATCGACCTGGCTGAGCCGTTCGCCGTATTGATCGCGGGCCTGCTGCACCACCTGAACGACGCCGAGGATCCGCCGAAGGTGGTCGCCGCGATCCGCGACCGGTTGCCGTCGGGCAGCTACCTGCTGATCACGAACTTCCTGGACGACGGCTCGCGCCGCGCCAGTGACCTCCAGCATGCGTTCCTGACCGGCGGGCTCGGCGCCGGACGGTTCCGGACCCTCAAAGAGCAGAGCGTCTACTTCGACGGGCTGGACCTGGTCGACCCGGGTTTCGTGCCCGCCAACGAGTGGCGGCCTGACGAGTTGACGCGCACGGACAGCCCGGTCACGTCGTTGTACGCGGGCGGGATCGGCCGCAAGCGTTGAGCGGGGGCGCCGTCTTCAAGCAGACCGGCGGTTGACGACCACGGTTGCGGCGGGATCGGACCGCTCGACCGCAGGCGGGCCGGACCACGTCGGCGGGGTGCTGACCGCCGCGTTTCGCGCAGCGGCCAGCACCTCACGGGTGGACGGCAAGTGCCAGCCAACGACCCACGGTGGTCGAAACCACCCCAATCCAGCCCGTGTTCCCGCGATCGGCGGAACGGGCACCCAGGAACCACTCGTGTGCAGCAGGACACCGGCCCGCCACTCGTCATCAGAGGTCGACGCGGTGCCGGCCTGGGCGGCGCAGTAGAGCAGCCAGCGCTGCCCTGACTCGACGGCGACCGGCCCGACACCATCACCGAGCCGTTCGACGGTGGCCTGGCCGAGCTCGGCGGGCATCTCGACCACCTCGATGGCCGGCCCGGCCGCCAACAGGATCACCCAGGCGTGCCGCGACCACCATCGGGCGATCTGCATGACGTCGGTGGTGGCTTCCTGCTGCCAGTGCTCGGGCAGCGGATGCAGGCGCGCGCGCCGCCCCTCGGGGCGGGGGCAGCCGGCCTTGCCGTCGATCGCATAGGCGCCCGGCAGGATGTGCCAGCCGTGGGTGGCATACGTCGCCGCGGCGTGCCTCAGGGACCACACCCGGCCGGGTGGGTGGCGGAGCCGCTTCACGACCTGCATCGTGCGCACCTTGGTCGCGCCGTCGACGACGGCCAAGGCTTCCGCTATCCGGGTGGCGGAACGCGTCTGCATATGAGCTATCATGCCCTTTATGCACGTGCATCCGCAAGACTCCGATGCGTCTGCGTCGGAGATCGCTACAGAGCGAACGGAGTGGAGCACATGACCCACATCCACAACGGGATGTCCGCGGCAGACTTGCCGTCCCTCGCCTGGGTCAAGGCAAGCGCCAGTAATCAAAACGGTACGTGTGTCGAGATGGCCGTTCTCCCCGACCGGCGGATCGCCATGCGCAACTCGAACTTCCCTGACGGCCCGGCTCTGATCTACACGCCCGCCGAGATTGCGGCCCTGCTCACCGGGGTGCGCGAGGGCGACTTCGACCACCTGCTCGCCTAGCCGTACCGCGGCCGGCGGGCTAGCCCTCCGGGGATGCCCGCCCGGCCGCGGTCTCGGTGAGGATGTCCGTCAGGGTGTCGACCGTGTTTGACGGAGGATCGGCCTCCATGCACAGCCGCTCGATGACCTGCAGGTACCGATCCACATCGTCGCGCTTGTCGAGATACAGCGCGCTCGTGACCTGCTCGGTGTAGACCACGTCGGGCATGTGCTCGTCAGAGAATCGAAGGATGGTGAACGCCCCGGCCGAGGCCGCGTGGCCACCCGCGCCGAACGGGATGATCTGCAGCGTCACATTGGGCGACTTGGTCAGCGTGATCAGGTGCTCCAACTGCGCCCGCATCACGTCGCGACTGCCGATCGGCCGGCGCAGGGCAGCCTCGTCGATGACGCCCCAGAACCGCACCGGCTGTTGCTTGGTGAGGATCTGCTGCCGCGTCCGCCGCAGCTTGATCCGCTGACTGATCTCATCGCGAGGGAGCCGTTCGACGCCCACCTCCATGACGGCCCGGGCGTAGTCCTCCGTCTGCAACAGCCCGTGGATGAACTGCACTTCGTACGTCCGGATCAGCGTCGCCGCGGCCTCCAGGCCGACGTAGGCGGTGAACCAGCCGGGCAGCACGTCGTTGTATCGGTGCCACCAGCCGGGTGCATTCGCCTCGTCGACCAGCCTCAGCAGGGCGTCGCGATCTTCGGGTTTGGTGACGCCGTAGAGGATGAGCAGGTCTGCGACGTCCCGCTCTTTGAACCCGACCCGGCCCAGTTCCATGCGGCTGATCTTGGATTCGGACGCGCGGATCGTGTAGCCGGCGTCCTCGCGGCTGATCTTCTTTTGCTCCCGGAGCTGCCGCAGCTGGGATCCGAGCAGGATCCGCAGAACTGTGGGTCCGCTGCCGGGCTCAGGTCCCGTCACGTTTCCTCCTGAGTGTGCCCTCGCCACCGACCCGCCCGTAGTGTGCCACTCCGGCTCGGTCGACGTCAGCCCCTCGTCGAGACTTCGACGCACGGATTGCAGGTTGTTGACACACCGCTGAACAGTGCCGTACACACCGTGACCTGAATGATCCGCTGAACAGGAATGGAAGCGTGGCGGGGCCTCCCGCGTTGGGCCAGACGTGACACAACCGCGGGACCGGCTGATGGAGAACCTCGCGTCCAACGCCGCCCTGGTCGCCGGCCTCGAGCATGATCACGGCCAAATCGTGGCGGCCGCCGAGGCGGCCAACGGTGACGACGAGCACGACCCGGAGGGCGCAACCATCGCCTTCGAGCGTCAGCAGGTGACCGCGCTGTTGCAGCAGGCCAGGCGGACCCGCGCAGACCTCGAACATGCCCTCGATCAGGTCGATCAGGGTCGGTACGGCGAGTGCGAGCGGTGCGGCGATCCGATCGCCGCCGAACGCCTGGCCGCCCGCCCCGCCGCCCGAACCTGCCTGAGCTGCGCCACCTGAGGGATCTCCCCTCAGGTGGCCACCTTGATGTTGAGCCGGCCGGTGCCGGTGGCGCCCCACAGCCGGAGCCACAGCGGGAGGAACATCTCGGTACCGCGGGCGCCGATAAGGTCGCCGAGGTCAAGGATGTCCTCATTCGGCCAACCGAAGCTGGCCAGCAGGCCGACCACCTGGGCCTTAGCGCCGGCGTCGTCGCCGCAGACGAACACGCTGTGCGAGCCGGGGACGAGCGACGGGTCGACCATGACATCGCAGTTCATGGTGTTGAGGGACTTCACCACGCGGACGTCGGGAAAGGCCCGCTGGATCTGCTCGGCCAGGCTGTCGTCGTTGCAGACCGACAGCGTCGGCGGCATACCGCGGGAGAAGTCGAGCGGGTTGGCGACGTCGATCAACGTCTTGCCGGCAAGATTGTCGGCCCCGGCCATGGTCAGCGCCTCCAGTGAGGCACCGCCGGACGTCGCGTTGATCACGACCTCGCCGAACGCCGCCGCGTCGCCGAAACTGCCCTCGCTCGCCAACGACCCCGCGCTGTCAGCCCACTCCCGGGCGCTGGCGTTGGCGGCCGTCCGCGAGCCCATCATCGTCTCGTGCCCGAGGGCGACGAGCTTGCTACCAAGGGCACGACCGACGACACCGGTGCCCAGAACCGCGTACCTCACCACTGTTCTCCTTCGGTTGTCAGTGCCGCGGCGACGAGCACCGCCGCGGCTTTCTTGGCCACCCGGGCAGGGCGAGCCGATCCCTGCAGGGCGCCGTCGGCCAGCGCCCCGTCGAGCAGGACGGTGAGGGCGACGGCGAGGTCGTCCGGTGCGGTTGCGCCGGCGGCGGCGGCCAGCCCGGTCACCCAGTCACGTACGGCCGCCTTGTGCCGCAGCGCCACCTCGTACGCCGCGTCGCCGGGCTGCATCTCGGCCGCTGCGTTGAGGAACCCGCAGCCGGCGAAGCCGTCGCGCTCGGCAGCGGCGACGGCCGCGTCGAACATGCCGACCAGCCGGGCCCGCGGGTCGGGCCCGGCCGCCTCCGCGGCCTCGGTCAGGGACGCCGTCCACAACAGGTCGACGTGTTCGAGGTAGGCGGCGGCGAGGTCGTCCTTGGCCGGGAAGTGCGTATAGAGCGTCGCCTTGGCCACGCCCGCTTCGGCGATCACCCGGTCGACCCCGACCGCGCGGATGCCCTCGCGGTAGAACAGCCGCACCGCAGTCCACAGAATCCGGTCGCGAGCGCTTGGGGCCTTGGCTGCCGGGACGTTCACGCGAACATCTTGACAGACAGGTCTGTCTGGTGCAAACGGGGATGCCGTACGGCGACCTTCGAACGGCTAGGTGCTGCCGCCCTGCTGCTTCTGTAGGTCGGCGGCGAGCCATTCGTCGAAGGTCTGTTTGCCGAGGCGAGCACCCGGGCCCGGCAGCAGGCCGCCGGTGGCCATCGCCCGGCCGGCCGCCCCGGGCAGGCGAACCGGCACGACCCGGACCCGCTGCCCCCGCGCCGTGAACAGCCGCCGGGCCAGGTCGGCCAAGGTGTGCGCCTCAGGGCCGCCGAGGTCCGGCGCCCTGCCGGCCGGTGGACCAACGGCCAGATCCGCGAGCACGGCCCCGACCTCGCTCGCCGCCACCGGTTGCATGCGCATCATCGGGGCGATCGCCAGCGGGCCGAGGCGCGCGGAGGCCAGCACCTGGTCGGGGAACTCGTGGAACTGCGTGGCACGCAGCACCGACCACGGCACCGGGCCGGCTGTCACGAGCCGCTCCTGCTGCCGCTTGCCGTCGTAGTAGCCCCAGTCGATGTCGTCGATGCCGACGATGGACAGCGCCACGTGGTGCCCGACGCCGGCCCGCTCCTCGGCGACCAGCAGTCGCTCGGTGACCTGGGTGAAGAACCGCACGGCCCTGCCGCGCCGGCCGGTGGCGATGTTGCTCGCATCCACCACCGCCTGAGCGCCGACCAGGGCGGCGCCCAGGCCGTCGCCGGAGAGTACGTCCACCCCACGCGACCGGGTGACGACGACCGGGTCGTGACCGGCGGCTTCCAGGGCGGAGACCACATGGCGCCCCACCTGACCGGTGCCCCCGACAACGGCTACCCGCATCAGCCACCTCCCCGTACGCACGGATCTATCCGTCTAGCCGAGACAGCCGGACCGGCTGTGACATGGGTGCATAACAGAAACGCTGGCAGAATAGGCGCATGCCCCCTGCCCGCCGCCGCGAGACCCCCTCGCCGGCCACGACGCGGTTCGTCAACGCGTTCTGGCGGTCGTGGGACGCCGCTATGTTCCGGGTCAAGGAGCTCGGCCTGCGGCCGCCCAAAACCTGCCAGTGCCGCCCGCAGTGGCCGGCCCTGGAAACCCTGCAGGGCGGGCACGTGGCGTCGGTCGAGCCGTCGGAGTACCCGGTCGGCTGGCCCGCCACCACCGGTCACAAGGCGCGGTGCGCGCGGTGCCATGCGCCCTATCCCGGCAACTATCGGGTCGGCGAGACGGTCCCCGGGCCGTTCCCGCACCCCCACCGGCCCGGCGAGCTCAAGTGTTCCTGCCGGCCGCACTGGCCGCAGCTCATCGCGATGGTCGACGACAGTTGGGTGGTCGGGCGGTCGGGCTCCGACGGCCGGCACGTCGTCAACGGCGGCGAGGTCGACGCGTTCTGCCGCGACTGCGGCGCCCGCCACATCGGCCCGGTGGTCGTGCTGCCGGAGTAGCTCCTAGGCCGGCCCGCGCCGGCGCTCGCGTACCCGGTCCACTGAC
>QHCA01000133.1 GCA_003244095.1 Pseudonocardiales bacterium | reverse complement strand
TCGGGCTTGTAACCATCGGGTAGGTGCAGCAGCATCGCGTAGCCGGTTTGGCGTTCGACCAGGGTGCCGATCGCGGTCTGGTTCTGCTTGCCGATGATCAAGTCTCCCCCCAGTTGCCAGGCACCGCCCGGTCCTCGACCTCGGCCGGCCGCTCACTGACGTTGATCATGTTCGGGATGCGGTTCTTGCGTTGACCGACCTTGCGGCTCGGGCGCCGCAACGCCCGCCCGGTGCGCAGACAGGCCGTCAGCTCACGCTTGAGCGCCCCTCGGGACTGCACGTAGAGCGACTGGTAGATGGTCTCTGGGGACACCCGCATCTCCGGGTCGTCGGGGAACTCCACGAGCAGCCGGCCGGTGATCTGCTCCGGCGAGTACTTCTTCTCCAGATCCTTCTCGACCTTGGCCCGCAACGCCAGGTTCGTCACCAGCTTCGCCGGCTTCGGGCGCCCGGCACGGTCGTAGGCCAACGCGTGCGCCGCCGTTGATCGGTAGCGACCCTGCCGATCGAGGTTACGCCCCAGCTCGCGCGAGATCGTCGACGCGCTGCGCCCAAGTCGATCCGCGATCGAGCGCATCGACTCCCCAGCCGCGAGCCAACGCGATCTCCTCCCGCTCGGCGAACGACAGGCAACGTCCCTTCAGCCCGCGGCCACGCCGCGGCCGAACCCCGCCCGCGTCGACCAGCACCCGCCGCCCGGTGCGGTCGGCTGGTCTCGATGACAGCGACCGCATCGGTGATGAAACCGCCGTCGGACATGACCAGCCAGAACTGCTGCAACAAGTCCGGACGAATGAAGATCGAATACTCAGCCACAGACAACACCCAATCAGTAGGTGTTGCGATCACCGCGAGAACCCAAGGATCCACTACCGGGCGGTTGTTTGCGACTGGCAGATGTTAGGGCGTGGCAGTCCAGCCGACGCGCTCAATGCGGCCCCACGTTGATCAGCGTTCGATGTCTTTTGCCGGGCCATTGATGTACTGCCGACGGACCTCTGCTGCCTCGCGGTCGGTCATATCGGTGCTGTCGACGTACTGGTCGATCGCGCCGACGCGCGGGAGCACCTTGATCTGTGGATCGGTGATCGTGTCCATGAGCGCGTCGGTGAACCGGTAGGCGTCAAGTACCTGGAACGGGCGATCGTGGAACTGACGCACCCGCGGGTCAAGCGGCACGGTCAAGCGGCGCTCGTTATGGAGCTCAGCGACGATCTCATAGGCCGCAGACAAGCATCCCTGCCGTTCCTGCCAGTTGCGCGCAGCTATGGCACCGGCGAGGTGCGGCCTCAGCTGCTCGGCGCGCCCGGTCGCGGCGAACGCGGTGCCCAGCCACTTGCTGTACGGCGGATAGACCCGATCCATCAGCAGGCACAGCTTCATCAGTTCCCGGACCTGCCGAGCCGCGACGACCGCCGAGCCGAGATCGTCGCCGACCTCACCGCAACGCCCGACGAACGGCTCCTCTTGGGACAGCCGTAGCCATTGGCAGGCCAGGATGTAGCGCCACACATCGTCCGGATACCACTCCAACGCTAATCGGTAGCGCTCCAGCAACCCAAGGCCGTCGTGAAAGACGCGCCCGCCGGTGAGTTCACGCAGCACCTGCGTCGGAACCGTCAACCAGGTCGACGCGGACAGCTCCTCGGCCGGGGGGACCCCGAGCTGCGCGGTGAAGTAGGACGTCAGGTCCGCGATGTGGACCCAGTGCCGCGGCGGCGTACCGTCCGGAAAGGCGAACCGCACGGGGTATCGGCAGAACTCGTCCGGCAGTTCGCGGTCCAGTAGTGCGTCGAGGTCGCCAGCCCGATCACGGAATGCGGCGCTGTTCAGGAATACCCGCAACCGGGGACCCCAGGCATGGTCGGTCGAGCGTGAAGTGTCAAACCCCTGAACCTCGGAGCCGTACCCGATCAGCGCCGCCGAGTAAGGCTCGCCATCCAATGCGTCACGCAGCAGCGATTCGACGACCTCGGCGTAGAACCGCTCCGACAGCGCCAACCCAGCAATGAACGATCTCGTCACGGTCCTGACTCCTTCAAATCGGGCAGCTCGTCCGAATCTGCGTCCCGCGTCACCTGACACGGGGGTCGAGGAGGATCCGTAC
>QHCA01000132.1 GCA_003244095.1 Pseudonocardiales bacterium | reverse complement strand
GCGACCGCGTCACGCCGGAACTCCTCGCTGTACTTCGATGGACGTCCCACCAGGGACACTCCCTTCACCAGACCAGAGGTCCAGTCTCGGGTGTCCGCCGAAGAGGGGGAAGCTCACTACGGCTTGCACGTACTGCGGGTCGCGCTGGCGTCGTGTTTTGTCTGGTTCGGCCTGCTCAAGCTGTTTCAGGTGAGCCCGGCGTCGAAACTGATCGGCGACCTGCTCGCGGCGACCGTCCCGGCCGTCCCGGCCAGGCCTGTGGTGGTGGAGCTGGGAGCGGTCGAGGTGGTCATCGGTCTGGGTTTCCTGAGCTGGATCGCGCCGCGAATGACTCTTCTGCTGTTCCTGCCGCAGATGACGGCGACCTTCGGAACTTTGCTGTTCCTGCCCCGCTCTGTGTATCAGCGCGGCGACCCGCTGCTCCTGTCGTTGTCAGGGGAGTTCGTGGTGAAGAACCTGGTCCTGCTGGCCGGCGGTCTGGCAGTACTGGCGATGGTTCCCACCCGGAACGGGGTGAAGCAGCCCCGGACACCCTTCGCTGCTACCCGTCGATGACGGCGTTGGACCCGCGCCGCCCCTCCGGGGGGGCGGGGCGGCCATATCCCGCCCTCTCCGGTGGTACAGCGCAGGACCAGCCAGACGCGGACTGGAACCACCCAATGTCGAGGAGCCACTTGCCGGGCGGGGCCCTTTCGGCGCCGTCGTACCACCGACCGAAATCCACCAGCACTACAACGGAAGGGGCGAAGAGAATGACCACCGACACGATCGAGGAATCGACCAGCGTGCTGGAGAGCTCGAACGTCGAGCGAGCCGAGGAAGCGTTCGGGCTGCGGGTCCGGCGAGCCGACGCCCAACGCGACGAGCCGTTGCCCGAGCATCCCGACAATGGTGATGAGGACCGCTACCCGGGGAAGTTCGCCAGCTACACCAAGGGCCTGCCCCACGACGCCATCGGTGAGGTCGCCCCGGCGGCCTACCACCGGCTGATCGACGCGGTGACGTCCGGCCGGACCGTCGACTTCGACAACGTCCCGCTCGGCGCGCCGGATCCGATGAAGCAACGCAGACTCGTCAACCCGCAGTCCGGGCACGCCTTCGACCTGGCCGGCGCGGACTCCCACCATCTTGCGATGCCGCCGGCGCCGGCCTTCGCCGGCGCCGAGCAGGCCGGGGAGATGGTGGAGAACTACTGGATGGCGCTGCTCCGCGATGTGCCGTTCAGCGACTACGACACCGACCCGCTGGCCGCCGCGGCGGCCGCCGACCTGTCCAACCTGTCTGACTTCCGCGGGCCCAAGGTCAACGGGCAGGTCACCACGGGCACCCTGTTCCGCGGCTTCACCGCCGGTGACGGTCAGGGTCCGTACCTGTCGCAGTTCCTGCTCAAGACGGCGCTGTTCGGCTCCGAGATCATCGAGCAGCGGATCCTGACCACGTTGCCGGGAGCCGACTTCATGACAACGTTTCCCGACTGGCTCGACGTGCAACGCGGAACCAAACGCGACGATCCGGTCTTCGATGTCACCCGCCGATACATCCGCAACGGCCGGGACGCCAGCCAGTACGTTCACATCGACGTCCTGTTCCAGGCCTACTTCGACGCCTGCCTCATCCTGAGCCGGTCGAAGAACGCCGCCGGGATGGCCGCACCGCTCAACCCCGGCAGCCCGTACCGCGACTCCCGCACCCAGGAAGGTTTCGGCACCTTCGGCGAGCCCCACATCAAGGGGCTGCTCGGCGAGGTCGCGGTCCGCGCGCTGAAGGCGGTCTGGTATCAGAAATGGCTGGTCCACCGGCGGCTACGACCCGAGGTGTACGCCGCCCGGGTCGACAGCAACAACAACGGCACCAAGGCCTACCCCGTCCACGACGACGTGCTGAACGCCGACGTCCTTGACGCCATCTTCGCGAGCAACGCCGGGAACCCGCTCAACGCGGGCCAGGGCAGTCACCTGCTGCCGATGGCCTTCCCGGAGGGCTCACCGCTGCACCCCAGCTACGGCTCCGGCCACGCCACCGTCGGCGGCGCCTGCGTGACCGTACTGAAATGGTTCTTCGACGAAACAACCCCGATCGAAGACCCCAAAGTGCCCAACCCCGACGGCACCGGACTCGTCGACTACACCGGCCCCGACCACGACAGGCTCACCGTCGGCGGCGAGCTGGACAAGCTAGCCAGCAACATCGGGATCGGCCGCAACATCGCCGGCGTCCACTGGCGGTCGGACTACGCCGAATCACTGCGCCTCGGCGAAAAAGTCGCCATCGCCACCCTGCTGGACTTCAAGGCCACCGTGGCCGAGGACTTCAACGGCGGCAGATTCACCACCTTCGACGGCCAAACAATCACCGTCTGACCGGCCCCACCCACCCTCAGCCGACCGCGAACCCAGGCCGGTTGTCGGACACCACCCACAACCGGCGGGCGATGGTGGCCGGCGCTGCGGGTTGCCGGTGCGTGGTTGTGGTTGTTCGAGGAGGCCGGCGGTCCACCGGTCGACACCCACTCGGTGTCATCTTGAGCTTCCCCTGGAATCGTGGAGGGTTCGTTATGCCGCGTCCGGTTGGATGGCGGCGATCTTCTCAAACTCGACGGGTGACATCAATGCTGCCGAGCTGTGTCGGCGTTTGGCGTTGTAGAACTCGTGGCACCAGGCCAGCACGACGGCCCGTGCTTCGGCCCGGGTGGTGAAGTGGTGCCGGGACAGGACCTCGTGTTCCAAGGTGGAGAAGAACGATTCGGCGGCGGCGTTGTCGAAGCACGACCCGACCCGGCCCATCGACTGCCTGACACCGAGTTTGTCCTTGCACAGCAGGGTGAAACTCGACGCGGTGTAGGTCGAACCGCGGTCGGAATGGAAGATCACACCGTCGACGTTGCCTCGGCCGCCGCGCACGGTCGAGGCGATCTTGATCGCGTCGCAGGCCAGCTCGGCGTCCGGGTGCTCGCTGGTCGGGCAGGCAAGGAGCCGGCGGGAGTACAGGTCCAGCACGGTGGCGAGGTAGAGCTTTCCCTCATCGGTGGGGATCTCGGTCATGTCACCGCACCACTTCACGTTCGGCGCCGGGGCGGTGAAGTCCCGGTTGAGCAGGTCACCGAAACTTCGGTGCCTTCCTGTCCTGCCGGGTCAACCCTTACACCGCTTGGGTTTGCGGCCCTGCAGGCCTTGGCGGCGCATCGACGCGGCGACGGTGTTCACGCTCACCGTCCACCCCGCCTCGAGCAGGTCGGCGCGGATCCGCGGCGAACCGTACGCACGCTGCGAGGCGTCGAACCTGGTCCTCACCTCGGCGTCGAGCTCGGCCCGGCGCCGCTGCGCCGGCGTGGCGGGCCGGTCGATCCACTTGTACAGCCACGACACGCTGACCCCAGGATCGCGCAGCACACCGCGTACGGGACGCGGTAGAAGGTCCTCTGGTCGGCGATGAAGCGTGCCACGCTCACCTCGTCGCCTCCTTCACCCACCCGACCACGGAGCGCTTGAGGACATCGCGCTCCATCCGCAGCTCGGCGACCTCGCCGCGCAGCCGCTTCAACTCCGCGGCGTCACCGGTCGACAGGCCCTCGACACCGTCGCGTCCGGCCCGGTCCTTGGCGCACCAGTTGCCCAACGTGCCCACATTGCCGCCCAGGTCCCGGGCCACCTGCGCGATCGGTTTCCCGGTCTCCCGGACGATCCGCACAGCCCCCTCAGGGAACTCGCGGTCGAACGTCCTTCGTACCTCTGGCATGACACTCCTCATAGCGCATGCCTCCACGGTTTGGAGGGAGGCTCAGTCCGGCAGTGGCCGCGGGGGCGCAGGCGGTTGCTGGGGTGATGGCTGCGGTCGCGGCTGCGGCTGGAACTGCCGTGATGGGCCCGGTGGGGGGACGTTGCCGGTGAACGCCGGGCCGGTCACCGGCCGGGTGGTTCCGCCTGGTTGTCCGGCGGGATACGTCACCGGTGAGGTACCTGGCGGACTGGCGGCAGCGTTCGGCGGTGCAGGGTGGGTCGCCGCCTGCACGTCGGGCTTGGCGAGGAACACGCTTACCGTCACGGTGATCGTCAACCCGCCGGCGACGGTGGCGGGCAGGAACCGTTTGCGTACGGCGCGACCCACCGCGGACGTCACTTTTGACCACGCCCTTGCCAGCGGCCCGGCCGTAGGGGCCGCGGGGGAGCCGGTGACGGCGCCGGGGGAGTGAGCTGAATACCAGAAACATCGGCGATCCTGCCCAACAGCAGCGCCTTCTGCGTCGGTGTCATCGGGTACAGGTTCATCGTGGCGCGGCAGCATGGGCACGGCTGCTTCTTGTCGTGGTAGTGCTGGCGGACCTTTTCATAGACCTTGTCCGGCAGCGGGACGCCGCAGCCGGGTGACCAGCCCGTCAAGGGTCTGGCATGTGCCGCGTCCCTTGCCGGCGAGTTGAGCGGCGACCATGCGGTCCTGCACCCGTTGCCGTATCCGGGACAGCCGCGTATACGCCGCACCCACCGTGACCTCGACGTCGGTGCGGCCGGTGCGTGCCCGCAATCGCCGGGTCAACTCCTCAGCCAGCGCCTCCCCGTCGGTCGACTTCCTACCTGCCCGCCGGCCTGCACCGTCGGCCTCCAGACACAGTTGGACGACCAACGTTTCCCGTTCGGCCTCGGGCATGTCCCGCACCAGCCGGCCTTGGAGGTCTTTGAAGACACTGTCGGCGACGGCCTCGTCCTCGGCGCTGGGCGTCGCGTCGATCAGGCGGACAACACTTTCCGGGTTGTCGGTGGGTGCGAACTTCTTCGAGTCCGACGCGACCGGACCGAACACGCCCGGGCGATCCGCGAGCGTCGCGATGTCACTGATGCACTCACCGCCGCCGGCGATCATCACCGCCACATCGCTGAGCACCCTGCCCGGATCATGCGCGGTCCGCGACGCCACCCGCCCGGCGAACACCGCCGACAACTGCGCAGTCAACGTCGTGCGCTCAGCCAGATCCGCCAACAGCCGCGACCCGGCATGCGACACCACACCGTCCCCGTCAGCGGAAACGACAACAGGCGGACGAGTACGGGTAACCTTCACGTCGAAAGTGCCTCTCGGTACGGCGATCATGGACTCTCAGCAAGCCCAGAATCCCTCACCCGACAGGCACTTTCGCTCATCTACACGCCGACACCGACAGTCGATCTTGAAGCGTCAGGGCTAGACCGTATGGAGTGTCGGCCCTTGGAGGTCTGGCGTCATCAAGGTGCAGTACGCGCCAACTGCCGCCCTCGGACGGTGCGCAAACACCGCCCTGTATTGCACGGGATAATGCTCCGGGTATCCCGTGCAATGAGGGCTCCATCTCGAACACCGCCCAATTCAACCGATGGCGTCAGAGCCTTGACAGGGCCACCCGGCCGGCTCTCAGACACGCGCTGGGGCACGGCCAGCACCGTCGTGCCGACGCCGCAGTGCACTGCGCCACCCAAGGCTGTTAGGCAGGGACGCCGAACGCGGCGGGAGAATGGTGATGCGCTGCAACGGTGCTGGCGGCGCGTACGAAGGCGGCGACCGCGAGGGAGTGGCTGCGTTCGGGCCAGGCGATCATCACGGTGGTGGATGGCGCTTCAGGGACAGGGACGCCGACCAGGTCGTGTCCGAATCGGGACAGTACGGATTCGGGGAGGATGGCGACCGCGCGACCGAGGGCGATCAGCTGCATCACCTGGCCGATGTCACGTACTTCAGGACCGCTGGTGGAGTCAGGGTGCATGCCGGGCCAACGCGGCAGGGGCTCATCGCGCAGATCGTCGAGGGTGACGGCGGCGTGCCCGGCAAGTCGATGACTGCGCGGCAGCACGGCCACTTGTCGTTGCGTGAGCAACACCTCGGTGTCGAAGCCAGCCAAGTCGTCGTGCGGATGGTGCACGAAACCGACATCGGCGCGGCCGTCGCGCAGCCAGGTCGCCTGCTCCCCGATTCCGCAGACGAGTACCTCCACCGGAATCGCGGCCGAGTCAGCCTCGTACTCGGTGAGGATTTGTGACAACAACCCGCCGTCACCACCGGGTTTCATGACGACTGGCAGACACGGATCCTCGCGGCCGGCCCGCTGCGACCGCCTGATCGCCGCGTCCATCGCGTGCAGGGCTTTGCGGGCCTCGTGCAGCAGCATCTCACCGGCCGGTGTCAGCGTGACCGATCGGCTGGTGCGCCGCAGCAAAATCACACCCAAGCGCCGTTCGAGCTGTCCGATCGCGCGAGACAGCGGGGGCTGGGAGATGCCGAGGCGAGCCGCCGCATGGCCGAAATGCCGCTCCTCGGCGACTGCCACGAAGTACACGAGCTCGCGCGTCTCCACCCGATCCATACCCTCACGGTATCAGTCGAGACCAGGCGGGGCATCGATCTCAGCCGCGATCGCTGCTGGACTGATCGCCATGACCGACACCACACGAACCCCTGCACCCTTCCCGACGGGGACCGCCAAGGCGCCGAGCGGGCGACCGGGTCAGACCCGCTCACCGCGCTCAAGGATGCCCATGACCCGGACAACTTCTTCCCCCGTGAACGCGGACAGCGCGATCAGCGAAAGGTAGCGACGATGCACAACACGCCCGAAGCGACCCCCCTCGAGGTACACGCACGAGGGGCTGCGGACGACCCCGTGGCCGTGCTGATCCATTCCACTGGCATCAATGGCGCCGAGATGGTCGACAGGTTCAGCCTCGCTGTCCCCGGCTATCACGTCCTCGCACCGGACCGCACCAACTACGGCACGAGCCGCCGGTCCAGCCCCGGCGGCAGCGGGCGAAGCAATGGCCACGTGCCCGAAGTCGTGATGGTCGAGGACGAGGCTAAGGAGATCGCGACCATCCTCGGCGGCGGCGCGCACGTCGTCGGCTACTCCTATGGCGGAATCGTCGCCCTCACGATCGCGTCGCGACAACCGCGGCTCGTCCGGTCGCTGACGCTCCTCGAGCCCCCCGCATTCCAGCTCCTGCCGGACGATCCAGACGTGGCGTCCACGCTGGCGAAGGTCGCCAGCGCGATCGGCACGGTCTACGACAACCCCACCGACTACTTCGCTGCGTTCATGTCGAGCGCCTTCGGTGAGACATTTCGGGTCCCGCTCGACCTCATCCCCATCGAACGCAAGGTGGCAGCGATGCGTGAGCAGGTCGCGTGGGACGTCGACCTAGACCTTTGCCCAATCGCCGACGCCCAGATACCCACCCTGGTCATCTGCGGGGACTGGGACCCCGGCTTCATCGCCCCCTCGCGACACCTGGCAAGGGAGCTGTCTGCACGCCTGGTCGAGTACGCGGGCGCCTCGCACTTCTTCGACGAGCGGTGGAGCGACATCGCGAACGAGATCGAAGGCCTCTGGCGGGCGGTAGACGAGGAGTAGGCGCGAGTCGTAGGACGTAAGCACCGGCGTCAGGCCGGGCGCGATTTCGCCGCGACCCGCAAACCACGTCCATCGCTCAGCGCCCGGGTGAGGCCGGTCCGCTTGCGGCCACGCCGAGTGCCCCCCTCGGCGACTGCCACGAAGTACACAGCCTCGCGCGTCGCCGCCCGATCCATACTTTCACGGTATCGGTCGAGACCAAGCCCAGCATCGATCTCAGCCGCGATCGCTGCTGGAGTGATCGCCATGACCAACACCAACACGATCACACTCGTGACGGGCGCCAACAAGGGCATCGGCTATGAGACTGCCCGCCTGCTCGGTGAGCAAGGACACACCGTGCTGCTGGGCTGTCGGGACGCGCAACGAGCGGCTATCGATGTCGCTGCGGTCCGAGCCTTGCTCGACGGAACCCCACCGGCGTAAGAGCCAGGTGTCCGTTCGGGAAACGCTCGTTATGCGGCCACTGCATATAGCATTAACGCTATGCCCTGGGTACCGTGGAGCTGGAGCCTGAAGTGCGCCAGTGGCTCGAAGGGCTGACGACGGCACGGTTCATGGCGGTGGCGTTCCACATCGACCTGCTCGCCGAGCAAGGTCCGCTGCTCGGGGAGCCCTACACGCGGCAGCTCGACGGCAAGCTGCGCGAGCTGCGGCTGCACCGGGGCAGGCAGGCGGTCCGGATCACGTACTGGATCGCCACCGGCCGGCGGATCGTGTTGCTGACCGTGTTCGTCAAGACCCGGATGCGGGAGGACCGCGAAGTCGACCGGGCCAGGCGTGCACTGGCCCGATGTTTGGCCGAAGAGCATGACACTGAAGGAGAGCAGCGATGACCGAGCGCAGCAGTTGGGAGGAGATCCGGGACCGGCGGATGGGCGAGCCCGGAGCGAAGGAGGCCTACCACGCAGCCGAGTTGGCCTACCAGCTCGGCCGGACCGTGCGCGGTCTGCGTGAGCAGCGCGGCTGGAGCCAGACTGAGTTGGCGGCCGCGGCGGGCATGACCCAGTCCGCGGTTGCCAGGTTCGAGGCGGGCGGCACCGTGCCGAGTCTGCCCGTCCTGGACCGGCTCGCCACCGCCCTGGACGCCGACCTCATCGTCCGGGTCGCCCCACGCGACCACGTCGCCCGACCAACCCCGGAGCCAGCGAACCGAAAACGCTCGGTTGTCGACGTCGGCCCGGCGGTGTGACTCGCAGCGGTAAGTGGCGCTGTCCTCGCCGCGCCATGTGGCACGCCACCGGGCGAAACCGTCGCGTCGGTGCCCCGTCCGCTCGGAGAGCGTTGCGCCGTGTGGGGATCCTGACCGGTGTCTGGACCACTGCCGAGGCGGGCATGGGGCTGGTCGGCGAGATTCCTTCGGCCTCGGCGAACAGTAGCGGCGCCTTCCTCGAGCGGGCCTTCGGTTGGACGGCCACGCCGTACGGATGGGACTACGTGGGTGTGCAGAGCGGCCGTGTCTCCCTGGGTTCAAACCGATGCGGCTGAGCGACCAACCGCTGCCCTCGTTGTCGTGCGCGCCGAAGATCTTGACCAGGCACGAGTTGCAATCGACGCCGCTGGCGGCGCGGTGAGCGTCGAGCCTTTCGACTTCCCCGGCGGCCCGCGGTTCCACTTCCGGGAGCGCGGGTGGATGCGAGCTCGCAGTGTGGTGCCCAGCAGGTTGAACAAGCCGCCGCGACTCACCGTAAGCGGATTCTCGTGCGTGAATTCTTCGCCGGTCGCGGGTCAGGACGCGTTGGTGGGGGGGTTGCCTGTCCTGACCCCGCGGGTGAGCATCGCTGCGGCGACGCCTCAGGTGGCAGCTGCGACGAAGACGGTGGGCGGGCCGATGTGGTCGTTTAGCTGTCCGGCCGCTGTGGCGCCGACGCCGAAGCCAGCCCACATGAACGTAGCGAGCCAGGCGAAGGTTTCGGTGCGGTGTTCGGCTGCGGCGGCATCGCCGAGCACTAGCTGGTTAAGCGCGTCGCGCGCTCCGCTGGCTACGCCGGCGCCGAGGTAGAGCATGGCCCGCAGAGTGAAGGCGGGAAGCGGTGCCGCGGCGAGGAAGGCGAGGGCGGCGATCAGGTGCAGGACAGCCAGGTGCACACGCGGGGCACCTGGCCAGTGCCGTAACCCGTAAAGGAATCCGCCGACGACCTCGCCGACCGCGAGCGCCGCGAACAGACCCGCCGCGGAGTCGCCCGTGTAAGGGCGACCGCGGCAACCTGGGCGCAGCCGTAGGAGGCGGTGTCGAGCAGGACAATGGTCAGCACCAGCCGTATCTGACCATGCGCCAGCGGACCCAATCTGCGTGAGCGCCCGGCGTGGCCGCGGGCCTGGCGCTGCCCGGCGCGGACGGCCGTGGCGAGCATGGCGCTGCCGGCGAGCCGAAGGACCAGGGTGAGTGTGATCGCGGACGTCGTGGACGTCAGCGCGGTCAGTGCGCCGGCCAGTGCCGGACCGGCGATGAAGGCCGCCGAGTTGGTGATCGAGTCGAAGGCGTGGGCGGTGCGAAGCTGGTCGCCAGGCACCAACGCTGGCCATAGCTGGCGGGTCACCGGCGCGCCGGGCGGCGTGGTCGCTCCCAGTAGCGCCGCGGCAGCGACGAGCGCAGACGGCCCCGCGCCGCGCATGAGGCAGGCCAGCAGTCCGGTAGCCGCGGCGGCGTGCAGGCTTGCCGAGCAGACCAGCACCGTGCGAGCGCCCCATCGGTCGGTGAGGCGACCAGCGATCGACGACGCCGCCGCGAGGGCCAGCGCGTGTCCGGTCACGGCCAGCCCGGCATCACCGAGCGACCCCGCCGTCTGGCCCACCGCCAAGAGCAGTAGCAACGTCGACATCGAGGTCGGCACTCGACTGAGCACCATCGCCAGCGCGAGTCGCGGCACGCCAGCTGCGGTTAGGACCTGCCGATACAACGAGCCACTTCGGTCACCTGCTAACAACGGTACGAACGTAACGGTCAGACTCTTGCAGCTCCCCGTTCGCCGTGGGGCGTGAGATCGAGTGGGAGCCGGATCAACTTCAGCTCGCGGCCGCGGCTGCCCGGCGGCGACGTGGCGGGGGCGAGAACTACAGACGCGGCTGGCGCGATCGCCCCGCCGGCCCGTCAGGGGGTGGCCCGGCCGGTTCCGGAGCGGTCGAGCACCGAGACCAGGCGAAGGCCCGTCGCCCGGATCTCCCCCGAATCGATCGCCGCCTGCTCGTCGCCGCTCGTGACCCCGCCGAGATCGCTGAAGAAGTACGGCCCATCGGTCAGCCTGGTGCGCAAGCGGTTCTCGACGGCCCGGACGATCTTCGATCCCTGATGCAGGCCCTCGGTGCTCGCCCAACGCGCGCGGTAGTCGTCCCACGGCTCTCCCGACGCAGCCCACCCGTCGCGGTGTCCGTGCAGCCAGCCCGGCTCGTCGGTCGCAGCCAGGCGATCGAAGCACCATTGCGCCGTCGGTTCGTCGAAGCGCTCGTAGGCCCACTC
>QHCA01000131.1 GCA_003244095.1 Pseudonocardiales bacterium | reverse complement strand
GAGGCGCCTGATCCGGGCGGCCGGGGACCGCGTCGTGCTGGAGCTGCCGGACCGCACCCTCTCGCTGCCGGCCGGCACCGCACCGGCCCTCGACATGCTCCTTGCCGGGGCTGCGGTCGCGGTCGCCGACCTGCCGGGTCTCGACGCAGGAGAGCAGCTGGTCCTGGTACGACGGCTGCTGCGCGAGGCCGTCGTCGTACCGGCCGGATGAGCGCGCCTTCCGGTGAGGAACGCTGCGCACCGGCGGCCCGCCGCCGTGGCGACGACATGGCGGCCACCGCGGCGCCGGTGACCCGGTGGTTGCTGGTGGAGCAGCCGGGCCACTGGGGCCGCGACGCCGTCCTCCAGTCGCTGATCGATCCGGCCACCGGCCGGCGGCTATCAGCGGCGGCGGCCGAGCGCGGGGTGCGCGTCGTGCTCATCCGGCGGCCAGGGCGCTTCGCGTCCCCAGCGAGCCGGGCCTGGGGCTACGCCGACTCCCGGCCCGGTCACGAGTCGCTGCGCTGGGGCACGTACGCCGATCACGCAGAGCTGCTCGACGGCCCGCTGGACGGGATCGGCGGCGAGCCGGACGGGCGCCCGGCCTACCTGGTGTGCGCTCACGGCCGGCACGATGCCTGCTGCGCGATCCGCGGCCGGCCGGTCGCAGCGGCGCTGCGAGGGCTGCGGCCCGGGCGGGCCTGGGAGTGCTCGCACATCGGCGGCGACCGCTTCGCCGCCAACGTGGTGGTGTTGCCCGAGGGGCTGTACTACGGCCAGGCCGGCGTCGGGGCGGCCGCCACGATCGTGTCGGCCCACGAGGCGGGCGAGGTGGTGCTGCCCCTGTTGCGCGGGCGCTCCAGCCTGCCGGCACCGGTGCAGGCGGCTCAGCACCACGCCCGCAGCTTGCTGGACGAGCGCCGGATCGCCGCGCTGGCCCCCCTGGACGTGCAGCGGGTGGCACCGACCACCTGGCGCGTGACGCTGGCCCGCCACGGGCGGGCCGTCGTCGCGACCGTACGGGCGCAGATGGCACCGCCGCAGCTGCTGACCTGCTCCGGCGGCCGGCCCCAGCCGGCGCAGGTCTTCCGGCTGCTGGCCTGGGAACCGTAGAGACTGCCTGGCAATGTGGTTGCCGGGCACGTCGGCCTCGGTAGGATTCAGCTGACCTGAACAGGGCACCGACGCGGAATCGGACACCACGTCTCGACCGGGGAGTCTCTCATGAGCGATCAGTCAAACGCGGGCGGCTACACGCCGATGCCTTCGGCTGCGGCTCCCGGTCCCGCGGTCCGCGGGCCGGCGCCCGGCTCGGTCGTCACCGCAGTACGGCTGATGTACGCCGGCGCGGCCCTGGGGATCGTGAGCATCATCGTGCTGCTGGCCACCAAGGCGACTCTCAAGCAGCAGATTGCCGACAACAGCCCGAAGCTCACGGCGAAGGAGGTCGACACCGCGCTGGCGATCGGCGTCGCGTTCACGGTCGTCGTCAGCCTGATCGTCACCGTGCTCTACATCCTGCTGGCATTGCAGGTGGGCAAGGGCAAGGGGTGGGCCCGGATCGTGACCCTGGTGCTCAGCGGACTCGGCGTGCTGTTCGGCCTGGCCGGCTTCGCCCAGCCGGCACCGGCGGCCAGCCGCATCGTCGGCATCGTCGGCCTGCTCGTCGACATCGCGATCCTCGTCTTCCTGCTCCGCCCGGACAGCAACGCCTACTTCCGCGGAGGGGCTCCCGCAGCCTGAGGGGGTGCGACGACCCACCCCGCTATTTGTCGATGTCGCCGACCACGAAGAACATCGACCCGAGGATCGCGACCAGGTCCGGCAGCAAGCAGCCGGGCAGCAGCGAGGCGAGCGCCTGCACGTTGCCGTAGGAGGCCGAGCGCAGCTTGAGCCGCCACGGCGTCTTCTCGCCGCGCGACACGAGGTAGTAGCCGTTGAGGCCGAGCGGGTTCTCCGTCCAGGCGTAGGTGTGGCCCTCGGGGGCCTTGACCACCTTGGGCAGCCGGACGCCGATCGGGCCGGAGATCGAGGCGAGGCGATCGAGGCAGGCATCGACCAGGTCGAGGGAGATGTAGACCTGGTCGAGCAGGCAGGAGAACCGTGCATGGCAGTCACCGGCCGTGTGGATGACCACGCGCAGCACGCCTTGCAACTCGCCGTAGGCAAGGTAGGGCTCGTCGCGGCGCAGGTCGAAGTCGACGCCCGAGGCGCGGGCCACCGGCCCGCTCACCCCGTAGGACTGCGCTGCCTCTGGCGATAGCACCCCGACGCCCTTCGTACGGGCGAGGAAGATCTCGTTGTCGCGGATCAGGTCGTCGATCGCCGGCATCCGTCTACGGACATCTGCGACGGCCTGCCGCACCCGGCCGGTCCAGCCGGCCGGCACGTCCTCCTTGAGCCCGCCGACCCGGTTGAACATGAAGTGCATGCGACCGCCGGCCGCCTCCTCCATCACCGCCTGGATCGTCTCCCGCTCCCGGAAGGCGTAGAACACCGGCGTGATCGCGCCGATCTCCAGGGGATAGGAGCCGAGGAACATCAGGTGGTTGAGCACCCGGTTGAGCTCGGCCATCAGCGTGCGCAGCCAGACCGCCCGCTGCGGCACCTCGAGGCCGAGCATCCGCTCGACCGCGAGGACGACGCCGAGCTCGTTGGAGAACGCCGACAGCCAGTCGTGCCGGTTTGCCAGCACGATGATCTGCCGGTAGTCACGCACCTCGAACAGTTTCTCGGCGCCGCGGTGCATGTAGCCGACGATCGGCTCGGCACGCATCACGCGCTCCCCGTCGAGCGCCAGCTTGAGCCGGAGTACGCCGTGCGTCGACGGGTGCTGCGGGCCGATGTTGAGGACCATGTCGGTGGAGGCGAGCTCGGCCGCGCCCGATCCGACGCCGACCGTCAGCTCACCCGTGGTCACGCCGCCACCCTAACCGGCCGTCCCCGGAGGGCCCACCGTCCCCAAGCCGTGGGCCCGTCTAGTGGACGGCTGAACAGCTCGGTACGTCGTTGAGGGTGTCGCCGTCGAGGCGCCATTTGCCGTCGTCACCGAGAACCATCACCCCGATGTAGTTCGAGATCACCGGCTTGCTCCGGTTGGACCCGGCCGGAGCCCGCGGCTTTCCCGTCTTGATGTCGACGAAGTCGTTGGCCGGCTCGACCAGGCAGGCTGTGACCCCCCGTACCTGCTTGCCCTTCACGACGGCCCTGCTGCTCTCGTGGGCTTTGATGACGGCGGTCGGCTTCGCTTGCCGGATGCCCTGCGCCCTGAAGCGAGCGATGGCCGCGCGGGTACCGGTCAATGCCGGCCCCTGTCCGTAGATGGTCAGGCCCGGGTCGTTGGGATCGAGGGAGTCTTGGGAGTTGTTGAGCGCGTGGTGCCAGCCGAGGAACGCCTGCACGGGATCGGTCGAGTCGAATGACGGCGCTGGCGATGCGGTCGCCTTGGCGGTCGAAATCGCCAGCGGCGGATCCTTGTGTGCCGTGCAGCCGGCCACCCCGACGAGCAGGGCGCAGCCGAGGAGCAGCCAGCCGTAGCCGCGCCGCCGGCCCGCCATCAGCAGGGCCGATCGGGGCGGCTCATCCGCCGTTGTTGACCGTCTGGATCTCATCGACCAGCACCGGCTGGGTCAGCGTCCACCGGGTCGGTGCGAGCTGACCTTGCACCACGCCCCCGACGGAGAAGGAGACCGTCCACGTGGCGTCGGCGGTGATGGTGTGCTGCCCGGCCTGCCGGAACGTCCATCCGCAGTCCGGGATTGCGCTCGGGTCGCTCTTGCCGGCGACGTAGGGGGTGCCCGGTCCCGAGCAGGGCCCGGTGCCCTCGTCGGTGGACCAGGCGACGGTTTGCCGAGCGTCGATCGTGACCCGGCCGGTCGGGTCGGCGGCGTGCTGGTGGCCGGTCTGCCCGTCGATCCACAGCCAGGTCGGGAGGCTGACCACGAGGTGGTGGGCGGCGTCGGGGTTGGTGTGGATCTGCGGCTTGCCCAGGTTGAGCCGGCTGATCAGCGACTGGGCGATCTGCCGCGGCGAGGGTGGTGGCCGGTTGACCCAGACGCCGTAGATCATCAGGCACTGGCACATGGTGGAGGGGTCGGCGGTGCCAAGTGCGGCGTTGACGTCGGCGGCCCGGCCGCAGAGCTCGTTCATGTTCGCCCCGCCGGGCTTGGCACCGGCCGGCGCCGTCGCTGTGTTGTAGACCGGATCCTGGCTGGTGGGCGGGGTCACGTACACACAGATCTGGGCGTTGGGGTCGTAGGCCGCGGGATGCGTGTTCTGTAACTGCTGCGGGCAGGTGGTTGTGCCGGCTTGGTAGCTGCTGCCGTTCGGGTGATCGCTCTGGCTCCCCGACGATCCGGGTGTGCAGCCGGCCATCGCCGGGCCTGCTCCCACGATCACCGCGGTGAGACCCAGGGCCGACCCCAGCGCCGACGTGGCGCCGATGACGGCAAGCCGCCGTGCCAGACGCTGCGGAATTGACGACGACCCGACCGGTTGCCTCACGATGATCCCCCGTAATCGACTGGGCAACGCTGGTTCAACCTTATCGCAGGACGGACCCGATCAGAGCACGACTTTCCCGATATTGCCCGGATGACCCTGATCGGGACCTCTACGCTGGCCGAGATGAGAACCCGCCGACTGCTCGCCGGTGCCGTCGCCGTCCTCACCCTCGCCGGTGTCGCGGTCGCCCTGCGCCTGTCGGGCGAGGGATCGCACCCGAAGCCGCCATGCGGCGCGGCGGGGCCGCCGGCCCGCGTCGTGCCACTTATCCGCGGTCACAAGCCCGGGACGATCCGCTGGTCGGTGCCCGTGGCTCCGCCATGCCTCGACGAGGCGTCGTCGGCCCCCCAGAGCTCCGTGGTGGTGGGTCTCGACATGACCGTGGTCGTGAACTCCGGTGTCGTGTTCGCCATCGACTCCGACACCGGGCGGGTGCGCTGGCGGCGCGACGTGCGAGACGCCGGTAAGGGTCGGCTGCACAACTGGTACATCGGGCGGGCCAGGTCCGGCCCCGTGCTGGTCGACGACGGGCAGGTGCAGCTCACGCCGCCAGGGGCACCGTGGCGCTATCGCGAGGTGCTGACTGCCCTCGATCCCCAGTCCGGCGCGTTGGTGCATCGGACAGCGATGCCTTCGTCCACCGACCTCTACAACGTGCAGCTGCCCCGCAAGGACGACATGGGCGAGTCCTTCGGGCTCGAGCATTCGCCAGGTCTCGACGAGATGGTGCTGGTCGGCCTGGGCCGGCACCTGAGCGCCCTCGACATGGTTCGGGGCCGGACCTTGTGGGGGCGTGACCTGCCGGCCTACGACTACTGGCAGGTGGACGGCGACACCGTCTATCTGGCCAAGCGTGGCTCGACCACCTCGCGGATCAGTCTCCAGACAGGCCGGCCACTCGCCCCGCTCGTCGTCCCGGCCGACGTGCCGGGCGATTTGGTCATCACCGACGTCGCGGACGGTCTCGCGCTGTTCTCCGGGCACGGTGGGCAGGCCCTGGCCTTGCGGCTACAGGACAGCTCGGTCGTCTGGCGGATCCGGCCGAACAGCGTCCCGGGTGACCCGGCGGGAAAACTCGACGACGGCCTGGACTACGTCGACCCCGTCGCCGGACGTTTCTATGCAGCCCGCTTTGACTCCCATGCCCTCGCCGTCTACGACGTGCGTACGGGTCACTTCCTGCGCCGGACGCCATTCGACTCCAGGCAGGACATCCTGCGCGCCGCCCGGGGTGCAACTTTGCTCATCGAGCAATCCCTCGGACCGCGTGTCCTGGATCAGGCCGGCGACAGGAGCTACGAGGCCCGCGACGTCGAGAGCGGGGCGACCCGGTGGCGCAGTCCGGCCCTCCCGGAGTGGAACTGGATCACCAACGGGGGGTTCTCCGATCGCCTGATCGTCGGATTCGCGTGTACGAGGGTCGTGCGACCAGACGGCCCGCCCCGGTGTGCCTCGTTCGATGCCGTTGCCGTCAACCGGTGAGACCGCTTCGCCGCGCCGCTGCCGGTCGGGGACGAGGGTGACGGTTTGGGCAGGTGTCTAAATGGGCGAGGACGCGGCTGACCAGCGACCGGGCGATCAGGACGGCCTAAGCTGGGCGGCCGTGGACGTGTCGGTGTTCGACCCGGGCGCACCGGCCTTCGTCGCCGACCCCTATCCGGTCTTCGACGAACTCCGGCGGGCCGGCCGCCCCCTGTGGCACGACGGGCTGCAGATGTGGCTGGCTTTCAGCCACGCCGACGCCGACGCGGTGCTGCGACAACGCAAGGCCGGCCGGGTCTTTCGCGACCGGGAGCCGCTGGCCGACTTCGCCGCTTTCAACCGGTTGCACCGTGATTCGATCCTGGACTCCGAGCCGCCGCGGCACACCCGCCTGCGGCGGTTGGTGCAGCAGGCCTTCGCCCGCGGGCACGTCGAACGGCTGCGCGCACCTATCCAGCGGATCGCCGACGCGCTCCTCGACAGGATCGCCGGGCGCACAGAGTTCGACCTGCTGGCCGACTTCGCCGCCCCGCTGCCGGTCGAGGTGGTCGCCGAGCTCCTGGGCGTACCCGAGAGCGATCGGCACCTGCTCCGGCCGTGGTCCAACGCGATCGTCAAGATGTACGAGTACGAACGGCCGCCGGCGCTGGAGGCCGCTGCCCGGCAGGCTTGCGACGAGTTCGACGCCTACCTGCGCCGGCTGGCGCGGGAGCGGCGGGGCGGTCCGCGCGCCCCCCCCCTCCGCGGGGCCGCCCCCCCCGACGGGCCGGCGGAGGGCGAGCT
>QHCA01000130.1 GCA_003244095.1 Pseudonocardiales bacterium | reverse complement strand
CGTGACGCCTGCGGCACGGGTGCGGGAGACTGCTTCGATGGCTGCTGAGTACGCCCAGAGTGAGCAGTTCCGTGGTGCCCGCATCCACCTGTGCGACCTTGCCGGCCTTGAGGTCCGCGATTGCGAGGTCAGCGGTCTGAAGATCGTCGACTGCTATGGCAGCGACGTCTACCTCGGTGGCGACTTCGAGCGTCTCGTCGTCAACGATGTCGACGTGACCGCCTACGTCGAGGCCGAGCTCGACCGGCAGCATCCCACGCGGGTGCTGGCGCGTGACGCCGCGTCCCCCGACGGCTACCGGGCTGCTTGGGATGCCGTCGAGACGCTGTGGGAGGCGACGCTCGACCGCGCCAGGCTGTTGCCCGAGGCCAAGCTGCACGAGCAGGTCAACGGCGAGTGGTCGCTGGTCGAGACCCAACGGCACCTGCTGTTCGCCGGTGATGCGTGGCTCGGCAATGCCGTGCTGGAGGAGGAGGCGCCGTACCACCCGTTGGGCTTCCCTGCCGGCGGCATGCCGCCCGACGCGGCGGCGAAGCTCGGGCTTACCCTCGAAGCCACCCCCACGCTCGACGAGGTGCTCGCCCCGCGGCTCGCCCGCATGGCCACGATGCGGCGCGTCATCGACGGGCTCACCGAGGCCGAGCTCGATAGGGTGTGCGGTCGAAAGCCGGCGGATCCGTATCCCGACCAGGAGTATGTCGTGCGCCGCTGCCTCAAGGTGGTGCTGAAGGAAGAGGCCGAGCATCACCGCTATGCGGTGCGCGACCTCGCCGCGCTCGACGCCGGTGCCTGACCCGGGTGAGGGAGCGCCTCGGCTACGCCGACGCGCTCGAGCGTCACCCGGCCGCTCCCGCTTGGCAGCACCGCGCGGGCTCGTTGATGTCGGCGGACACACCTGCCTGATCGTGGACTTTGCAACCCGGCGGCTTCGGGTGGTCGATTGTTCGCCTCGCCGGACGAGCGACCAGGATGACGCTCGCCGTAAGAGGATGGGCGAGTGGGACATTGGTCATCACTTCGGCGGCTGTCAGGCGTGGTCGGCGCGGGTGACGAGCATCTGTTCATCGAGGTGCCAGCTCGCCCCGCCGTCGCGTGAGGTCTCGGCCTGCCAGGTGAACGAGTCTGCTTTGATGTCGGTGAATCGCCAGCTGAGTTGCGGGTCGTCTTCGGCGCTGAGCAGGGCGATGCCTTTCCCGTCGGGGCGGCCGATGAAGCGTCGTACCCGGCCGTTGATGGGTTCGATCCAGGTGGAGCGCCAGGCGTCGATGCTGGGGTCGTAGAACCGGATCGTGGAGCCGTGGAACGCTTGTGGTGGCTCGCTGTGCCCCGGCTGCCCGCGGCCGGGAACGATCCAGATGTCTTGAACGGCGCGTCCGCCGAGGACCCATCCGAAGTGCAGCTCCCCGTCTGCGGTGGCCGGTGGGTTGCCACCGATCCATTGCACGTTCCAGGAGCCGACGAAGCGGCCGAACAGCATCAGCTTGTCGGCGTGCTCGCCTGTCGGGCCGTCGACGTGCAGTGCGGCGATGAGCCCTCTGCCGGGTCCGGCGGTATTGGGTGCGGTGGTCACGGGTGCCCCTCCTCCCGGGTGGGTGGTCAGTGCCTGATCGAGGTCGGTCCACAGGTCCTCGACGTCTTCGAGTCCGACCGACATCCGCAGCAGCCGGTCGCTGATGCCCGAGGCCTGCCGGTCGGCGGCCGCGAGGATCCGGTGGGTCAGTGATGCCGGGTGCTGGATCAGCGTGTCGACGCTGCCGAGGCTGACGGTCGGGGTGATGAGCCGGACCGCGCTGACCACCGCACGGGCGTCGCCGGCCACCTCGAACGAGACCAGCGCGCCACCGCCGTCCAGCTGGCCAGCCGGCCAGCGGGTGCAGGATGGCGCCGATGGCGTAGCGGATCTGGCGCAGGGTGCGGGCGCGGTCCTCGTCGCAAGCGACGATGCCGCCCGTCACGTCACTGTGACCGCCGAGGAACTTCGTCGCGCTGTGCAGCACGAGCCGGGCGCCGTGTTCAGCGGGCCGTTGCAGGACCGGGGTGGCGAACGTGTTGTCCACCAGCAGCGGCACCTCGCCACAATCGGCCGCCAGGACGCTCAGGTCGATCTCGGTCAGGGTCGGGTTCGGCGGCGACTCGACCACGACCAGGCCGGTGTCGCCGCGCAGCGCCGCCGCGACCTGCCCGGCCGCGGCTACCCAGCTGACCCGGATACCGAGCAGCCCGGAGTCGAGCAGGTGATCGCTGGTGCCGTACAGCGGCCGGACGCCCATGACGTGCGGCCGGCCAGCGGCGAGCAGGCACCCGGACAATGCCGCCATGCCGGTCGCGAACGCCACCGCCGCCTCGAAACGCTGCACGGTCGGATTGGCGACCCGCCCGTAGATCGGATACCCGGACGGCTGCTCACCGGTGGCGAACACGTCCAGCCGTGCCGCCTCGGCCGCGCTGTCCCGTCCCGGGTAGCTGGTGGACAGGTCGAGCGCGACGGCGTGCACGCCGAGATCGGTGAGATCTTCGCGGCCGGCGTGCACAGTCCGGGTAGCCAACGCAGGTGATCGGAGCATCACACCAGTCTGTCTCGCATGACGGTCAGAGAGTAGATGTTCCGTGATAAGTTCGGCGAATGTCCGCTTCAGTGGACTTGGATCCGGTCGACCTGGAGATCCTGCGGGTCCTGCAGAACGACGCCCGGACCACCAACCGCGATCTCGCCACCGCGGTAGGCGTGGCACCGTCTACCTGTCTGGACCGGGTGGCCCGGCTGCGCCGGACAGGGGTGATCCTCGGGCACACGCTGCGCCTCGATCCGGTCGCGCTCGGCCGGCCACTGCAGGCCTTCCTCGCTGTCCACGTCGGCCCGCACCGCCGACCGCTCGTCGACCCCTTCGTCGCCCACGTGCTCGCCCAGCCACAAACCCGCGCGCTCTACCACCTGGCCGGCCCGCAGGACTACCTCGTCCACGTCGCCGCCAGCGACGTCGAGGACCTCCAACGATTGGTCTTGGACGGATTCACCGCACGACGCGAAGTCACCTCCGTACAGACCGGTCTGGTGTTCCAAGCATGGGAAGCCGGCCCGCTGTTACCACCCGCCTGAACCACCCGACGACTCGCCGGCCGCCCGCCACCGCCGCGGGTGTCAGTCGGCGATCCTCAGCGAGACGGCGACTGCGCCAGATAGCGCTGCCAGAACACCGCCAACTACCTCTGACAGTCACCACCGCGGCCCCGATCCGGATGCCCGTCACCGATCGCCTGCCGGCTGCGGTTGAGGCTTCGCGGCCGTGGTGTATAGTAATGCGGACGAGTGCATAGGGAGGGTCATGGGCCTGCAGGTCACGGTCGCCGGAGCGAGCGGGTACGCCGGGGGAGAGCTGCTCAGGCTGCTCTCCGGGCACCCGGCGCTCGAGCTCGCGACCCTCACCGCCCACGCCGCCGCCGGCTCCCTCGTCGGTGAGGTACACCCGCACCTGCCATCACTGGCCGACCGCCGGTTCGCCGACACGGACCTGGCCGCCCTGAGCGGCGCCGATGTCGTTTTCCTGGCACTCCCGCACGGTGCCTCCGCCCAGATCGTCGCCGGGCTGCCACCCGACGTGCGCGTCGTGGACCTCGGCGCGGACCACCGCCTTGCCGACCCGGCCGCCTGGTCGAAGTGGTACGGCGGGCCGCATGCGGGCAGCTGGCCCTACGGCCTGCCGGAGCTGCCCGGGGGCCGCCCGGCCATCGCGGGGGCGACCCGGGTAGCCGCACCGGGTTGCTACCCGACCGCGGTGGCTCTCGGCCTGGCACCGCTGCTGGCAGCCGGCCTGGTCGAGCCGGCGGACCTCGTCGTGGTCGCATGCAGCGGGATCAGCGGCGCCGGGCGTGAGGCGCGCCCGCACCTGCTCGCCGGGGAGGTCATCGGCGACACGGCGGCCTACGGCGTGGGCGGCGGTCACCGGCACGTGCCGGAGATGATCCAGACCTTGGCTACGGCGGCCGGCGCGCCGGTGTCCCTGTCCTTCACCCCGGTGCTCGCACCGATGCCGCGCGGCATCCTGGCGACCTGCACGGCCCGGCTGGCCGCAGGTGCCGATGCCGGGTCGCTGCGAGCTGCCCTCGGCGCCGCCTACGCCGCCGAGCCGCTGGTGCACCTGCTGCCCGAGGGCCGCTGGCCGCACACCGCCGCCACCCTCGGCTCGGCCGCCGCCCATGTTCAGGTGACCGCGGACGTCGCTGCCGGACGGGCCGTCGTGGTGGTGGGCCTGGACAACCTCGGCAAGGGCGCGGCCGCCCAGGCGGTGCAATGCGCCAACCTCATGCTGGGCCTGCCGGAGACGGCCGGACTGACCAGTGCAGGGGTGGCACCGTGAGCGTGACCGCCGCCGCCGGTTTTCGGGCGGCCGGTGTCGCCGCCGGGCTAAAGGCCTCCGGCGGCCCCGACGTCGCCCTGGTCGTCAACGACGGGCCGGCGTTCAGCGCCGCCGGGGTGTTCACCACCAACCGGGTGCAGGCCGCCCCGGTGCTGTGGTCGCGCCAGGTGGTCGCGGGCGGCCGGCTGGCCGCCGTGGTGCTCAACTCCGGTGGCGCAAACGCGTGCACCGGCCCGGCCGGGTTCGCCGACACCCACGCCACCGCCGAGCACCTGGCCGCGCGTCTCGGCGACGCCGCATGCTCCGGTGCGGGGGAGGTGGCGGTCTGCTCGACCGGCCTCATCGGCGAGCCGCTGGATCTGCCGCGGCTGCTGGCCGGCGTGGATGCGGCGGCGGGTTCGCTGTCGGGCGACGGTGCCGACGACGCCGCTGCCGCGATCCTCACCACCGACTCGGTGCGCAAGCAGGCGACCGTGCAGGCCGGCGGCTTCACCGTCGGCGGGATGGCCAAGGGGGCCGGCATGCTCGCGCCTGGTCTCGCGACGATGCTCGTGGTGCTCACCACCGACGCCGCCGCGGATCCGGCGGCCTGCGACCGGGCACTGCGCGTCGCCGCGGCGCGGACCTTCGCCCGGGTCGACTCCGACGGCTGCCTGTCGACCAACGACACCGTGCTGCTGATGGCCAGCGGCGCGAGCGGGGTGACCCCCGAGCCCGAGCGGTTCGACGCGGCGGTCGAGGAGGTCTGCGCGCGGCTGGCCCGGGCGCTGGTCGCCGACGCCGAGGGCGCCGAGCACGACATCGCGGTGCACGTGGTCGACGCCGCGAGTGTCGACGACGCGCTGGAGGTCGGCCGGGCGGTGGCCCGCAGCAACCTGCTCAAGTGCGCGATCTTCGGCCGCGACCCCAACTGGGGCCGGGTCCTGGCCGCTGTCGGCACCACGTCAGCGGCCTTCGAGCCCGACGCCCTCGACGTCAGCATCAACGGGGTCAAGGTCTGCATCGCCGCCGCGCCCGGCGAGCCCCGCGACGGGGTCGACCTGTCGGGCCGGCAGGTCGACATCACCGTCTGCCTGCACGCCGGTGATCACGACGTGACGGTGTGGACCAACGACCTCACGACGGCATACGTCCACGAGAACTCCGCGTACTCCACATGAGCGCATCCGCCGCCGTCCTCGCCAAGGCCGCCGTCCTCGTCGAGGCCCTCCCGTGGCTGGCCCGCTTCTCCGGGCGCACCCTCGTCGTCAAGTACGGCGGCAGCGCCATGGCCGACCCCGGGCTGCGGTCGGCCTTCGCCGAAGACGTGGTGTTCCTGCGCTACTGCGGCATCAGCGTCGTGGTGGTGCACGGCGGCGGCCCGCAGATCACCGCGCACCTCGACCGGCTCGGTCTGCCCGCCGTGTTCGCCGGCGGCCTGCGGGTCACCACCCCGGAGACCATCGATGTGGTGCGCATGGTGCTGGTCGGCCAGGTCAACGGCGACGTCGTCGGCGACATCAACGTCCACGGGCCGATCGCCGTGGGCCTGTCGGGGGAGGACGCGCACCTGCTCACCGGCGTCCGCCGCGGGCCGCAGGACGTCGAGGGCGACCTCGTCGATCTTGGTCTTGTCGGCGACATCGTCGACGTCCGGCCGGACGCCGTGCACAGTGTCCTGGCCGCGGGTCACGTGCCGGTGGTCGCGAGCATCGCCCGCAGCGACGCCGGCGAGGTGCTCAACGTCAACGCCGACACCGTGGCGGCCGCGCTGGCCGTGTCGCTCGGTGCCGAGAAGCTGGTCGTGCTCACCGACGTGGAGGGTCTCTACGCCGACTGGGACGGAAGTACGGGTGACCTGATGAGCGAGCTGACCGCTGCCGACCTGCGCGCCCTGGTGCAGCACCTCGCCGGCGGCATGGTGCCCAAGATGCAGGCCTGCCTGCACGCCGTGGAGGGCGGTGTCCCGGCAGCCCACGTGCTCGACGGCCGGGTGCCGCACGCGCTGCTGCTCGAGGTGTTCACCGACTCGGGCGTCGGAACGATGGTGACCCCGTGACCGGCAACTCCGACCTGATCGCCCGGTGGGACGCCGCGGTCATGCCGACCTACGCCACGCCGCCGCTGGCCCTGCTGCGCGGCGAGGGCGCGCACGTCTGGGACGCCGACGGCATGCGGTACGTCGACCTGATCGCCGGCATCGCCGTCAGCATCCTGGGCCACGCCCACCCGGCCGTCGTCGCCGCGGTCACCCGGCAGGTGGCCACCCTGGCGCACACCTCCAACCTGACCGTCAACGAGCCGTCGGTGGCGCTGGCCGAGCGGTTGCGTGACCTCACCGGTGACCCCGGTGGCCGGGTGTTCCTCGCCAACAGCGGCACCGAGGCCAACGAGGCGGCGCTGAAGTGCGTGCGGCGGGCCCGCCCCGGCCGGCGGCGCATGGTGGCGGCCCAGGGCGGCTTCCACGGCCGCACTCTCGGCTCCCTGTCGTTGACCGGCCAGCCGGCCAAGCGGGCGCCGTTCGAGCCACTGCCCGGCCCGGTCGACTTCGTGCCGTACGGCGACGTCGACGCCCTGCGGGCCGCCGTGACAACGGACGTCGCCGGAGTCTTCCTGGAGGCGGTTCAGGGGGAGGCCGGCGTGCTCCCCGCGTCCCCGGGATACCTCGAGGCGGCCCGGGCGGCCTGCGACGACGCGGGTGCGCTGCTCGTCCTCGACGAGATCCAGGGCGGGATCGGCCGGGCCGGCTCGTGGTTCAGTCACCAGGTCATCGCGCCCGGCCTTCGGCCAGACATCGTGACGCTGGCCAAGGGCCTCGGCGGCGGCCTGCCGATCGGCGCGTGCATCGCCCTCCCCCCGGTCGCGGGTGCCCTGCGGCGCGGCGACCACGGCTCGACCTTCGGCGGCAACCCGGTGGCCTGTGCGGCAGCCCTCGCCGTGCTCGACACCGTCCGCGCCGACGGCCTGCTGGGGCGGTCGACGGTCCTGGGCGGCCGGCTGGCTGACGGGATCCGCGGCGTGGACCACCCGCTACTGGCTGGGATCCGCGGCCTGGGCCTGTGGCGTGCGGTCGTGCTCGCCGCACCCGTCGCGCCGGCCGTGGAGGCGGCGCTGCGCGCGGCCGGGTTCCTGGTCAACGCCGTCGCACCCGACGCGCTGCGGCTCGCCCCTCCACTGGTCATCGACGCGGCCGATCTGGATGCGTTCGTCGGCGCGCTGCCGTCGGCCCTGGACGTCGCCTCGGCCACACTCGTCCCCATCAGCCCAGCACCGATGGAGGAGACCTGACATGCCCCGCCACTTCCTGCGCGACGACGACCTGTCACCCGCCGAGCAGGCCGACGTGCTGGACCTCGCCGACCAGCTCAAGGATGATCGGAAGGCCGGCCAGTTCGGTAGCCGCCCGTTGGCCGGCCCGCTCACCGTCGCCGCGGTGTTCGACAAGCCGTCGACCCGCACCCGTGTGTCGTTCTCGGTCGGCATCGCCGAGCTGGGCGGCTATCCGCTGCTGCTGGACTCCGCGTCCACCCAGCTCGGCCGGGGTGAGCCCATCGAGGACACCACGCGGGTGCTCGATCGCGTTGCGGTGGCGATCGTGTGGCGTACGTTCGGCCAGGAGCGGGTCGAGCGGATGGCCGCGGTGAGCCGGGTGCCGGTGATCAACGGGCTGACCGACACGTTCCACCCCTGCCAGCTGCTCGCCGACCTGCAGACGATCCGCGAGCGCAAGGGCACCCTGGCCGGGCTCACGATGACCTATCTCGGCGACGCGGCCAACAACGTGGCCCACTCCTGCCTCCTGGCCGGCGCGACCGCGGGCATGCACGTCCGGGTCAGCTCGCCCGAGGGCTATGACCCCGATCCGGCCGTTCTCGTCGCCGCAGAGAAGATCGGCACCGAGACCGGCGGGTCGGCGGCCCACGTACGCGATCCGCGGGCTGCCAGCTCGGGTGCCGACGTACTGGTCACCGACACATGGGTGTCGATGGGCTTCGAGGCCGAGCAGGCCGCCCGGGAAGCGCCGTTCGTGCCGTACTCGGTGACCGAGGACCTGGTCGACCTCGCCAACGCCGGCCCGGTCGTGCTGCACTGCCTGCCCGCCTACCGCGGCAAGGAGATCGCCGCGGCGGTGATCGACGGCCCGCACAGCGCCGTCTTCGACGAGGCGGAGAACCGCCTGCACGCCCAGAAGGCCCTGCTGTGCTGGCTGCTGGAGCGGGCGTGACGCCGTGACGACTTCAACGGGGACCACCGCGTCCAGGCTCCCGCTCACCCGCAGCTCCCGGCACGCCCGCATCGTCGCGCTGATCCAGGGCGGGCCGGTGAGCTCGCAGCTGGAGCTGAGCCGGTTGCTCGGCGAGGAGGGCATCGCGGTCACCCAGGCCACCCTGTCCCGCGACCTGGAGGAGCTGGGGGCGGTCAAGCGGCGCCGGCATGGCGGCGGCTTCGCCTACTTCGTGCCCGAGGAGGGCCCGGCCGGGGAGACCGACGATCCCGCGGCCGACGGCGGCCCGTCCGGCAAGCTGCGGCGGCTTCTGGCCGAACTGCTGATCCGGGCGGACGCCAGCGGCAACCTGGCCGTGCTGCGCACGCCGCCGGGCGCCGCGCAGTTCCTCGCCTCGGCTCTCGACCGCGGTGGCATCGAGGGTCTGGTGGGCTCGATCGCCGGGGACGACACCGTACTGCTCGTCGCCCGGGCGGCCGACGGGGGCGCAGAGCTCGCGGCTCGCCTGACGCAATGGGCCGGCGGAGATCCGGCAGAACATTCAGCAGGGCAATCAGGAATTTAGGAGTTGCACATGACCGAACGCATCGTCCTGGCCTACTCCGGTGGCCTCGACACCAGTGTCGCCATCGGCTGGCTGGCCGAGGAGACCGGCGCCGACGTGATCGCCGTTGCCGCCGACGTCGGGCAGGACGGTGAGGACCTCGAGGTCATCCGCCGGCGGGCGCTGGACTGCGGCGCCGTGGAAGCGGTGGTCGCAGACCTGCGCGACGAGTTCGCCGACCGCTTCCTGCTGCCTGCCCTACAGGCCAACGCGCTCTACATGGACCGGTACCCCTTGGTGAGCGCGTTGTCCCGGCCGCTGATCGTCGAGCGGCTCGCCGCGGCGGCCCACGAGTACGGCGCGACCATGGTCGCCCACGGCTGCACTGGCAAGGGCAACGACCAGGTCCGGTTCGAGGTCGGTCTGGCCGCGCTGGCGCCCGGCCTGAGGGTGCTGGCCCCGGTCCGCGACTCCGGCATGACCCGGGACAAGGCGATCGCCTTCGCCGAGGGCAAGGGCCTGCCGATCGACGTGACCAGGTCCTCGCCGTACTCCATCGACCAGAACGTCTGGGGTCGTGCGGTCGAGACCGGCTTCCTCGAGGACGTGTGGAACTCACCCGTAGAAGACGTCTACTCCTACACCGCCGACCCGGCCACGCCGCGCGATCCCGACGAGGTGATCATCACGTTCGAAGCGGGCGTGCCCGCGGCGATCGACGGCCGGTCGGTCACGGTGCTGCAGGCCGTCGAGGAGCTCAACACGAGGGCCGGAGCGCAGGGGGTCGGTCGGCTGGACATGGTCGAGGACCGGCTCGTCGGCATCAAGAGCCGGGAGGTCTACGAGGCCCCCGGCGCGCTCGCCCTGATCACGGCGCACCAGGAGCTCGAAGCGGTCACCACCGACCGGGAGTTGAGTCGCTACAAGCGGGGCGTCGAGCAGCGATGGGGCGAGCTGGTCTACGACGGCCTGTGGTTCTCCCCGCTGCGGGAGGCACTGGATGCGTTCATCGGCAGCACGCAGCGAACGGTGTCCGGCGACATCCGGCTCACCCTGCACGGCGGGCGCGCGGTGGTCACCGGGCGGCGCAGCGCGGCCTCGCTGTACGACTTCGGCCTGGCCACGTACGACACCGGTGACACGTTCGACCAGTCCGCGGCCCGCGGGTTCATCGAGCTGTACGGCCTGCCGTACCGCTTGGCGGCAGAACGCGACAGGCGGCTCGCGGCGGAGCGCGACGCGGGAATGGCAGACTCCGACGGGTGACCGGCACACCCCCGACCCGGCTGTGGGGCGGCCGCTTCGCCGGCGGCCCGGCCGACGCCCTGGCCCGGCTTTCGGTGAGTGTGCACTTCGACTGGCGGCTGGCACCGTACGACCTGCTCGCCTCCCGCGCCCATGCCCGGGTGCTGCACCGGGCGGGATTGCTCTCCGAGGACGAGGCGCACCGGGTGCTGGTCGCGCTGGACGACCTGGCCGGTGAGGTCGAGGCCGGTGAATTCCGCCCGACGCCCGACGACGAGGACGTGCACACGGCCCTGGAGCGTGGCCTGCTCGAGCGCCTCGGCGACCTCGGCGGCAAGCTGCGAGCCGGGCGCTCCCGCAACGACCAGATCGCCACCGACCTGCGGATGTGCCTTCGCGACCACGTGCGGCGGATCGTCGCCGAGCTGGCAGACCTGTGCGGCGCCCTCATCGGCCAGTCCCGCGAGCACGTCGACACACCCGCCCCGGGGATGACCCACCTGCAGCACGCCCAGCCGGTGCTGTTCGCCCACCAACTGCTGGCCCACGTGCAGGCCTTCCTCCGGGATATTGACCGTCTCCGTGACTGGGACGTTCGGGCTGCCGTCTGCCCGCTGGGCTCCGGCGCGCTGGCCGGGTCGGCGCTGCCGCTGGATCCTGCTGCGGTGGCCGCCGAGCTGGGCTTCGACCGGCCGGCGGCCAACTCGATCGACGCGGTGTCCGACCGCGACTTTGCCGCGGAATTCCTCTTCGTCGCCGCGCTGATCGGTGTGCATCTGTCGCGGCTGGGGGAGGAGGTCGTGCTCTGGTCGTCACAGGAGTTCGGTTGGATCGAGCTCGACGACGCCTACTCCACCGGGTCGAGCATCATGCCGCAGAAGAAGAA
>QHCA01000129.1 GCA_003244095.1 Pseudonocardiales bacterium | reverse complement strand
ACGACGAGGCGCAGGTTGGCCTCAAGAAGGTGGTTCTTGGCCCGTTCGCCGTCGCGAACGATCCAGTTGAGGTCGCGGCGCAGGGTCGGCGAGACCTTCTGGCCGCCGTCCTCGGACTGCTTGAGCCGCTCGGAGGCGTACAACCCGGCCTCGATGCGCTTGGCGAGGTCAACCTCCTGCTCGGCGTTGAGGAGTGCCACCTTGCCGATCTGCTTGAGGTAGGCCCGGACGGAGTCCGCGGAGGCGGTGAGTTCGGCGTCCTTGCGCGCCTGGCGCAGGGCCTCGGACTCCTCGTCCTCCTCGTCCCAGGTGAACTCGGCGCCGGCCGGACCCTCCTCCTCCTCGTCGGAGGCGGTGAGGACGACGGCCTCGTCGAGGGTCAGGCCCTCCTTGCCGGCGGCCGGGGTGGCCGGGGGCGCACCCGCGTGGGGAGCGGCGGCCTTCTTGGCCGCCGTCTTGAGCTTGGCCGTCGCCTTGACACCCTTGCGGGGAACCGGCGCCACGACGGGGTCGGAGCTGGCCTTGGCTGCGCCGGCCGAGCGAGCCGCGACAGTGCGCTTGCGCGGAGGGACCGTCGCTGGCTGAGCCCTCGGGGTGGGACGTGCGGACGTGGAGTCAGCGGGTGTCACGTACTACCTCTCACGAGCTGGGCTTCTCCGCGGGAACGACCGCCCGGGGTTGGCGTGCCCGGTCGGAGCGTTCGGTGCAGCCTGGACGGGCCTGTAAACGGACCGGCACATCAGTCTAACTCCGCTCTGGCCGGGTGGTTGCGGACGGGCCGCAGTGTCTGGGCCGAATTGCCGGCCACAGCCTCGTCGTGGGCCACCATCGCAGCCCCGACGATCCCGGCGTTGTTGCGCAGGCTCGCGATGACGACCGGCGTCTCGACGTGGAGGTAGGGCAGCCACTTGTCGGGTGTCTTACTGACTCCGCCACCGAGTACGAACAGGTCCGGGGGCAGCACATGCTCGAGGTGTTTCAAGTAGTGCTGGAGCCGGCTCGCCCAGTGCTTCCAGGACAGGCCCTCGCGCTCGCGGGCCGAGGCGGCGGCGCGCGTCTCGGCGTCGACCCCCTGCAGCTCCAGGTGACCGAGCTCGGTGTTGGGCACGAGGTGACCGTCGATGAACAGCGCGCTGCCGATGCCCGTGCCCAGGGTCAGGAGCAGGACGACGCCGGGAACGTCCTTGGCCGCACCCGCGCGCACCTCGGCGACCCCGGCCGCGTCGGCGTCGTTCATGACCGTGACCGGACAGTTCGTGACCTCGGTGAACAGCGCATCGACGTCCGTGCCGATCCAGCTGGGGTCGACGTTGGCCGCCGAGCGGGCGACGCCGCCCCGAATCACGGCGGGGAACGCCGCGCCGACGGGGCCGCTCCAGCCGTGCCTGGTAACCATCTCGTGGATGACTTTCGAGACGTTCTGCGGCGTGGAGGGGACCGGTGTGGGGACCCGGTAGCGCTCGGTGGCGAGTTGCCCGGTGTCGAGGTCGACCACGGCGCCCTTGATGCCGGTGCCGCCGATGTCGATCCCTAGAGCCCGCGGAGTGGGAGCCTTCGACGCTGCCATGAGCCGGAATCTACGCTGCAACCGTGACCGATGCCCTGTTGTCCCTGGCCGTCGACCTGGTCCGGCGGGCCGGGGCACTGGTCGTCGCCGGGCGGGCGTCGGCCGGTGCCGAGGTGACGACCAAGTCCACGCCGACCGACGTGGTGACCGAGATGGACCGGGCGGCCGAGCGCCTGGTGGTCGAATCCCTGCGCACCCTGCGCCCCGGTGACGGCGTGCTGGGCGAGGAGACCGGGGAGACCTGGGGGACCACCGGGGTGCGGTGGGTGCTCGACCCGATCGACGGCACGGTGAACTACCTCTACGACCTGCCGGCCTACGCGGTGTCCCTGGCCGCCGAGGTCGACGGCATCGTCGCGGTGGGCGCGGTCTTCAACCCGGCCAGCGAAGAGTTGTGGACCGCGATCCGCGGCGAGGGGGCCTGGCTGGGTGCGCGCCGGCTGCGCGGCTCGCCGGTCACCTCGCTGGACCAGGCCCTGGTGGCGACCGGTTTCGGGTACGGGACGGACCGCCGCCGGGCGCAGGCCGTCGTCGTCGCCGCCCTGCTGCCCGAGATCCGCGACATCCGCCGGTTCGGCGCCGCCAGCCTCGACCTGTGCTCGGCCGCGGCCGGCCGGGTCGACGCCTACTTCGAGCGCGGCCTCAAGCCGTGGGATCTCGCCGCCGGCGGGCTGATCGCGGTCGAGGCCGGCCTGCTCGTCACCGGCCTCAGCGGCGCGCCGGCGGGTGAGGACCTGGTGCTGGCCGCACCGCCGGCCCTGCATGCCGCCCTGCACGGTCGGCTCGTCGCACTGCGGGCCGACGAAGGCCCGTGAGGCGACCCGTTCACCGACCGCCGGTCCACGCGGAGTAGGAAGGGCACGTGACCCGACTCGTGCTCGGCCCGGTGCTGCGGCATGTGGGCACCGACGATGCGACCGTCTGGGTGGAGACCGCGGGCGCCGGCACCGTCGAGGTGGTCACCGCAGGCCCCCGCGGCCGGTCCGCGACTTTCTGCGTTGCGGGGCATCACTACGCGCTGGTGTGTGTCGAGGGCATGCGGCCCGGTACGACCTACCCGTACCAGGTGCTGATCGACGACGAGCCGGTCTGGCCCGAGCCCAGGTGCCGCCTTCCGCCGAGCCGGATCCGTACCGTCGACCCGGACACGGCGTTCCGCCTGGTGTTCGGCTCCTGCCGGTACGCGACCTCGCACGCGGTCCGCGACGACGACCACTACGACTTCGACGCGCTCGACGCGTTCGCCATCCGGATGACGCAGACCGACGAGGACCGATGGCCCGACGCCTTGCTGCTGGTCGGCGACCAGGTCTACGCCGACGAGACCTCCCCGGAGACCAAGCGCTACATCGCCGAGCGGCGGGACACCTCGCGCCCGCCTTACGACCAGGTGGCCGACTTCGAGGAGTACACCCGGCTCTATCTCGAGTCCTGGACCGACCCCGAGGTGCGGTGGCTGATGGCCAGCATCCCCAGCTCGATGATCTTCGACGACCATGACGTACGCGACGATTGGAACACCTCCCGGCTCTGGCGGGAGGAGATGGCGCGCACCTCGTGGTGGCGGGAGCGGATCACCGGTGCCCTGATGTCGTACTGGGTGTACCAGCACCTGGGTAACCTGTCGCCTTCGCGGCTCGCCTCCGATGAGGTCTACCGACGGGTGTGCGCCGCCGACGACGGTGCGGCGATCCTCCGCGAGTTCGCGCAGGCCGCCGACCATGAGGCCGACGGCGCCAAGGGGGCTCAGTGGTCCTACCGTCGTGACTTCGGCCGCGTCCGGCTGCTCGTCATCGATTCCCGGTGCGGCCGGGTGCTCGACGGGCGGCGGTCGATCGTGAGCGAGGCCGAGTTCGCCTGGATAGAGCGTCAGGTGGAGGGGGAGTACGACCACCTGCTGGTCGGCACGTCGTTGCCCTGGCTGCTGCCGAGGGCGTTGCACGACATCGAGTCCTGGAACGAGGCGGTATGCGCCGGCAGCCGCGGCAGGCTGCTGGCCGCCGGCGGTGAGAAGCTGCGCCGGGCCGCCGACCTGGAGCACTGGGCGGCCTTCAGGGACTCCTTCGACCGGTTGGCCCGGTTGCTCGCGCGGGTCGGCCGCGGAGAGCACGGCGGGGCGGCGGCACCGGCCACGATCTGCGTGCTCTCCGGTGACGTGCACCACGCCTACATCGCCCGCGCCGACCTCGGGCCCGAGGTCGGCGCCCCGATCTATCAGCTGACCTGCTCACCGCTGCACAACTATGTGCCCGCGGTGATGCACTGGGTCTTCCGGGTGGCCTGGAGTGCGGCGGCCGAGCGTACGACCAGGTTGCTGCTCGGGGCCTTCTCGACGGTGCCCAAGCCGCCGCTGTCCTGGCGCCGGCTGTCCGGGCCGTTCTTCGGCAACGAGATCGCGACCCTGACCCTGGCGGGGCGGGCGGCGCGCCTGCTGCTGGAAAAGGCCGGCGCCGGGCACCGCGGCGAGCCGTTCCTCGACCCGGTCGCGGCTATCGCCCTGGCGTGGCCGTCGCGGGACAGCCCGAGCCCGTCTTCGGCGGTGTCTGGGCGGGGGCCGGGGCGAGCCGGGTGAACGTGTTGCCCAGAACGAGGTCGACGTCGCTGCCGGTTCGGGTGACCGGCCGGCTCACGGCACCTGCGACGAGCCCCTTGAGTGCCTTGGCGAATGGGGCCCCGGCCGTGCCGTAGCGCATCTCGGCAGGCCCGCGCACGGCGCTGGGGTCGTTGCCCACGGCCGTCACCGTGTAGCCGCGCAGCCGAAGCTCCGCGGCGGTCTTGGCGGCCAGCCCTTCCCTCGCCGTGGCGTTGAGTACCCGGATCCTGATGTCGGCCCTGGTCGGTGCCTGGCCGGCGCTCGCGTGTACGCAGGAGGCCGGGGCGGCCCGCGTGGTGCTCTTCGTGACGTCGGCCCGCAGGATCAGCCACACACCGAGGGCGCTGGCGACGACCAGGACGACCAGTACGACGGCTGCCCGCAGCCGCGTCGTGTCGCGGCGGGCGCGCGCCGCCCGGGCCCGCGGGCCGATCCCGGCCGGCTGCTCGCCGAAGGGGGAGTGGCTGCTCACAGGTCGCCTGCGAGCTCGGCATGGCCCCGCAGCACGAGCGGCTCCAGGGCGTTGCCGATTCCCTCGAACCCGTCGCCGACCATGGCTCCAGCCCGGTGCCGGGCCACGACCCCGGCTACCACTACCGCCAGCTTAAAGCAGCCGAAGGCGACATACCACGGAAGCGCGGACAGGTCGCGCCCGGTGCGCTCGGCGTACCGGGCGCAGATCTGCGCCCGGTTCGGGAAACCCGGGAGGGCGCTCAGGGCGGCACCGGTCTGCACGGCGAGGGGGTTGCCCGCGTCGACCGGCCCCTGCCAGTAGACGAGCAGCAGGCCGAGGTCGGCCAGCGGGTCGCCGAGGGTGGACATCTCCCAGTCCAGGACGGCAAGGATCCGGCCGGGTATCTCGGGATGGAGGACGGTGTTGTCGAGCCGGTAGTCCCCGTGCACGACGGTGGGGGCGGGACTGTCCGGAAGCGATTCCGCGAGGGCCGCGGCGAGCGCGTCCAGGGTGGGTGACGCTGCGGCCCGGCTGGCCTCCCACTGCCCGGTCCAGCGGCGCAGCTGGCGGGCGAGGAAGCCGTCCGGGTGCCCGAAGCCGGACAATCCGGCCGCGTCCACGTCCACCGCGTGCAGGCGGGCAAGGACGTCGACCAACTCGTCGGCGATCGCCCGGCGCTGCGCGGGCCGGTCGGCGTACCCCGGCGGGAAGGCGGCGCGGACCACCGGCCCGTCGACGTAGGACATGACGTGAAACGGTGCGCCCAGAACGGCCGGGTCGGTGCACAGGTGCAGCGCCACGGGCACCGGGACGGCGGAGCCGGCCAGCGCCGCGATGATCGTGTGCTCGCGGGACATGTCATGTGCGGTGGGCAGCACATTGCCCAGCGGCGGGCGGCGCAGGACCACCCGCCCCGCCGGACCGGCGATCCGGTAGGTGAGGTTGGACTTCCCGCCGCTGATCAACTCCACCGTGCAGTCCGACCAGCGCTCGTCACCGAGTGCTGCCGCGAGATAAGGCCCGACGATGGCGCGTGGAGCGCCCTGGGTGGCCTGCATGCTCCGACGTTATCGGCCCGGCTAGCGGGCCGGGCGCTGCCGGTACGCCTTCGCCTGGACCTTCCATACCCTGCGTTGCTCCGCCCGCAGCCGGGCGTCGTAGCGTCCGGCCAGCCACGTCTGCTCGCGCAGCAGCTTCTCGTAGTTGGCCAGCCGGCGGGCCGACAGTGCCCCGTCGGCAACGGCACCGGCGACCGCGCACCCGGGCTCGCCGTGGTGCGTGCAGTCACCGAAGCGGCACTCGGTCGCCAGGGTCTCGATGTCGCTGAACGTCTGCTCGATCCCGGCCGCGGAGTCCCACAACTGGACGCCCCGCAGCCCGGGGGTGTCCAGCAGGAGGGCACCCCACGGCATCGGTACCAACTCGCGCGCGGTGCTGGTGTGCCGGCCCTTGCCGTCGGAGCGGATGTCGCCGGTGGTCAGGGTCTCCTCGTCGGCCAGCGCGTTGACCAGGCTCGACTTGCCACTGCCGGACGGTCCGATGAGCGCCCCCGTACGCCCGGCTGGCAGGAGGGCGCGAACCTCGTCGAACCCCAGCCCGTCGACCACGCTGGCCGCGATCACGTCGACCCCGAGTGCCGCCTGGGCGGCCTCCGCCCGATCGGCCTCGGGATCGGCGGACAGGTCGGCCTTGGTGAGCAGGACGACCGGACGGGCGCCGCTCTCCCAGGCGAGGGCGAGCATGCGTTCGAGCCTGCCCAGGTTCGGTGCGGTGGACAGCGGCGAGATGACGAACAGGACGTCGACGTTGGCGGCGAGCACCTGGCCGCGGGCGTCGTTGCGGCCCGCTCCGCGGATCACGGTCGTGCGCCGGGGCAGCACGGCGGTCACCGTGCCATCGGCGTCGAGCAGGACCCAGTCGCCGGTCGTCGGGGCGGGCTGCAGGTCCGGCGACAGGCGGGCATGCTGCGTGCCGTCGCCGGTGTGCACGACGCACCGGCCACGGTCGGTGCGAGCGACGCGGGCGGGGCGCAGTTGTGGATCGGGTGAGGACTGACTGGACCAGGACTCGTCCCAGCCCAGCTGTGCAAGATTTGCGGACAACGTAAGCTCCGGGAGTTCGGTGGCCCTACGTCGCTTTCAGTTCGTCGGATCAGGCGATTGATCGACGGGGTCGAATCAGGACGTAACGGGCGCGGCGGGCAAGACCAACGGCACGGTGCTGCAAGATCCAGTCATCACGTCACCGCCATCCCGTCCGACTCGCGGACTTGCCGACTTGCCTGATCCCCGCGGCGCGTTTGGGTGCCGTGGGCTTGCGCATGACGATAGGCTCCACCGCCCCGGTAGGCCGAACGATTTATCTTCGCGCTTCCGGGCACAACGCACCGACATGGTGCGTTCAATAAAACTCAGACACATATTTGGGAGTGATAAGTACATGGCGACCGACTACGACGCGCCGCGTCGTACCGAAGAATCTGAGATCGGCGAGGACAGCCTCGAGGAGCTCAAGGCGCGGCGGGCTGAGGCCCAGTCCGGCAGCGTCGACGTGGACGAGGCGGATCTGGCCGAGTCTTTGGAATTGCCCGGTGCCGACCTGTCCGGGGAAGAGCTGACCGTGCGGGTCCTGCCGATGCAGGACGACGAGTTCCGCTGCGTCTCCTGCTTCCTGGTCCATCACCGCAGCCAGCTTGCCGAGACACGTGACGGGGAGCCGCTCTGCCGGGACTGCGCGGCCTGACCGGC
>QHCA01000128.1 GCA_003244095.1 Pseudonocardiales bacterium | reverse complement strand
CGGCAAGCTGGTCGTCGGTGGGCTGCGTGGGAACGGCCGGCCGCCGTACCCCGAAACGGCGCTTGGGAGCCCGGCGCTGCTCGTCGGCGGTGATCACCACCGACCCGTCGGCCGACTCCTGCATCGGCGCGTAGCCCGCGGCGCGGAGCAGGTCGAGCAGCTCCCGAGTGCGCACCCCTGAGACGACGACCGTCGGGGCGATCCGGCGCAGCCGCAGGTCGGCGATGCCCCGGTGGTTCATCAGCTCGTCGAGCAGCGCCTCGTCGTTGCAGCGGAGGTAGGACTGCATCGACCCGGTGCGCAGGCCACCGTGCCGCCGGGCCACGTCGTCGATGAGGTACGTCAACGCCTGTGGGACCGGGGTCCGTGACCGGGCGCGGAACAGCTCGTGCAGGTCTCCGGCCGACCGCCCACCGTCGAGTGCCCGCCGGACCGACTGTGCCGTGATCCGGTAGACGGTGGCCCCGCCGGAGGACTCGACATCGGCGACCTGTGCCAGATCGTGCGCCAGCCGCGGCTCCAGCGGCCCCGGGGCGATGGCGGTCAGGTCGGCCTGCAGCAGCACCTCCGACAGCGGCGCGGGCAGCCGGCCGGCCAGCAGGTGTGCGGCATCACCGTCGGCTTCGCGCAGGAGGGCGGCACCGTAGGAGGTGAGCGCGCCCCGGCCGGTGATCCCGAGCATCTCGGCCTCGCTCAGGGCCCACCGGGCGACGTCGTCGCGCTGCCGGCCACCCTGCCGCGGTGCCTGCCAGGCCAGCCATGCCACCAGCGACTCCGGGGCGGGCGCGCACCCCTTCGGCTGGTCGGCGAGTGCCGCGAGGATCCGGCGCCGCGCGGGCGCAGCGGCCGAGCGCGCGAGGTCGTCGGACAGCGGTGCCAGGACGTGGTCGCGGTCGTCTCGCGACCCGGCCAGACCTGGCTGCCGTGGCATGTCGAGCCAGGCCGTGGCGAGCCGCAGCCAGCGTTGTTCGGTCGGCAGCGCCACCCAGGTGTCGAAGGCCGGTGTGGGCAGCCACTCGTGGTGCGCGTCGGCGGTCCCGTCGAGCAGGCCGGCGTGCCCTGCCACCTCCAGCAGCAGCGCAAGCACCGCTTCGTCGATGTCGAGCCGGCGGGCCAGCCGGCGCAGGTCGCGTACGCCGATGCCACCGCTGCGGAGCACTGCCGGCGGGCTGTCGGCGCACGCGTCGAGGAGGGCGGAGACCAGGCGCAGCGATTCGAGCACCTGACCCGTCCCGGTGCCGTCGACGGTCGCGAGGTCGACCTGCACGGCGGACAGCGGCGGCGCCACCGTGGACACCCCACCGAGAGGGCGGTCGCCGCGCAGGGCCAGCCCCACCTCGCGCGGCAGTTCGACGGTGCCCGGGTCGAGCCGGGCGAGCAGGCCGCGGGCGATCAGGTCGGCCACCGGTGTGTCGGGGCGCACCTGGGCGGCGCCGACGGGCGGCCCCGCGGCCAGCCGGTCGAGCACGTCGCGCTCGGCCGCGTCAAGGTCGTCGAAGTCCGCCAGGGGGGGCTGCTTCAGTCCCAGCGCGGTCGCCGGGCGGCCCAGCCCAGCCGGGTAGATGAGGATCTGCGGCACCGGTCCGACCGCATGCAACGCGTCGTCGGCGCCCCAGATCACAGCCAGCTCGCGCAGCCGGTCCACTGCAGCGGTCACGTCGGCACCGACGAGCCGGTCGACCTCCTTGATCGACACGGCGCTGGGCCCCAGGAGGACGAGGGCGTCGAGCACCGACAGGGCGAAGGCGTCGAGTTGTTCCAGGGCGCGCACCACCGACAGTCGCACGGTGGCCCGGTTGGCCAGCACCCCGAGGTCGCCGGGTGCCGGCACCGCCAGGTCGGGGCGGCGCCGCAGGAGTGCGACGAGGGCGGCGTCGGGGCGCCCGCGCAGCCAATCTGAGAGGGTCATCCACTCCACGCTAGCCGCCGCCATGCGGCACACTGACGGCAAGCTGCGATGGGAGAGCCATGAGCCACGCCGACAAGCACCCCGAGCACATCGAGCCGAGCTGGCCGACCCACGGTGACGGCAAGCCGGTCAACGAGCTCGCCGCGGAGCACCAGGGCGCCGAGTCGCCGTTCGGTGACGACATGGAACTGCCGGCTCCTCTCGAACGCCACGGCCGGCACTACTCCGTGCGCCCGCCCGGCACGGAGCGGCACGACACCGAATTCGGCGGCGACGAGTCGATCTAGCTGACCAGGAGGTCCCGATGACCAGGGCCGTGGCGCTGCCGTCGTACTCCTGCGGACCTTCGGCGGCCCCGCTGCTCGGCGACACCATCGGGGCCAACCTCGACCGTACCGTCGCAGCACACGGCCACCGCGAGGCGCTCGTCGACTGCGCGACCGGGCGGCGCTGGACCTACGACGCCTTCGCCGACACCGTCGACACCGTGGCGCGCGGGCTGCTCGACCTGGGCATCGACAAGGGTGACCGGGTCGGGATCTGGGCGCCCAACGTGCCGGAGTGGACGTTCGTGCAGTACGGCACCGCCAAGATCGGCGCGATCCTGGTCAACATCAATCCGGCCTACCGCACCCACGAGCTCGGCTATGTGCTCCGGCAGGCCGGCATCCGGCTGCTCGTGTCGGCGGAGTCGTTCAAGACCAGCGACTACCGGACGATGGTGGGCGAGGTCCACGCCGACTGTCCCGACCTCGAGGGGGTGATCTTCCTCGGCTCCGAGCAGTGGAAGGAGCTGCTGTCGCGCGGCGACTCCGTCCCGATGCACCGGCTGCACGACGCGGAGGCGGCCCTGAGCCCGGACGATCCGATCAACATCCAGTACACGTCGGGCACCACCGGCTTCCCGAAGGGCGCGACCCTGTCCCACCACAACATCCTGAACAACGGCTACTTCGTCGGTGAGATGTGCGGCTACACCGCTGAGGACCGGATCTGCATCCCGGTGCCCTTCTACCACTGCTTCGGCATGGTGATGGGCAACCTCGGCGCCACCTCGCACGGCTCCTGCATGGTCATCCCGGCGCCCGGCTTCGACCCCGGAGCCACGCTGCGCGCGGTGGCCGACGAGCGGTGCACGTCGCTGTACGGCGTGCCGACGATGTTCATCGCCGAGCTCGCCGAGCCCGGCTTCGCATCCCACGACCTGTCGTCCCTGCGTACCGGGATCATGGCCGGCTCGCCGTGTCCGGTCGAGGTGATGAAGCGGGTCGTCGCCGACATGGGGATGACGGAGGTGACGATCTGCTACGGCATGACCGAGACCTCGCCGGTGTCGACCCAGACCGGCGCCGACGACGACCTGGACCGCCGGGTCGCGACCGTCGGGCAGGTGCACCCGCACGTGGAGGTCAAGGTGGTCGACGCCGAGACCGGCCTGACGGTGCCGCGCGGCACCCCCGGCGAGCTGTGCACCCGCGGCTACTCGGTGATGCTGGGCTACTGGGAGGAGCCCGACAGGACCGCCGAGGCGATCGACGCGGCCCGGTGGATGCATACCGGCGACCTCGCGGTGATGGACGAGGCCGGCTATCTCAACGTCGTCGGCCGGATCAAGGACCTGGTCATCCGCGGCGGCGAGAACGTCTACCCGCGCGAGGTCGAGGAGTTCCTCTACGGCCACCCCGACATCGCCGACGTGCAGGTGATCGGCGTGCCCGACGAGCGCTACGGCGAGGAGCTGATGGCCTGGGTGCGCCTGCACGACGGGGTCGCGGGGTTGACGGTCGAGCAGGTACGGGAGTTCTGTTCCGGCAAGCTGGCGCACTTCAAGGTGCCTCGCTACGTGCACGTGGTCACCGAGTTCCCGATGACGGTCACCGGCAAGATCCGCAAGGCCCAGATGCGCGACGAGGCGGTGCGGATCCTGGGTCTGCAGGACGCGGCCACGGTGCGCAGTGCTTGACGATGCGCAGAGCGCAATGCCTGACCGTACGCTTGGCCAGTGGTGACCCCAGACGCTGAGCTGACCGACCGCCTGGCCGCGCTCGACGAGCACCTGCGCAGCCTGGGCAGCGTGCTGGTGGCCTTTTCCGGCGGAGCCGACTCGGCCTTCCTGTTGGTCGCCGCGGTCCGCGCGCTCGGTCCGGCGTACGTCGCGGCCGCGACGGCGATGTCCGCGAGCCTGCCGGCCACCGAGGCGGATGCGGCCCGCGCGTTTGCCGCCTCTCTGGGCGTGGTTCACGACTTGCCGTCGACCGGCGAGATGAGCCGGCCGGGATACCGGGCCAATGCCGGTGACCGGTGCTACTTCTGCAAGGCGGAGTTGCTCGACGTCCTGCTGCCGGTGGCATCGCGGCTGGGGTTGCGGGCAGTCGCCACCGGTACGAACGCCGATGACGCCGTCGCCGGCTTCCGACCGGGCATCCGGGCGGCGGCCGAGCGGGGGGCGGTGACGCCGCTGCGCGACGCCGGCCTGACCAAGGTGCAGGTCCGTGCGGCGTCCCGTACGTGGGGGTTGCCGACGTGGGACAAGCCGGCCGCCGCCTGCCTGTCGAGCCGGGTGGCGTACGGCATCGAGATCAGCCCGGCCCGCCTCGCCCGGGTCGAGGCCGCCGAGGTGGCCTTGCGGGACGCCCTGCTGCGATCCGGGATCGCCGTGCGTGACCTGCGCGTCCGCGACCTCGGCCGCGACGGCGCCCGGGTCGAGATCGACCGCTCCCTGGTCGGGGCGCTGGCCGCTCGTCCCGACCTGCTGGCGGTGGTCAGGGGATTCCCCAGCGTGACGGTCGACCCCCGCGGCTTCCGCTCCGGCTCGATGAACGAACAATTAGCCATTGGCGGCGGCCCGCCCACCGTCGTAGCCTGATGGCTTCGCGGCTTTTTTCCACTCGTGTCTGAGGTTCAACGTGCCCACCGGCAAGGTCAAATGGTTCGACGTCGTCAAGGGATTCGGTTTCCTGTCCCGGGACGACGGTGGCGACGTGTTCGTGCACAAGGGTGCCCTGCCGTCCGGGGTGACCGAGCTCAAGCCGGGTGCGCGGGTGGAGTTCGGCGTAGCCGCCGGCAAGCGAGGCGAGCAGGCCCTGTCGGTACGCGTGCTGCAGGTACCCCCGTCGCTGCAGGAGGCGGCCCGGCGCCCGGCCGAGGAGCTGCACGGGCTGGTCGAGGACATGATCAAGGTCATCGAGGCCAAGGTGCAGCCGGATCTGCGGCGCGGCCGCTATCCCGACCGCAAGTCGGCCCGCCAGGTGGCCGAGATGGTGCACGCCGTGGCCCGCGAGCTGGAGGCCTGACGGTCGCAGAGATCGGCCGCGGCGTGGAGGAGGGTCCGCGCCGCGGCCGAAGCCTCTGCCCGCCCTCAGGCGAGCCTGTCTATGCGTCAGCGGTGGTGGGGGCCGTCGTCGCTGCCGCCGTGGCGGCTACCGCTGTTGCCGCTGCCCGGGCCGCGGTTGCTGTTGCTGTCGTCGTCGCCGGGCTCGGCGTGGCGGGCCACGCCGCCAGCCGGCGATGTCACGTCGTCAGCGCCATGGCCGACCCCGTGCACCTCGGCGCGGCTCTGGGTGTTGGCCACCTGGACCGGCGCCGGGATGGTGGCCGCCTGGCTGGCACTGAGGCCGATGATTGCGGGAATGGCCACCAGAGCTGAGCCTGCGGCCAAGAGTGCGATTCGCTTCATTGTCATTTCCTTTCGGGGGTGGGTTTCTGTGCACCCCCTTTGTCCTTCATCGCAGGTTCCAGGCGCCATCAGACAACGGTGGTAGGACGCCAGCGCGCAGCCGGCGGTCCGAGGCCTAGTTCGTGGCGCTGTCGTCATGGGCGCGCACGAGGGCCGGCGGGGCCTTGCGCCGCCACGCCTCGGCCAGCGGTTCCCGCACGGCGTCAGCCTCGGCCACCGCCAGGTCGACCCGCAGGGCGGCCAGTCGCTTGCCCCACCACACCTGTTCGTACGCCGACGGGTCCGCCGCGGCGGCGGCCCGGATCTCGTGCTCGCCGACCATCACGTGCAGGTGCGCCTCGTCGGGCAGGGTGGCAAAGATCCTCCCGCGGACCCGAAACGACGGATTCCCGTGGTGGTCCTGTTCGGTGCCCTGGGGCAGCGCCAGAGCCAGCCGCCGGACCTGTGCGCCGGTCATCGGTGAAACGTACCTGTTGCACGATGTGCAGGCTAGTGTTTCGCACATGGATGAGCCACGACCCGACCCGCAGCTGCTGAAGGCGACGATCTCCGTCCTCGCCGAGACCAGCTGGGACGGGATCACCCTGGAGCGGGTCGCCGAGCGAGCCGGCCGCTCGCGGTCGACCGTGTGGCGGCAGGGCATGACGTTGGACATCCTGCTGGCGGCCCTGCTCGACGAGATGGCCGATGACTTCCGCCGATCGCTATGGCCGCTGCTGAACTCCGACCAGAGCGGCCGGGCCCGTCTCGAAGGCGGTCTGGCCGCTTTGTGCGACCTGATCGACCGGCACCTGCCGTTGGTGCTTGCCTCCGACACCGTCTTTCACCATGGCGACCCCGGCCGCCGACAGATCGACTACCTCGAGCCCTACGTCCGGTTCGTGCGGGAGGGTCAGGTCGACGGGTCGTTGCCGCCGGGACAGGATGTCCGCGAGGTCGCCGACCTGGCGTTCAACGGGGTGGCGTGGACCTACACGCACCTGCGGGGGCGGCACGACTGGCCGGCCGGCCGGGCCCGGGACCGGGTCCTGAGTCTGATCATGGAGGGCCTCGCACCCCGCTGATCCTTCCTGCATCAACCCCTTGCCAACCATGCGACGTGGATGATTCACTCATGCACTATGCAGCAATCACAAGAAGCGACATGAACAGCGGGCATGCCAAGCTGTGCAGTTCACCGGAGTGGGCGGAGTTCCTGGCGACTGACGTCCTCCCGACCGCACTGGCCGACTGCGATGCCGGCGAGGACATCCTGGAGATCGGGCCCGGCTACGGCGCGACGACCGCCCGGCTGATCGACCTCGCCGCCAACCTGACCGCCGTGGAGATCGACCCCGCGCTGGCCGCCCGGCTCCGCGAGCGATTCCCCGGTGTCAACGTCGTCGACGGCCGGGGGGAGGCCCTGCCGTTGCCCGGGTCGAGCTTCTCGGCGGTGTTCTGCTTCACGATGCTGCACCAC